>NZ_JBEXLH010000065.1:0-46229 GCF_040609855.1 Nonomuraea sp. NPDC004580 | reverse complement strand
CGCTGCCTCAAACGCTACATCGCCCGCGAGCTCTACCAGATCATCACCAGAACCGATCATGAAACCAGCGCTTGACATCAATAGGAGCATCCCCGCACAGGCTCGCCGGCACACGTCCTAGGGCATGGGACGGTTCCCCGGCGACCGGGCCGCGCCGGCCCCACCACCGGCGCGGCCCTCACCTCTGCACCATCACGGCGTGGGAGTGCTGGTCGCCGGGGTCTCCGAGGGGGTTGGGGACGGGTTTTCCGACTCGCCGGGACCGTCCTGAGGGATGGCGCTGATCGAGACCGACGGAGTGGGGCAGGCGCGGCGAGGGACCGGGCGGCGGCCAGGGCCCGTGCAGGTCTGCGGCTCGTCGGCGCCGCCTCCGTCGCCGCCGCCGTCCCGGCCGCCGGGGCCGAAGGTGCGGGTGCGGGTGCGAGGTTGCCTGAACGGGCTGCCGGAGGACGGCGTGAGCGTTCTGACCGGCCCCTTCGTCATGGTCTGCGTGACGATCACCGTGGACGTGCCCGGCGGCGGAGCCGTCGTCGCCGGGCGCACGACCGGCACACCGCGCCCGGCCGACGCGGTGGGCCTGATGGTGGAGTGGGCGCTGCCCGAGGTCCGCACCATGGCGGGCAGGTCGCCGGGCGGCAGCGCGCCGCCCTCGGCGCTCCTGCCGTCGCCGCCGGCGGCCGCGATGACGGTGACCGCCGCGATGGAGACGGTCGCCAGCGCGGCGAAGCCCGCGTGACCGAGGTGCGCGCGCTGCCGGGCCCGCCGGCCGCGCCGGGCCGGCCGGGAACGGTCCACCCCGGCCGTCGGCCCCGCGAGCCCGTCCCCGACCGGGGTCAGGGCCGGCTCGCCCCCGCCGGTGAGTCGAGCCGGCCCACCTCCGTCCAGCTGGGCGGCAGGACCGCTGCCTGCTGAGTGGTCGTCCCCGAGGCGGTGCGGGAGCGGGGTCCAGATCTTGGAGAGCACCTCGGCCACCGCCTGGCGCAGGTCCCAGGGGGCGCCGACGCCGCCGCTCGCCAGCAGCGCACGGAGCAGGGCGGTGGAGTCAGGGCGTGCCGCGGGGTCCTTGGCCAGGGCGGCGGCGACGGCCGGGCGCAGCAGCGCGGGGACGCCGTCGAGGCGGGGCGGCTCGAAGAGGATGCGTCGGGTGATCATGTCGTCGTCGCCGCCGCCGAACGGGTGGTGCCCGGTGGCGGCGAAGGCCACCACGCAGCCCCAGGCGAAGACGTCGGACGCGGGCAGCGCGGACCCGCCGGTCAGCCGCTCGGGCGCGACCCACCCCGGGCTGCCCATGACCTGCCCGGCCTGGGTGTGCGCGGCGGAGACGTCCACGTCGCGGGCGATGCCGAAGTCGATGACCCGCGGCCCCTCGGGGGACAGCAGCACGTTCGCCGGCTTGAGGTCGCGATGCACGAGACCGGCCTCGTGCACGGCCACCAGCGCGGCGGCGGCGCCGAGCGCGACGCCGTACGCGAGGTCGGGCGTGAGCGGCCCGCCGGCCAGGACGACCTGGGAGAGCGCGGGGCCGGGGATGTACTCGGTGACGAGGTAGGGGCGCTCCCCCTCGGTGCCGTCCTCGATGACGGCGGCCGTGCAGAAGGGCGGCAATCTGCGGGAGAAAGCGACTTCCTCTGCGAAGCGGGCCCGTAACGTGGCATCGTTGAGATGCACCGGATGCGGGGTTTTGAGGGCGACCAGGCCACCTTGCGGGTGTTCGGCCAGATAGACGATCCCCATCCCGCCCGTTCCCAGGCGGCCGAGCAGCAGGTAGCGGCCGATGATGACCGGGTCCCCCACCGTAAGCGGTCGCACGCCGGGAGGCATGCCGCTCGCACCACGCGCCATCCGGGCCGCCTTCCCCTGATCGGTGTCCTGGCACAGCACACTGTGGCGGCATCCGCGGGGGCTTTCCGCATGTCTTACATAAGGGGTATTGGAGGTAAGGCGGTCGTAGCCTCTAGGTGAGTAAATGCAGTGACATTGCGGTCGGAAGTGGCACAGCGCACCCCGGGGGTCAGGACGCGATGGCCGCCGCCTCCTCGGCCTCGACCTGGCGGTTCCAGTCGCTCTTGACCGCGCGCCACGCCTCGTCGTCCACGCCGAGCCGCCAGTAGCCGGAGATCGACAGCCGGTCGAGGCCGATGCCCCGCTCCAGCCGCAGGAAGCGGCGCAGCTCCTTGACGAACCCGGCCTCGCCGTGCACGAACGCGTGCACGTCACCCCCCGGGAACTCCAGCGCCCGCACGGCCGTGACCAGCAGCTCGCCCACCGGCCGGCCGCCCCGGTAGAGCCAGGTGATGTGGGCGTCGGCGGCGGTCTCCAGCTTCAGCTCGTCCTCGGGGGCGTCCACCTCGACGAACACGTGCGCGGGCGCGCCCTCGGGCAGCGCCTCCAGCGCGGCGGCGATGGCCGGCAGCGCGCTCTCGTCGCCCACCAGGAGGTGCCAGGCGGCGTGGGGGTCGGGCGCGTAGCCGCCGCCGGGGCCCAGCATGATCAGCTCGTCGCCGGGCGTGGCCTGCGCGGCCCAGGGACCGGCCAGGCCCTCGTCGCCGTGCACGACGAAGTCGAGGGTGAGCTCAAGCGCGTCGGGGTCCCACGCGCGCACGGTGTAGGTGCGCAGCCGCGGCCAGTGCTCGCGCGGCATCGTCTCGCGGCAGGTCTTCATGCTGAACGGGCGCGGATAGTCGACGTCCTCGTACGGGAACACGAGCTTGACGTAGTGGTCGGTGCACCCGTCGGTCGAGAAGTGCGCAAGCCCTTCGCCCCCCACGACGACGCGCACCATGTGACGCGAGATGCGCTCGGTGCGCTGGACGATCCCCCGGTGATGGTCGACCCTGTTATCCGGCATGAGCTGTCCCCCTGAGCAAGTTAGGTATACCTAACCTTACACTGCTCTCTTTTCTCCGCGTATGCCATTGCCCCCAAAGAGGACGGGTAAAAATCAGGCCGCCGCCGTGCCCCCCGTGGCGGACCCCGTCGTCGCCACCTCCTTCAGGAAGCGCGCCATGTGGCGGAACGCCTGCCGCGCCTCAGGCAGCACGTCGGCCAGGATCGGGAAGACGTGCGGCATCCTGGGCCACTCCTCGTACCGCACGGGCACCCCCGACTCACGCGCCCGCGCGGCCACCCTGCGCGCCTCGTCGCGCAGCACCTCCGTCGACCCCGTCACGATCATCAGCGGCGGCAGCCCCGTGAAGTCCCCGTGCACCGGCGAGACCAGCGGGTCCCACGGGTCGAGCCCCGAGGTCCAGCGGCGGGCCAGCCAGCGCACCCGCCCGGCCGGCAGTATCGGGTCCTGCCAGCGGTTCTCCCTGCGCGGGATGTCGGTCAGGTCGGCCCACGGCGACAGGCAGATCGCCGCGGCGGGCAGCGGGCGCTCCGCGTCGCGCAGCGCCAGCAGCGTCGCCAGCGTCAGGTGACCGCCCGCAGAGTCGCCCGCCAGCACGACGTCCTCGGGCGCGTACCCCTGGCGCAGCACGCAGTCGTAGGCGTCGAGGGCGTCGGTCAGCGAGTCGGCCAGTTTGTGCACCGGCCCCTGGCGGTAGTCGAGCGCGAGCACGGGACGCCTGGCCGCCGCCGACAGCCGCCAGGTGATGGACCGGTGCGTACGCGGCGAGCACGAGAAATAGCCGCCCCCGTGGAAGTAGAGCACCATCTTGCGCTCGTCGAGCCCCTCCCCCGCGCGCACCCACTCGCCGCCGCACGCCGAGAACGCCGCGGGCGCGAGCGCGACGTGCTCGGGACACGGCACCCGCACGACCCGTCCGAGCTCGCCCAGCCGCGCGGCGCCGGCCAGCGCGAGCGGATGGCGCATGAGCAGGCTGGAGACCGGTTTGACGGTGCCCCACATCAGGCCGGTGAGCGCGCGGGCCTGCCAGCTCAGGGGGTAGTCGGGAACCACGTCCGTGTCGATCCGCATTGTGTGACCCTCCAAGGAAGTCCTTCCCTGGAGATCGCGTTCCTACCGGCCAGTAAGTAACTCATCTCTTACCGGAACATTTCGGCCCGGCGTCCGAGGACAGAAAACGCGTTGCGCGCCCGCGCCGCCGCAACGGATAATTCCGTGCTTCCCCGACCACAGACCCGTGCGCGGGTCCAGGCACGGACCGTCACCGTGCCCTCACTCCCCGGAGGTGCCAAACCTTCCCGCTCTACGCCCGGCTCGTCCGGTACGGCTTCCGCAAGCACGCCACCTACGTCTGGGCCGCACTCGCCGGCGCCTTCACCAACAGCGTGTTCGGCGTCCTGCGCGCCTACATCCTCATCGCGCTCTGGCAGGCCCGCCCCGGGCTGGCCGGCTACGACGTGACCGACGCCGTCACCTTCTGCTTCCTCACCCAGGCGTTCATCGCGCCCATGCAGCTCTTCGGCGGCGGCCTGGCCATTCCCGAGCGCATCCGCAGCGGCGACATCGCGCTCGACCTCGTCCGCCCGGCGTCCCTGCAACTGTGGTCGCTCGCCGAGGACCTCGGCAGGGCCTCCTACCTGTTCCTCGTCCGCGGCACCCCGCCGATGCTGCTCGGCGCGGCCCTGTTCGGCATCAAGGTCCCCACCGACGCCGGACGCTGGGCCGTGGTGCTGACGGGCCTGTCCATCGCCGTCGTCGCCAGCTTCGCCTGGCGCTACCTGCTCGCCCTGTCGGTCTGCTGGCTCCTCGACGACCGCGGCGTCGCCGTGCTGTCGATGGTCCTGATGACCTTCTTCTCCGGGATGATGGTGCCGCTGCACCTCTTCCCCGGCCTGCTCGGCGACATCGCCGCCGCGCTCCCCTGGGCCGCCATGGTGCAGGTGCCCGCCGACCTCTATCTCGGCAAGACCGACCCCGCGCAGGCGCTGGCCTTCCAGGCGTTCTGGGCGGCCGTCCTGCTCGGACTCGGCGCGCTCGGCACCCGGGCGATCCGCCACAAGGTGGTGATCCAGGGTGGTTAGGACGTACCTGCTGCTCATCTGGACGTGGACCCGCGCCGCCGCGGCCTACCCCGCCTCGTTCGCCATGATGACCCTGCTCGGCTTCGTCACGGCCGCGATCGATGTGGGCGTCATCCTGGTCGTCTTCGCCAACACCACCAGCCTCGCCGGCTTCTCCCGCGACGAGGTGCTGTTCCTGTACGGCGCCGCGAGCCTCTCCTTCACGATCTGCGACACGTTCGTCAGCAACCTCGACCGGGTCAGCCAGCACATCAAGGCCGGCACCCTCGACACGATCCTGATCAGGCCGGTCGGCGCGTGGCTGCAACTGGCCACCGACCGCTTCAACGCCACCAGGATCGGCCGCATCCTGCAGGCCGCCCTGGTGCTCGGCTACGCGATCGCCGCGCTCGGCGTCGACGTGCGGCGGGTCTGGATGATCCCCGTCATGGTGGTCACCGGCATCGTCATCTTCGCGGCGCTGTGGACGCTGGCCGGCGCCCTGCAGTTCGTGCTGACCGACGCGCCCGAGGTGGTCAACGCCTTCACCTACGGCAGCCAGCAGCTCAACCAGTATCCGCTCAGCATCTACGCCCGCGACCTGGTGGCGGGCGTGACGTACGTGCTGCCGCTCGCGTTCGTCAACTGGCAGCCGGGCCTGTACGTGCTGGGCCGCGCCGACCCCCTCGGCACACCCGAGTTCATGCGTTTCATCGGGCCGGCCGCCGCGCTGGCCCTCGCCCTGCTGGCCGCGCTGGCCTGGCGGCAGGGCGTCCGCCACTACCGATCCACGGGGAGTTGACGATGATCGAACTCGATCGGGCCGGGCGCTCGTTCAAGGTGCGCAAGAACGTCGTGCACGCCGTACGCGACCTGTCGTTCACCGTGTCGGCCGGCGAGTTCGTCGGCTACCTCGGGCCCAACGGCGCGGGCAAGTCCACCACGATCAAGATGCTCTGCGGCATCCTCACCCCCACCTCGGGCACCGTCCGGGTGGCCGGGCTTGAGCCGTCGCGGCGGCGTACGACGCTGGCGCGGCGCATCGGCGTGGTGTTCGGGCAGCGCACGACGCTGTGGTGGGACCTGCCGCTGAAGGACAGCTTCGAGCTGATCCGGCACCTTTACAGGGTAGATCGCACGGCGTTCCGCGCCCGGCTGGCCGAGCTGACCGAGACGCTCGACCTGGGCGCGTTCCTGGGCACGCCGGTGCGCCAGCTCAGCCTGGGCCAGCGCATGCGCGGCGACCTCGCGGCGGCGCTGCTGCACGCGCCCGACGTGCTGGTGCTCGACGAGCCGACGATCGGGCTCGACGTGGTCAGCAAGGCCGGCATCCGTGACTTCCTGCTGCGGCTGAACGCCGAGCGCGGCACGACCGTGCTGCTGACCACGCACGATCTGGGCGACATCGAACGGTTGTGCCGGCGGGTGATGCTCATCGATCACGGGCGGCTGGCCTTCGACGGGACGCTCGACGACCTGATGGCCACCGCGCCCGGCCAGTCGTCACTGGAGGACGTCGTCACGCGCCTCTACACGGGCGCGGGTCAGTAGTAGCCGCCCTCGGGGCTGGTCTCGTAGTCGTCGTCCAGGTCGTCCTGGCGACGGGACCAGCGCGACGGCATCAGCACGGGGATGAACAGGGCGACGCCGAGCAGCGCGTACACGCCGCTGGTCAGCAGCGTCTTGGCGCCCGCTCCTGCTTCGAGCACGATCTGGTTCACCGACTGCCCGGCGGGGATGAGGGAGAGCGCCCTGTCGACGTCGAGCGCGTACACGACCGTCCAGGCCAGCAGCACCATCGACGGCACGAACGTCGCGAGCGGCGAGATGCGGCCCGCGGTCACGAGACCGACGACCAGCCCCACGGCGGCCATCGAGCTCAGGGCGATCCACATCGTCTTCTCGTCGGCCGTGGTCGCCGCCGCCACGTCGAGCGCGTGCCGCACCGCCCACCCGCCGCCTCCGAGCACGGCCGCCGTCACCACCAAACCGACGAGCAATCCAGCTAAGTGCCGCAACGTTCTCACCTCTATGTCGACGTGGTCGGCACGACCCTAGCGACAAATGCCATTTTCGGCCCAGCCATTGGGCAGCTTGGAATCGGAGGTCTCACCAGACCTTGCCCCGTGAGACCATGAGCACACCCATGCGTGCGCAACTCCCGTTGAGGTTGGCGCGGACGGCCGCCTTCGCCGCCGTCTGCGTGGCGCTGGCCGCGTTCGCCCACGTGCTCGGCGGCGGTTCCGCGCCGGCTCCATGGGCCGCGGCGCTCGGCCTCGCCGGGGTCTTCCTGCTGGGGCTGGCGCTGTGCGGCAGGGAACGCTCGGCGGGCACGATCAACCTCACGCTGGCCGGGGCGCAGATCGGGCTGCACGAGCTGTTCGCCGGCGGGGGCGCCTCCTACGTGTCCGTGCACGGGCACGCGCAGGGCGGGCTCGCCGTCAACGCGGGCATGCTGCTCACGCACCTGACGGCGACCGTCATCACGGGGCTGTGGCTGGCGCGCGGCGAGGCCGCGCTGTGGTCGGTGCTGCACCGGCTCGGCCGCCGGCTCACGCTGCTCGTCCCGCCCGCACCGCCGCTGCGGCCGCGGTGCGCGCCGCGCGTCGTCACCAGGGTCATCGCGCTGCGCCCAGCCTTCCGGCACAGCGTGGCCAGGCGCGGTCCTCCACTTCCCGCCTGATCGTCCGACTGCCCCTGTTCATCCCCCCGATACCAAGTGGAGTTCCCGCATGTCCTTCGTACGCCGTTCTGTCACCGTGCTCGCCGCCGCCACCGCGCTCACCGCCGGCCTGGCCCTGCCCGCGCTGGCCCACGTCACCATCCAGCCCGGCTCGGCCGAGCAGGGCGGATTCACCAAGGTCGCCTTCCGGGTGCCGAACGAGCGCGACAACGCCTCGACCACCAAGATCGAGGTGTCCTTCCCCACCGACCATCCGCTGGCGTTCGTGTCGGTCAAGCCGGTGCCCGGGTGGGACGTCAAGGTCACCGAGGGCAAGCTGCCCAAGCCGGTCACGACCGAGTACGGCGAGCTGGACGAGGCCGTCACCAAGGTCGTCTGGTCCGGGGGCAAGGTCGAGCCCGGGCAGTTCCAGGAGTTCGAGGTGTCCATGGGCAAGCTGCCCGAGGGCGTCGACTCGCTGATGTTCCCGACGAAGCAGACGTACTCGAACGGTGAGGTCGTCGACTGGTCGGAGGCGCCGAAGGCGGACGGCTCCGAGGCCGAGCACCCGGCGCCGCTGCTCAAGCTGACGCCCGCCGCCGCGAACGGCCCGGCCGCCACGACCGCCGCGACCGCTCCCGCCGCCGCCACGCCGTCGGTGGCGCCGGTGGCCGCGTCCGGGTCGTCGTCCGACGGGACGGCGCGGCTGCTCGGCGGGGCCGGGCTGGTGGTCGGCGTGATCGGCCTCGTGGTCGGCTTCCTCGGCCTGCGCCGCCGCCTCTCCGCCTGACTTCTTGAGCCTGCGGCGCTCCGGGAGGCTCTCCCGGAGCGCCGCGCCGGCTCAGGAGGTGATGTCCTTGCCCGAGAAGCGCGCCCAGGCGATCGACCCGAACAGCAGGATGTACGCCCCGAACGCCAGCAGCCCGTCGCGCAGCGCGGCCACGTCGATGGGGCTGCGCAGCACCGCGTCGAAGTCGGTGAACCTGGTCGGCAGCAGATAGGGCGCGACCGCGTCCAGCTCGGGGATCGCGCGCAGCACCTGGCAGACGATGATGAGCACCATCGTGCCGGCGATGGCGCCGATGGAGACCTCGGTGAACACCGACAGCGCCAGCGCGACCGCGGCCAGCGCGGCCATCCCGGCGCCGACGTACCCGACGCAGATGGCGATCCGCAGCAGCCCCTCGGCCATGCTGATGGTGGTCCCCGACAGCAGCGTCACCGGCCCCGCCGGGAACAACAGCAGCCCCGTCACCAGCGCCGACAGCGCCACCACGGCGGTCACGGCGTAGGAGTAGACGGCCGCGTTGAGAAACTTGACCATCAGCAGCCGAGTGCGCCCCGCGGGCGCGGCCAGCAGGTACCGCAAGGTGCCGGCCCCCGCCTCCCCCGCGATCGCGTCCCCCGCCACGACGCTCACGGCCACCGGCATCAGCAGCAGCGTCAGGAACGAGAACGACAGGAACGTCAGCATCAGGCTGTTCCCCGCGACATCCTGCACGATGCCGCCCATGCCCTCGTCGCCGCCGCCGACCACCCGGAGCGTGACCCCGATGACGACCGGCACGACGGCCAGCACGGCGAGGATCACCAGATTTCGCGGCCGCCTGAAGGTCAACCCCAGCTCAGACCCCAGCAACCGCCAGAACGCCCCGATGGCGCGCCCCGCCCCAGCCGCCCCCGTGGCGGCAGTGGCCCTCCCAGCACCGCGCTCGGCCACCCAATCCTCGCCACCGACCGTGGCGCCGGCAGGGGCGGCGTTGGACGCGGTGGCCCCAGCCCAGGCACCGGTGGCCCCCGTCGGCCCGACGACGCCATCCAGCCCTACGGCCCCATCCGGCCCAGGGGTGGTGCGGTCGGTGGTGCGCAGGGTTTCGGTCACCGGGACCAGGCCGGGGGTGCGGCGGGCGCGGCCGCCCAGTGTGGATGTGCCGGCCGGTCCTCCGTTCTCAGCCGTCGACATCGAAGCCCTCCCCTGTCAGTCCCACGAACACGTCCTCCAGGCTCGGCCGTACGACGGCCAGCCCCCGTACGGCGATGCCGTCCTCGACCAGGGCGGCGTTGACCCGCTCCGGCGCGTGCCCGCCCAGCTCCGCGGTGACCTGCGCGCCCTCGTCCCGCACGTCGATGAGCCCGAGCCGGTCGAGCACCCGCGCGGCCCCCGCCGCGTCCGGCGTCTCGATCTGGATGCGGACGGCGAGCCCGGCGCTGAGCGAGGCGATCGTGCCCTGCGCCACCAGCCGCCCGGTACGCATGATCGCCGCATGCGTGCACATCTGCTCGACCTCGGCCAGCAGATGGGAGGAGACGAACACCGTGGTGCCGTCGGCGGCGATCTCCTTGACCAGCGCGCGCACCTCGCGGGTGCCCTGCGGGTCGAGCCCGTTGGTGGGCTCGTCGAGCACGAGCAGCTCGCGCGGCCCGAGCAGGGCGGCGGCGATGGCGAGGCGCTGGCGCATGCCGAGCGAGTAGGTGCGGTAGCGCTTGCCGGCCGCGGCGGACAGCCCGACCCGGTCCAGCGCGTCGGCGACCCGCCGCCGGGCGGTGGCGCGCGGCGCGGTCGGGTCGGCCGCGTCGAAGCGCATGAGGTTGGCGGCCCCCGACAGGTACGGGTAGAAGGCCGGCCCTTCGACCACCGCCCCGACCCTGGGCAGCGCCTGCACGGGCGGCATCCCGAGCACGGTGTGCGCGCCCGAGGTGGGCGCCACGAGGCCGAGCAGCATGCGGATGGTGGTGGTCTTGCCCGAGCCGTTGGGCCCGAGGAAGCCGAACACCGAGCCGCGCGGCACGGTCAGGTCGAGGGCGTCCACGGCGACCTGGCCGCCCTTGAAACGCTTGGTGAGCCCCCGGGTCACGATCGCCGCGTCCGCCCCGGAGGGCGGGGCCGCCCCGGAGGGCGCCCCCGCTTCGTGCATGACCGCGGTCACTTGAGGCCCGCCGCCTTGGTGATCTCCTCCGGGGTGACCGCGCCGACCAGCAGGCGGCCGTCGTCGGTCAGCAGGGCGGTGACGAGCTTCGTCTTGATCAGCTTGCCGGAGCCCCACGTGCCGCTCACCGGGGTGGCGCTCCGCAGCACGCCGTCGATCAGCGCCTGCGGGTCGGCGTCGGAGCCGAACCCGCCAGGACCGTGCTGCTCGCCCGACTCGCTCCCGGGAGCCTTCGCGGCGTCCTCGGCGGCGTCCTCAGCGGCGTCCTCAGCGGCGTCCTTGGCAGCGTCCTTGGCCAAGGTGTCGGCGTCGAACGGCAGCACCGCCACCGTCGCCCAGCCCTCGCCGACGACCTTCGCGTCGCCCGCGACGTCCTCCATGTGCTCGGCGTGCTCGGCGTGCTCGGCGTGCTCGGCGTGCTCGGCGTGCTCGGCCCGCTGGTCCTTGCCGTTCTCGAAGCCGACCTCCTGCTCCTCGACCTTCGCGCCCGCGGGCGGGGTGAAGGTGAAGTTCTCGGCCGCCGGCGGCGTGAACGTCACCTGGGTGAAGCCCACCTGGTACGCGGGCTCGGCCGAGCCCTTGGCGTAGACCTGCACCTGGAGCGGGACGTACGTCTCGCCGTCGAGGGCGATGCGCACCTCCTGCACCAGCGAGCCCTCCTCCTTGGGCGCGAGCACGAGCTGGTAGACCGGGCGACCGGCCACCTCCGCCGTGTTGATCACCCGGATCGCGGTGTGCTCGCCGGCCGCGTCCAGCAACCGCTGGGCCAGCTGCTGCGGCGTCAGGTCGGTCTGCTGCGGGACGGGCGTGGCGGGCCGCTCGGGGGTGCCCTCCTTGATCTTCAGCTTGGTGGCGGTGTTGGTGGCGCTGTCCCAGTACCACGCCTGGCCGCCGTTGATGACCAGGTTGGTCTCGTTGAGCTGGGTCGGCATGGCCACGCGCAGCTTGCCGGCGGCGCCGTACCAGACCTTGACCTCGTGCGAGCCCGACAGCAGGCTCAGCGGCGAGGAGCCGCCGGCCGCCGGCAGCGCGGGGATGCCGAGCGAGGCCGTCTGCTGCACGGTGCCCGACATGGGCGGGATGCCGCCCTCCTTGTGCGTGGCCGCCACGGCGCCGGCGAGCAGCTGCTCGGCCGAGCGCTCGGGGAGCACGGGTTCGCCGCTCACCGCGGCGATGACGGGGCCGGCGCCGATCGCGGCTCCGATCACGGCGACCGCCGCGACCGGGACCCCCCACCTCACGAACGTGCCTCTTCGCATCTCACTCCTTAACGGTATGTCGATGCTCAGAGCCTGCGTCACCGATCCTGTGGTGGACCTGAGACAGTCTGAGACGGCTCTCAGCCTTCTCAGCGTCGTCTCAGCGCAGGAACGGGAGAATCGCCACATGAGAGTACTTGTCGTCGAGGACGAGCGCCGGATGGCCGCCGCGCTCCAGCGCGGGCTGCAGGCCGAGGGGTTCGCCGTCGACCTCGCGCACGACGGCGAGGAGGGGCTGCACGCGGCCAGGCAGGGCGACTACGACGTGGTCGTGCTCGACATCATGCTGCCCAGGCTGTCCGGCTACAACGTGTGCAAGCAGCTGCGCGCGGAGGAGAACTGGGTGCCGATCCTGATGCTCTCGGCCAAGGACGGCGAGTACGACATGGCCGACGGGCTCGACCTGGGGGCCGACGACTACCTGACCAAGCCGTTCTCGTACGTGGTGCTGGTGGCCAGGCTGCGGGCGCTGATGCGGCGCGACGCCGGGCGGCGGCCGTCGGTGCTGCTGGCCGGCGACCTGTCGCTGGACCCGGCCAGGCGCAGGGTGGAGCGGGGGCAGCAGGCGGTCGAGCTGACGCCCAGGGAGTTCGCGCTGCTGGAGTACCTGATGCGGCGGCGGGACGAGGTGGTGTCGAAGTCGGAGATCCTGGAACACGTGTGGGACACCTTCGACACCGATCCCAACGTGGTCGAGGTCTACGTCGGCTACCTCCGCCGCAAGATCGACGCCCCATTCGGCAGGAACGCGCTGCAGACCGTGCGCGGCGCGGGCTACCGGCTGGCGGGCGACGGTGGCTGAGTCGCCGCTGGTCTGGTGGCGGCGGCAGGGGCTGCGTTTCCGGCTCACGGCCGCGGCCGCGGCGGTGCTCGCGCTGGCCCTCGCGCTGTCGGCGTCGGTGCTGCTCAGCGTGCTGGACCGGGCGCTGATCTCCACCGTCGACGACACGACCACGCAGCATGCGCAGGCCGTGCGGGTGGCGGCCGACGCGGGCACGCTGACCAGCCCCATCACCACGCACGACGGCACGATCGTGCAGGTCATCGACGCGCGAGGGCGGATCACGCACGTCACGTACGGCACCGACCGGCTGGTCCCGCTGCTCGACGCGCCCTCCAGGGCCAAGGTGCTGGCGAGCGGGCAGGCGGCGCTGCTGGACGGGCGGCCGTACGCGATGCCCGGGTTCCTGCGCGTCGTCGTGCTCAGCGCGGACCACGGGCAGACCGTGGTGGCGGCCAGGCCGATCGGCGAGATCCAGACCAGCCTGGCCACGGCCGGGCGCGTGCTGTTCGTCGGCACCCCCGCGCTGATCGTGCTGCTGGCGGTGGCCAGCTGGCTGATGATCGGCCGTACGCTGCGGCCCATCACCGCGCTGCGCAGGGGCGCCGCGGAGATCACGCACACCGCGCGGTCGAGGCGGCTGCCGGTGCCGCAGTCGCGTGACGAGGTGCACTCGCTGGCCACCACGCTCAACGACATGCTGGCCCGGCTGGAGGAGGCCGAGCAGCGCCAGCGGGCGCTGGTCTCCGACGCCGCCCACGAGCTGCGCAGCCCGCTGGCCAGCATCCGGCTGCAGCTGGAAGTGGCGCTCGGCCACCCCGACGGCCAGCACTGGCAGGAGACCGCCGAGGGCGTCCTGGAGGACACCCTGCGGCTGTCCCGGCTGGCCGAGGACCTGCTGGCGCTGGCCAGGCTCGACGAGCGCGGCGGCGTGCCGGCCCGGCGCGAGCCGGTGGACCTCGACGAGGTCGTACGCCAGACCGTCGACCGCTATCCCGAGGCCCGGCTGGCCGCCTGCGAGCCGGTCGTGGTGACCGGCGACGCCCTCGACCTGAGCCGGGTGCTGACGAACCTCATGGACAACGCCGTGCGCCACACCACCTCCAAGGTCGAGGTGGCGCTGAGCCGCGACGGCGTCCTGACCGTCACCGACGACGGCCCCGGCATCCCCGAGCAGGACCGCGAACGCGTCTTCAACCGGTTCACCCGGCTCGACACCGGCCGCAGCCGCGACGAGGGCGGGGCCGGGCTCGGCCTCGCGATCGTCCGGGAGACCGTGCGGGCGCACGGCGGGACCGTCCGGCTGGAGGACGCGTCACCGGGGCTGCGGGCGGTCGTCTCGCTGCCGCCGGCCCGCTAGCCATACCCGTTGGTGCGCATGAGGGGCCGGGGCCCTTCTCAACGCGGGGCTCCACGTGTTACGCACGGGTCATGCGTGCGGCACGCGACCGGCTCGCCGGGCTCGTCCCGAGCGCCGCCTCCATGGCGGCGCCCGCTTCCTCGCCCGTGCCCGTGCTGCGATCCGAGGGCGTTCCTGAGCACGGATCAGGATCCGCGCATGCCGCCGGAGCATGCGCGTATGACGTCCTCGCGGGGATCAGCAGGGGGTTCCGGGAGTTCCGGGATTCAGGGGGTGGGGATCGTCCGCTGACAGGGCTGCCGCTGTCGTGGTGCCGTCACCTCAGGGGCGGGCGGCGTCACCGGTGCGGCGTGGCTCGTCAGGCGGAAATGGATCGTTCCAGATGCGTGTGTCAGGCGGCGGTTCCTTTCTCCGCGGTCGTCAGGAAGTCCTGCGCGATGAGCGGGAGACGGCGGCGGGCGTGCACGACGGCGATGACGCGACGCACCGCGGGTTCGAGCGAACGCACCACCAGGCCCGCGCGTGCGGCCTGCTCGGCCATGCCGCGGTACCACAGCAGGGAGGCCTGCCCGGCGCGTACGGCGTTGAGCCAGCCGTTGCGTTCGTCGGTCTCGACCACGACCACCGGGGTGACCGCGTACTTGCCGAACATCGCGTCGAGCTCCCTGCGGCGCAGGCTTCCCCGTGCGGGCAGGGCCAGCCGCATGCCGTGCAGCCTGCCCATGGGCACCGGGTTGGGAAGTTCGAGCCCCGGCGGGGAGATCAGGACGATCTCCTGGCGTTCGAGTGGATGGGTGATGAGATCAGTGGGCACCGGCAGGTCGGTGAGACCCAGGTCGGCGCGCTGATCCCGGATGGCGCTGACGACGCCGTCACGGCCGTCGCAGCGCACGATGTGGACGCGTACGCCCGGATGCTCGGCCGCGTAGGCGGGCAACAACCGCCCTGCGAGGCCGGGCTCGAGGCTGGGGGTGGCGGCGATGCGGAGCTCCGCCTCGGTGACCGTACCCTGGTTGGCCAGGCCCTCGATCTCGTGAACGGCGTCGAGTGCCTCCTGGGCCAGCTTGACCACCCGGCGTCCCTGCGCGGTGACGACCACCCCGCGTCCGGAACGAGCGAAGAGCGTCATGCCGAGCTCCCGCTCGAGATCGCGGATCGCGCGGGACAGCGCAGGCTGCGCGATATAGAGCGATCTGGCCGCATCGGTCATGGTGCGGTGCTCCGCAGTCGCGACCACATAGCGGAGCTGCTGGAGATTCATGCCAAAGAAGCTAGGACACCGCCCGCCGTCGGGACCGGGAGATAGCGGAGATCACCTCGAATGATTTCGGACTGTAACCGAGCGCTGCTACATCCGTGACGGGTGATACGTCAGTATGCTTTTGCCCCAAATTTGGCAAGGGTCCGGCAAGCCGTGCGACAAACCATGGCAATGCAGACATCCAGCTGAACGGGGAGACAGGTTGACAGGGAACGGGCATTATCCACCCCCGCCTCAAGGGCCAGGGCAGCCCCAGAGGCCACCCTCGCGGCCCTGGCCGCCGCCGGGCTACCGGCAGCCGCCGCCGCAGGGCAGCCCGTACCCGCAGCAGGCTCCGCCGCCCCGGCAGTACCCTCAGGCGCATCCGCAGCAGCCCCCTGCGCCGCCGCAGGCGCCGCCTCCTACGCGGCCCTACACGCAGCCGGTGCCTCAGCCGGTGCCTCAGCCGATGCAGCAGCCGCCGTACGGTCAGCAACCGTACCGGCAGCAGCCGCCTCCTCCTCCCCCACCGCCCCCGCTCCCGCCACCGCCCCCGATGCCTCCGCAGCAGTGGCACCGGCCGCCGCCCAAGAAGCAGGGCATGGGCGTGGGGGGCGTGCTCGGCGTGGTGTTCGGGTCGCTGGCGGCGCTGTTCGTGCTGATCGTGGTGGGCGCGGTGCTGCTCGGCGGGAAGTCGAGCACGGAGACGACGAGGCCGGTGGCGATCCCGACGTACGAGCCGTCCGAGGAACCCTCGTACGACCGCTCGGACCCGCCGTCGGAGCGGCCCACCACCAGCAGGGAGCCGACGGAGCGGCCCGACACCACGGTCACGCCGCCCGCCCAGGTGCAGCTCGACACGAGCCTGAAGAACAACACGATGTACAAGGCCGGCATCCTGCCGCGCCTGAACTGCCGCAGCGGGAACGTCAACATCTACAACCACAGCCAGACCAAGGCGCTGATCCTGAAGACCGGGAAGTGCATGGACCGGGCGTGGGAGTCGATCCTGGAGAAGCAGGGCATCCGGTTCAGTGCGCCGCGCTGGGCCATCGTGGCCGGACGCGGGCGCGGCGCGTGCGGCGACTATCCGCAGCCGGGCAACATCGTGCCGTACTACTGCCCGCGCAACAACACGATCTATGCCTCCACCTCGGCCATGGCCAGGGGGAACGGCAGGTCGATGGGCTACGGCCAGCTCCTGAACTGGCACGGCGCCATCATCAGCATGATGGCCCACGAGTACGGGCACCACGTCCAGAACATCACCGGCCTGATGGACTCCTGGTGGCGCCAGACCCTCGACTCCAGCAGCCAGAACACCAAGCTCGCGCTCAGCCGGCGGCTTGAGCTGCAGGCCACCTGTTTCGGGGCCATGTGGATGCGGTCGGTGGCGGCGTCGTACCCGGTCAGCACGGCCAACCGGAGCCGGCTCTACTGGTTCTACGGACAGGTGGGCGACTACCCGGGCCGGCCGCCGGACCATGGCAAACCTGTGAACAACAATCGCTGGTTCCGCCAGGGGTGGGAGAAGAGCAAGGCATACCAGTGCAACACGTGGATGGCGCCCTCCTCGACCGTCTCCTGACGGCCCTCTGACGTTCATCTCAGGTTGAGCACATGTCTCGGTTGTCCAGATATGGGGACTAGAATCCTGGCAACCTTGTGCCCAACGGGGGGCAAACGTCAGTTTTGCCTGGTAGGCGGTCAAAGGAGCCGGGTGTGAGCAATCGCGATGGGGAAGACACCGTGCCAGAAGGCAGGAAACGGCGCCCCCAGCGACGGTCGCGCACGAGCGGCAAGGGGGAGCCGGGGGCGGCGAGCCAGGACAAGCACGTGGCGGGCCCGGCTCCGTCGCGCTCGTCCGGGCCGGGGGCGGCCGGATCCGGGTCGTCCCAGCCCCGGTCGTCCCAGTCCGCCTCCGGCCGGCCGGCCACCCGCTCGGGCTCCAGGAGCCGCTCGGAAGGCGCGGGGCCTGGAAGCCGCTCGGAGGGTCCTGCCGGAGCCCGAGGCCGCTCGGAGGCCCCGTCCGGCTCCCGGAACCGCTCGGAGGCCCCCTCCGGCTCCCGGAACCGCTCGGAGGCCCCGTCCGGCTCCCGGAATCGCTCGGCGGCTCCCTCTGGTTCCCGGAATCGCTCGGAAGGTGCGGGGCAGGGGTCCAAGGGTCGGGCGGGAAGCCCCGCCGGCGCTCCGTCGGGGACGCGTCCCGGCGCGAGCCGTCCCTCCGGCAAGAAGGGCCGTCCCGGCCGTAAGCCCGGCGCCGGATCCGCCGCGCCGCGCTTCGCCAAGCCGCTGACCCCCGCCTCCTTCCTCGGCTGGACCGCTCTCTCCGCCATCCTGCCCGGCGCCGCTCACCTGCGGGCCGGGCATCGCCGTACCGGGCTCGTACTGATCAGCGTGTACGCGGTGCTGCTGCTCGCCCTGCTCGCCTACGGCCTGAGCGTGGCCGGGGACCTGTCGAACGCGACGTTCCTGACCAACGACGGCGCGATGGGCACGGTGATCGTGCTCGCCGCCGTGTTCGCGCTGGCGTGGTTCGCGCTGCTGGTGACCTCGTACATCGCGCTCGGGCCCAGCCGGCTGCCGCAGCAGGGCCAGGTGCTGACCGGCATCGTGGTGGGCGTGCTGTGCGTGGCGGTGATGTCGCCGTTCGCGCTGACCGCCAACTACGTGGTCGCCGCCCGCGACTCCATCGGGGCCATCTTCCCCTCGCACCCGGACGCCGACGTGCCCGTCGCCGCCAAGGACCCCGAGAACCCGTGGGGCGACAAGGATCGGGTGAACTTCCTGCTGATCGGCGGTGACGCGGCGGGCAACCGTACGGGTCTGCGTACCGACAGCATGAACGTGGCCAGCGTCGATCTGAAGACCGGCGCCACCGTCCTGTTCAGCCTGCCGCGCAACCTCCAGCACGTCCGCTTCCCGGCCGGCTCGCCGCTGCACAAGCAGTTCCCGAACGGCTTCATGGCCGAGCTGCCGAACGGCGGCCTGCTCAACGAGGTCTGGCAGTACGCCAACGACAACCCGCAGCTCATGGGCGGCCGCAACAAGGGCCCCCGCGCCCTGATGGACGCCATCGGCTACACGCTTGGCCTGAAGATCGACTACTACATGCTGATGAACATGTACGGCTTCGCCGACCTCGTGGACGCCATCGGCGGGCTGAAGATCCGGGTCGAGCAGGACGTCAAGTGGGGCGGCCTGTACGGCACCGCCGGCACCATCAAGGCCGGCTACCGGAAGCTGAGCGGCGAGGAGGCCCTCTGGTACGGCCGCTCGCGCGTCGGCAGCGACGACTTCTCCCGGATGGCCCGCCAGCGCTGCGTCATCGGCGCCTTCGCCCAGCAGGCCACCCCGACCGTGATCCTCACCAGGTTCGAGAAGATCGCCAGCGCGGCCAAGCGGCTGGCGCAGACCAACATCCCGCGCCACCTGGTGCAGCCGCTGGTCGAGCTGGGGCTCAAGGTCAAGAACGCCAAGATCACCAGCCTGCAGTTCGTGCCGCCGGAGTTCTACTCCGGACGTCCCGACTGGGCCAAGATCCGCCAGGCCACCAGGAAGGCGATCGCCGACTCGATGCGCCCGGCCCGCCGCGCCCAGACCGCGAACGTCTCCGCCTCCCCCAGCGGCACCCGCCCCAGCCCGACGCGTACGCGCGCCATGTCCCCCACCCAGACCCCCACCCAGACCCCCACCAAGAACCCCCAGAAGGGCGCCCAGTCCATCGACGACCTCTGCGGCCTCTGACCCACCACCCGGCCACCGAGGCCGATCGGCGGTGGGTCGGGCGGTAGGTCGGCCGGTGAGTCGGGCGGTGGGAGGTTCGCGCCCTTCCGCTCAGCGGGTGAAGGTGACGGGGAGGGTGCGGGGGCCGCGGACGGTGATGCTGCTGCGCCAGCGGAGATTCTCCGGGGGGACGGCCAGGGCGAGGCCGGGCAGGCCGACGATCTCGGTCAGGGCGGCGCGGGCCACCAGGCGGGCGAGCTGGGCGCCGAGGCAGTGGTGCGGGCCGTGGCCGAAGCTGAGGTGGGGGTTGTCGTCGCGGGTCAGGTCGGGCAGGTCGGGACAGGCGAAGCGGTGCGGGTCGCGGTTGGCGGCGGCCAGGGCCACCAGGATGGGCCGGCCGGGTGCCAGGCGTACGCCGCCCAGCTCCACGGGCTCCAGCGCGAAACGCCAGGTGGCCAGCTCGACGGGGCTGTCGTAGCGGAGCAGCTCCTCCACGGCCTGCTCCATCAGCCCGGGTTGTGCGCGCAACCGCTCCAGCCGGTCGGGGTGGCGCAGCAGCGTGTACGTGCCGAGCGCGATGAGCCCGACGGTGGTCTCGTAGCCGGCGACGAGCAGCAGGAACAGCATCGACAGCAGCTCGTCCTCGCTCATCCGGTCACAGTCCATGGCCGCGGCGGCGACCGCGCCGATCACGTCGTCGCCCGGCTCTCTGAGCTTGGCGGCCACCAGTTCGCGCGCGTACGCGGCCAGCTCCCGCATCGCGGCCGGCCTGGCCTCCCGTTCCCCCGGCTCGGACGACACCACGGCCGTCGTCCACCTCCGGAAGTCCGTACGGTCTCCCGGAGGGATCCCGAGCACGTCGCAGATGACGCCCGCCTGCAGCGGTGAGGCGAAGCCGGCGACCAGGTCGTCCCCCGGGGTCAGGCCGAGGGCGAGGGTGCGGGCCTGGGCCTCGATGCCCTCGCGCAGGCCGCCCAGCCGCCGGGCGGTGAAGTAGCGGGAGACCAGGCGGCGCAGGCGGGTGTGCTCGGGCGGGTCGGTGGTGAGCAGGTGGGTGCCCAGCCCTGACCGGTCTTCGAGCGGCCGGCCGCGCCCCGCCTCCTGCCAGTCGCGGGGCGCGTTACGGGGGTCCTTGCTCAGCCGGGGGTCGGCCAGCGCGGCGCGGGCGTCGTCGTACCGGGTGACGAGCCACCCGTACAGACCGCTGCGCAACCGCACGAGCCGCGGCGCCCCCTCCTCCCGCAACCGGGCATAGGCCGGGTACGGATCTGGCATCGACGCCCAGCTCTCCGGCGCCTCGGATGTCGGTCGTCGCTCGATCATGCGGCTCCCCGGGTCGAGGTACCTCCCCATCCTGCCGCCGGACGGGCCTGCTTGCCGAGCTGGCCCAGGATCCAGTCGGCCAGTGCGCCGGTCACCTGGCCGTGTTCGGTGTTGTGGGCGTCGCAGTGGTAGTCGTCGAGCTGGCTGTGCTCGGGCGACAGCGAGGTGATGTCCGTGTACAGGTCCACCGGCCACTCCACCGGGTCGTACTGCAGGGCGACGGCGCTCACCGACGGCACGAAGCAGGCCGAGCGGAAGCGGGCGTCGATGGGCGTCCCGAGGCGGTCGGCGACGGCGCCGTACACGGGCAGGGTGCCGCCGGGTGCCCCGTCGAAGGCGGCGACGTCACGGCCAGGCTGATACCTCCACCTCACCTCGCATTTCACGATAAAGCAAGCCATTCCTCCGACCACCTGTCAAGGAAAAGCAGAAACGCCGTCCGGTGATTGTCAGGCGGTGACGGAGTTACGGCGCGGCAGCAGCGCGAGAGCCCCGAGGTAGAGCACGGCGGCCACGATGAGCAGGCCCTTGTAGCCGACGACGAGCGCGACGTATTCGAGGCAGCCGCCGACCATGGCGCCCAGCAGGTTCGCGCCGAAGGACGTGGTGGCGTCGGCGGTGTCGGCGAAGCGCTTGGCGAAGACCACGTTCGCGGCGAAGATCGGCAGGAACGCCACCGTGACGGCGGCCACCGCGCGCAGCGGCACCGGCAGCGCCAGCAGCCATTCGTTGGGCACCAGCCAGGCCAGCAGCAGGCCGGCGAAGAGCACGGCGTACATGACGGGCAGCGGCGGGGTGCGGAAGCGGCGGGTCACCTCGACGGCCGCGAGCACCGCGACGAGCACGCCGGCGAAGACGATCGCGTTGACCACCCACGTGGTGCCGAACAGCAGCGCGAACCCGGTGACGCTCTTGGTCTCCAGCAGCATGAAGCCGACGCCGAGCAGGAACAGGTCGGCGTACGGCCGCATCCGCCGGTACGGCCCCGCCACGGCGCGCACGGCGAGGAGGCTGACGATGAGGATCAGGCCGAGCGTGATGACGTAGATCGGCGGGATCGTGGCGTCCTTGAGGTAGAGGAACGGCCGGTCGTCGCCGGCGGGCTCGGGCGTGCCGGGCGCGGCGCCCGGCCACTCGCTCGCGCAGCGCTGGTCGGCGGCGGTCACCCCCGCGGTGATGACGGCCTGCTGGCCGGCGGTGCTGACGACGTCGACGCACGGCCGGTGGCCGAAGGCCCGCTGCATGGTGGCGGCCAGGCGGTCGACGAGCCAGCTCTCGCGGTAGTAGTTGTACATCGAGAACGTGCCGCCCGGCTTGAGGTGGGCGAGGGCGGCCCGCATGGCCTCTTCGGTGAACAGGTAGCTCTCCAGCCGCAGCGAGCTGGCGCCGGAGACGAGGGTGAGCGAGTCGGGCAGCGCGAAGAGGATCAGGTCGTAGCGGTCGCCGCTGCGCTCCAGGAAGGCGCGGCCGTCGGTGACGTGCGTGGTCACGCGCGGGTCGTCGTAGGGGCGGTCGGGGTGGGTGGAGCCGCCCAGCTCACGCAGCTTGGGGTCGATCTCGACGGCGTCGACGCGGGTGGCGCCCTTGGACAGCGCGATGGCCACGTCGGTGCCGCTGCCCGCGCCGACGATGAGCACGTCCTTCGGCGGCTTGGTGGTGCGCTCGTACGGGAGCCCGTACTGGGCCTCCCACTGCAGGCGGGCGGCGGCGGGCACGGCCTGCTGGTGCGGGATGCCGTTGACGGCGATGTCGGTGACGGGGATGCCGAGCTGCACGAGCTGCTTGGTGGTGACCTTGTAGTAGGGCGACCAGATGGCGCCGGCGGTGAGGGTCTCGGCCAGCAGCAGCCCGACGACGGCCACGGCGGGCACGACGACGAGGCCCGCGTAGAGCGCGGGCGGCTTGGGCACGAGCAGCACGGCGTAGCAGCCGGCCGCGATCAGCCCCCAGAAGACGGGCGGCGCACTGACGAACGACAGCAGCGTGAAGACCGCGATGCCGGTGAGGCTGCCGATGAGGTCGTAGCGGTAGGCCTCGAGGCGGGGCAGCTCGGGGAAGCACCGGCCGACGAGCTCGGCGGGGCCCATGAGGATGACCGCGGCGGCGCAGAAGATGACCGGCAGGATCGCCCAGGCGGGCGGGCCGCTGGTGGACAGGCTCGTCCAGTAGAGGACGCCCTCGGTGTTCCTGTCCACCGTGACGGGGAAGGCCAGCACGACGATGACCAGCAGGGCGAGCACAACGGGCGAGTAGTAGGGCTGCCGTTGTGATCGGCCGACGCGCAGGAAGCCGAGCCCGATGCCGAGGAAGGAGCCCAGCAGCACGAAATTGGTGAAATAGCTCAGATGGACGATGTTGGAGCCGGTCCACCGGATCAGTGCCAGTTCGAGGAAGAGCATGAAGGCGCTGGCGAGGACGAGCCTCGGCCGCACCGCCAGCCAGTGGGCTTTTTCACCGTCGTGAACGGGCTTCTGCGCCTGCAGCGTCATAAGCCCTCACCGTAGTGAACGGACTGGGAACACGGAAGCCTGACGCCGCCGGGGCGATGTCTAGGGATATGCTCGGTATGCGGTGTTCGCGCAGGTCAAAAGCCGCAGAATGGCTGGGGTGCTTATGGGGCGGAGCAGGAATGTTACGGCCTTCGTTTCATTTCACCGCTCACCCTGAGTCCGCTAGCCCTGAGTCCGCTCACCCTGAGTCCGCTCACCCTGAGTCCGCTCACCCTGAGGCGGTCACGCCTGCTCGCGGTTGAACACGCGGGTGCCGATCGTGAGGCTGAAGACGGCGAAGGCGACGGTGACCGCCGCGCCGACCGCCACGGTGCCGGTCAGGTAGTGGCCGTGGAACAGGTCGCGCAGCGCCTCCAGGACGTACCTGAACGGGCTGACGTGCGAGAGCGCGTCGAGCCAGCCGGGCGCCATCGACATCGGCAGGAACGAGCCCGACAGCAGCACCAGCGGCACCACCGCCGTCGTCATGACGGGCGGGAACAGGTGCTCGTTGATGGTCAGCGCGATCGCGTACGAGAGCGCGGCGAGGCTCGCGCCCAGCACCACGACCAGCACGAACGAGCCGAGCACGCCCGCGAGCGGCGCCCGCAGGCCGAAGGCGTAGGCCACGGCGAGCAGCAGCACGGTCTGCAGGACCAGCGTCACCACGTTGTTGAGCACCCGCCCGAGCAGCAGCGCCAGCCGGCTGGCCGGGGTGACGCGCAGCCGTTCGAGCACACCCCCGCGCTTGTCGAAGACGATCCCGAACCCCGCCATGCCCGCGCTCCTCAGCCCGAGCTGCACGATCAGCCCGGGGACCAGCGTCTCCCAGCTGCCGATGGTGACGAAGATGGGCCCGAACAGCACGAGGAACAGCAGCGGCTGGATGGCCCCGATGACGATGCCGATCCGCTGTCCCAGCGTCACGCCCAGCCCGTGGCGGAACAGCACCCAGGTGTCGCGCAGCATCATGCCCCCTGCCTGATCGACGCGCTCTCCTCGCGCAGCGACCTGCCGGTGATGTCGAGGAAGACGTCGTCCAGCGTGCGGCCGCCGGTCTTGAGCTCGGCGGGCGCGCCCTGGGCGACGATGCGGCCCCGGTCGATGATCATGACGCGGTCGCAGAGCGCGTCGGCCTCGTCCAGGTAGTGGGTGGTCAGGAACACGGTCATGCCCTGCCGGTCGCGCAGGGAGCGGATGTGGTCCCAGAGGTTGGCGCGGCTCTGCGGGTCGAGGCCGGTGGTGGGCTCGTCGAGGAAGAGCAGCACGGGGTCGTGCAGCAGGGCGAAGGCGATGTCGAAGCGGCGGCGCTGGCCGCCGGAGAGGGTGGCGGGGGCCCGGTCGGCGAGCCCGGCCAGATCGAGCCGCTCGAGCACGCCGGGGATGCGGGCGGCGGCCTCGGCGCGGCTGAGGCCGTAGAGCATGCCCTGTAGCTCCAGCTCGCCCCTGACGGGGGTGACGGGCGGCAGTCCGCTGCCCTGGGCGACGTAGCCGATGCGGCGGCGCACCTCGCGCGGCTCGCGTACGAGGTCGTGGCCGGCCACGGTGGCGGTGCCCGCGGTGGGGCGCAGCAGGGTGGTCAGCATGCGCATGGTCGTGGTCTTGCCGGCGCCGTTGGGGCCGAGGAAGCCGACGATCTCGCCCGGCTGCACGGCCATGTCCACGCCGTCGACGGCGTGGACGCCGTTGTCGAAGGTCTTGCTCAAACTTCTGGTTTCGATCACAAAATTTAAGTAACCACAATTTTGGTGTTACTGCAAACTTGGTACGATGGCGGCATGACGGAAGGGCTGCGGGAGCGGAAGAAGCGCGAGACGCGGGAGCGCATCTCCGACGTCGCGACGGGCCTGTTCATGGCCAGGGGGTTCGACAACGTGACGGTGGCCGAGGTGGCGCGGGCCGCCGACGTCTCGGTCAACACGGTCTTCAACTACTTCAGCACGAAGGAGGACCTGTTCGCCGACCGGCAGGACGCGGTGGTGGAGCTGCCGCCGACGGTGCTGCGCGAGCGGCGGCCGGGCGAGAGCGTCGTACGCGCGTTCCTGCGCGACTACCTCGACGCGATCGGCACCCGCCACTGGCGCCACGGGCTCAACGAGGGCGCCGACGTCTTCGCCAAGATCGTCGCGGACAGCCCGGCGCTGACCGCGCGCATGCGGCAGGTGCACGTCGAGCGCGAGGAGGCGCTGGCGCGGGCGCTGGCCGACGAGCTCGACGCCGGCGCCGACGACCTCACGTCCCGCCTGGTGGCGGCGCACCTGCTCGGCACCACGCGCATACTCAGCGAGCGCGCGATGGCCATGATGACGGCGGGCGAGGAGTGGGAGCGCATCGCCCCCATGCTGCGCGAGCAGGCCGAGCTCGCCTTCGGCCTGCTGGAGAAGGGCTTGGAGGCCGTCGGCTCAGGGCCGCGGGAATGACGAGGGCCCGGCGCGGCAGGCGGTGACCTGCGCGGCCGGGCTCCGGACGAACGTCAGTAGCTGCTGAAGCTCGCGACGAGCCCGAGGGCGATGGCGAGGCCGAAGAGCACCACGAGGAGGATGAGCCAGATCGAGCCGATGATGCCGCAGATGCGCCCGGCCTGGATCTGGCCGCGGTTCTCGTAGACGTAGCCGCTGGAGTCGATCTCCTTGAGCGCCTTGTTGCCCATCACCCACGCGAACGGGCCCAGGACGCCGCACACCACCAGGCTGAGGATGCCCAGCACGAGGATGGTCGTGCCGTTGGGGTGGCTCTGTGGCGGCGGGCCGTAGTAGCCGGGGCCGTAATCGCTGTAGGACATGCTGGTAATGGTCCCCTCACGTGGACAAGGTCAGGTGGGTTTATACCACAGTCCGCCTCTTGATCATGTTGCGTCATCATGGTGAGGCACATGTCCACCCCTGAGGAGCCTCCCCCGTGCGTGACAGCATTCGCGCCTTCCTCGCGCACCCGAATTTCCAGCGCTTCATCGTCGGCGTCATCCTGATCAACGCCGCCACCCTGGGTCTGGAGACCGTCCCCGCCGTGGTCGAGAGCTACGGGACGCTGCTGACCGTGGTCGACCACGTCGCGCTCTACATCTTCGCCGCCGAACTGGCCGCCAAGCTCTACGTCGAGCGCACCGCCTTCGCGCGCGACCCCTGGAACATCTTCGACACCGTCATCGTCGCCATCGCCTTCGCCAGCACCAACGGCGGACTGTCGGTGCTGCGCTCGCTGCGCATCCTGCGGGTGCTGCGGCTGCTGTCGGTCGTGCCGAGCCTGCGCCGGGTGGTCTCGGCGCTGCTGCGGGCGATGCCGGGCATGAGCTCGATCGTGGTGCTGCTCTCCCTCGTCCTGTACGTGGCCGCGGTGATGGCCACCAAACTCTATGGAGAGACCGCCCCCGACCGCTTCGGCAGCCTGCCGGACTCGCTGTTCACCCTCTACCAGACGATGACGGGCGACGACTGGGGCAACATCGCCCGCGAGGTGATGACCCGGCACCCCACCGCGTGGATCTTCTTCGCCTCGTTCATCCTGGTCTGCACCTTCGTGGTGCTGAACCTGTTCCTCGCCGTCGTGGTGAGCGCCATGGACGAGGAGAACGCCGAGGAGCGGGCGGCCCTTGAACAGGACGCGGCCGCGCATTCCGAGCGCATCCTGGCCGAGCTGGCCGCGCTGCGCCAGGAGGTGGCCGAGCTGCGGGCGCTCCAGACGGCGGTGCCGGCGGGCGCCGCGCCGTTCAGGCGCGACGGCGGCCAGAACGGCAACGGCCACCGCGCCAAGAAGGGCCGCCGGTGACGCCGGCGGCCCCTGCGCGAAAGCCCGGTCAACGGGAGTAGAACTCCACCACGAGCTGCTCGTCCACGGGAACCGCGATCTGCTCGCGCTCCGGCCGGTGGGTGAGGGTGAAGCGCAACTCGGGCAGCTCGACCGACAGGTACGCGGCGGTGCGCTCGTCGGCGTACACGCCTTCGGCGGCGGCCACGAAGGGCTGCATCCTGCGGGAGCGCTCGCGTACCGAGACGACCTGGCCTGGCTTGACCAGGTAGCTGGGGATGTCCACCTTGCGACCGTCGACGGCGATGTGCCCGTGGGCGATGTACTGGCGGGCCGCGTAGATCGACGGGGCCAGGCCGGCGCGCAGCACGAGCGAGGCGAGGCGGCTCTCCAGCAGCGTCACCAGCTCGGTGCCCGACGCGCCCGGCTTGCGCACGGCGAGGTCCCAGTAGCGGCGGAGCTGGCGTTCCGAGACGTCGTAGTACCAGCGCAGCTTCTGCTTCTCCATCAGCCGCAGCCCGTAGTCGCCGGTGGTGCGGCGGTTGGTCTTACGGCCGTGCTCGCCCGGCGGGTAGGGGCGCTGCTCGAAGTAGCGGACGGCTTTCCTGGTCAGCGGGACGCCCGCGCGACGCGACAGTCGCACCTTCGGGCCGGTGTAGCGCACGTTCACCTCAATGTGGTTAGGTATTCCTTACTTAGGTAAGGCTAACCTATAGATGCTGCTGCCCTCAAGGAGGCGCCCATGCTCCCGATCCCCGAGCGGGTCCGCACCCTCGCCGCGACCTCGAACGTCGCCAAGCTGTCCGTGGACGGCGCCCCCTCGCCGGCGCGCGGCGGTGTGGACGAGCGCGGGCGGCCGGTGCTGCTGGTGCTGCCCGGCGAGACGCTGCACGGGGTGCGGGAGGACGCCGTCGCCGCGGTGAACCTGACGGCGATGCGGCAGCTCGGCACGGCGACGCATCCGCGCGGGCTGATCGAGGTGCAGGGGTGGGCGGAGCCGGTGCCGCGGGACGAGGCCCGCGCGGCGGCGATCGCCGTCGCGGCGCACTGCCCGGATGAGAACCTGTTCGACGCACTCGAACGCTTCGGCGCGCCCGACGCGGCCCGGCTGCTGCGCCTGGACGTGGGCCAGGTCGTCTACCTGACCGGGCAGGAGTCGGGGCTGCTCGACGCCGACGACTACCTGGGGGCCGCGCCCGACCCGCTCACCGACGTCGCCGAGCGGGTGCTCGCCCACGTCAACTCCGCGCACCGGGCCCAGCTCGCCGCGGGCGTGTCCCGCCAGCTCGGCGAGCCCGCCGGGGACGTGTGGCTGTGGGAGCTGGACAGCCACGGCGCGACCGTACGGGCGGACGAGTCGCTGATCCGCTTCCCCTGGCCGACGCCCGCGCGCTCAGGGGTGTGCCTGGAGACCGCGCTGCGCGGCCTGCTCTGCGGCTGCTGAGGTCAGGACATGCCGGCGAGCAGGTAGCCGAGACCCTCCTCGAACGTCGTGTCCCAGTCGTGCTCCAGTCCGTGCGCGGCCAGGGCGGGATAGTCGCCGGCCCGCTCGCGCAGGTAGCCGCCGGTGCCGGCGTCACTCTGCGCCCAGGTCACCTCCATGATGACCGACCCCATCACGTAGTTGGACAGGCTGTACGCGGCCGTCGTCGGCGCGGCGAACCCGGCCGCGATCAGCGTCTCGTACAGGAACTCCGTGCGCGAGAGCGCGTTCGGCCCGAGCAGCGGGCGGTCGAGCAGCGTGGCCGACCACGGATGCCGCAGCAGCGCCGCCCGCCAGCCGCCCATGAGCGCGCGCACCCGCGCCCGCCAGTCCTCCCCCGCGCCGCCGTCCGGCAGGCGAACCTCGCCGAAGACCGCGTCCATGGCCAGGTCGAGGACGTCGTCCTTGGTCTTGACGTGCCAGTAGAGGGTGGTCGAGCCGGTGCCCAGGCGCTCGGCGAGGCGGCGCATCGTGAGGCGGGCGACGCCCTCCTCGTCCAGCAGGGCGAGCGCCTCCGCCACGATCCGGTCGAGCGTGAGCCGCGGCTTGGGCTCCGTCCTGCGGCGTGACCACACGGTGTCCATCCGGCGATATTACGTTGTACGAGAACCGGATCGTTGGTCTAGTAGAGGAACAACGATCGAGCAGGAGGTCTCGTGGGGCACGTGGACGTGAGCGGGGTGACGTACCTGCTGCCCGATGGGCGGCCGTTGCTGCTGGAGGTGTCGTTCAAGGCCGGGCCGGGCGTCAAGGCGGCGCTGGTGGGGCCGAACGGGGCCGGCAAGAGCACCCTGCTGCGGCTGATCGCCGGTGAGCTCACGCCCGCCGACGGCCGGGTGACGACCGGCGGCGGGGTGGGCGTGATGCGGCAGTTCCTAGGTTCGGGCACGGTACGCGACCTGCTGCTCGGCGTCGCGCCGCAACGCGTCCGTGCGGCGGTCGCCGCCGTCGAGGAGGCCGAGGCGGCGCTGGCCGCGCACGACGACGAGCCACACCAGCTCGCCTACGCCCAGGCCGTCGCCGACCACGCCGAGGCGGGCGGCTACGACCTCGAAGTGGTGTGGGACGTGTGCACGACCGAGGCGCTCGGCCTCCCGTACGACGAGGTGAAGGGGCGGAGCCTGGCCACGCTGTCCGGCGGCGAGCAGAAGCGGCTGATGCTGGAGGCGCTGCTGCGCGGCCCCGACGAGGTGCTGCTGCTCGACGAGCCGGACAACTTCCTCGACGTACGGGGCAAGCAGTGGCTCGAACGCGCGATCAGCGCGTCGGGCAAGACCGTGCTGCTCGTCTCGCACGACCGGCGGCTGCTGGCCGAGACCGCCGACCGGATCGTCACCGTCGAGGGGCGCACGGTGTGGGTGCACGGCGGCGGGTTCGCCGGCTACGCCGAGGCCCGCGCGCGGCGCAGAGAGCGCCTGGAGGAGCGCCGGCAGCGCTGGGAGGAGGAACGCGACCGGCTGCGGCGGCTGGTGCACACCCTGCGGCAGCGCTCGGCGCACAACGACGCGCTGGCGGGGGCGTACAGGTCGGCGGTGACCCGGCTTGAGCGCTTCGAACGCGAGGGGCCGCCGCAGCGGGCGCCGAAGGAGCAGAACGTCCGCATGCGGCTGCGCGGCGGGCGCACCGGCAAGCGCGCGGTGGTGTGCGAGGAGCTGGAGCTGACCGGGCTGCTGCGGCCGTTCTCGACGGAGATCCACTACGGCGAGCGGGTCGGCGTGCTCGGGATGAACGGCACCGGCAAGTCCCACTTCCTGCGCCTGCTCGCCGGCGAACCGATCGCGCACACGGGCGTGGCCCGCCTGGGCGCGCGAGTGCGTCCCGGCGCGTTCGCCCAGACGCATCTGCGGCCCGACCTGCGCGGGCGCCCGGCGGCCGAGGTGGTCATGGCCGCCCGCCCGATGACGAGGAACGAGGCCATGGCCGCCCTCGCCAGGTACGAGCTGGCGCCGGCCGGCGCTCAGCCCTTCGAGACGCTGTCGGGCGGCCAGCAGGCCAGGCTGCAGATCCTGCTGCTGGAGCTGTCGGGCGCGACGCTGCTGCTCCTCGACGAGCCGACCGACAACCTCGACCTGCACAGCGCGGAGGCGCTGCAGCGCGGGCTGGCCGGGTTCGAGGGGACGGTGCTGACCGTCACCCACGACCGCTGGTTCGCCGACGACCTCGACCGGTACCTGATCTTCGGCGCGGACGGCCTCGTACGGGAGAGCGCCGAGCCCCGCTGGGACGTGTGATCAGCCGGCGGTGGCGGTCGCGGTCGCGGTGGGGGTCGCGGTGGGGGTCGCGGTCGGGGTCGCGGTGGCGCGGTCGCGGCGCAGGGAGGTGAGCGTCATGGTCTCGTCCACGGCCTCGGGCGCGAGCACGTGGTCGAGCACCATCACCGCGCACCCGCTGATGCCGGCCCCGGCGCCGAGCCTGCTGGGCTCGATGCGCAGGCGGCGGGTGGCGAGGGCGGTGGAGCGGCGGTAGACGACCTCGCGGATGCTGGACACCAGGGGCCCGAACGCCTCCGCGACGTCGCCGCCGAGCACCACGACCGACGGGTTGAGTATGTTGACCGCGCCCGCGAGGACCTCGCCGATGCGCCGGCCCGCCTCGCGCACGGTGGCCATGGTCTCGGCGTCGCCGGCCCGCACCAGCGCCGTGACGTCGGCGATGGTCGCGACGTCCTTGCCGATGGCGCGCAGGTCGCGCAGCAGGGCGGTGCCGCTGGCGACGGAGTCGACGCAGTCGTGGTTGCCGCAGCGGCACAGCACGCCGCCCCCGTCGATCACCGGGATGTGGCCGATCTCGCCGGCCGCGCCGAGCGCGCCGCGCAGGATGCCGCCGCCGGCGATCACGCCCGCGCCGATCCTGGTGGAGATCTTGACGAACATCAGGTCGTCGAGGTCGGGGTAGACGCCGCGGTGCTCGCCGATGGCCAGCACGTTCACGTCGTTGTCCACGAGCACGGGCACGGGGAAGCGCTCGCGGATGATCGGCGGGATGACCACGCCGGTCCACGAGGCCATGACGCGGGCGCTCTCGGTGCGGCCCTGCGCGAACTCGACGGTGGCGGGCACGCCCATGCCGACGCCGCGGATCACCGAGCGCGGCCGGTCACCGAGCAGCTCGTCCCAGGTGTCCATGAGCAGCGGCAGCACGATGTCGGGCCCCTGCTCGACGTCCATGGCGAACTCACGCCCCGCCAGCTCCTCGCCGGCGAGGTCGCAGACGGCGACCCTGGTGCGGCTGGCGCCGAGCGCCGCCACCAGCACGACGCCGCCCGAGGCGTTGAACTCCAGCCGGACCGGCGGGCGCCCGCCGGTGGAGGGGGCGTCGGTGCGCTCGACGACGAGCCCGCGTTCGAGCAGCTCGCCGACGCGCAACTGCACCGCGGGCCGCGACAGGCCGGTCACCCTGCCGAGGTCGGCCCGTGTCACGGCCTCTCCGGTGCGGATGAGGCGGAGCACCTCGCCGCTCGTGGCGAGGGCGGAGGCGGTACGTCGAGGCATCGCCCAAGTGAACCACACAGGGTTCTGTCATGAAAAGTCGCGACTTTTTTATCTCAAATGCCAAAACTCCGCTTGTGTACGACCCAAACTCTCGTTAGTGTCCGTTCTGTCCCTGCTTGGTAGATCATTCGGAGCCCCTACCGTGTCCCCCTCCGTCCCAGAAGCCCTCGCCCCTGCGGAAGCCACCGCCTACACCGCCGATCTCGTCGTGTTCGGCGGCACCGGCGACCTGTCCATGCGCAAACTGATCCCCGCGCTCTACCACAGCGACCGTGACGGCCGCCTGGCCCCGGAGACCCGGATCGTCGCCATGTCCAGGGGCGGGCTGACCGACGCCGACTTCCGCGGCAAGGTGGACGCCGAGGTACGCGGCCAGGTGCCCGACGACGACCCCGACGGCTGGCAGCGCTTCCTGGGCCGCCTGCACCACGTCTCGGTGGACGTCGGCGGCCAGAACCGCTCCGGCTGGAGCGCGCTGAGCCGCCTGCTCGCCGGGTATGAGCAGCGCGACCGCGTCTTCTACCTGGCCAGCCCGCCGCGCACGTTCGGCCCCTTCTGCCGCGAACTGCAGGACGCCGGCCTGGTGACGCCGCGCTCGCGGGTGGTGCTGGAGAAGCCGCTCGGCAACGACCTGGCCAGCGCCCAGCGCATCAACGACGAGGTCGGCGCCATCTTCGACGAGCACCAGATCTTCCGCATCGACCACTACCTGGGCAAGGAGACGGTGCAGAACCTGCTGGTGCTGCGCTTCGCCAACGCCTTCCTCGAGCCGATCTGGAACTCGCTGTGGATCGACCACGTCCAGATCACCGCCGCCGAGACCGTCGGCACGCCGGGCCGGCGCGGCTACTACGACCACGCGGGCGCGCTGCGCGACATGGTGCAGAACCACCTGCTCCAGCTCCTCACGCTGACCGCGATGGAGCCGCCGGCCCGCAACGACCGCGAGGCCATCCGCGACGAGAAGGTCAAGGTGCTGCAGTCGCTGCGGCCGATCGCGGGCGGCGAAGTGGACCGTTTCACCGTGCGCGGGCAGTACACCGGGGCCGGTGACCTGCCCGGCTACCTGGACGAGCCCGCCTCCACGCCGCCGACCGAGGAGTCGCGCAGGGTGGAGACGTTCACCGCGATCAGGGCCGAGATCAAGAACTGGCGCTGGGCCGGGGTGCCGTTCTACCTGCGCACCGGCAAGCGCATGCCGTACCGGCGCTCGGAGATCGTGGTGCAGTTCAAGGACGTGCCGCACTCCATCTTCCCCGGCGGCTCGCCCAACCGGCTGGTGCTGCGGCTGCAGCCGGAAGAGGGGATCGAGCTGCACATCATGGCCAAGGAGCCGGGCGCGGGCGAGGTGACGCTGAAGCCGGTGCCGCTGTCGCTGAGCTTCGGCGAGACGTTCACGGCGCGGGTGCCTGAGGCGTACGAGCGGCTGCTGACCGACGTGCTGGCCGGGAACCCGACGCTGTTCATGCGGCGCGACGAGGTCGAGGCGGCCTGGCGCTGGATCGATCCGATCCTGGAGGCGTGGAAGGCCGACCCCGCGCTGCCCGAGCCCTACCCCGCAGGAACCACCGGCCCCGCCGGAGCCCACGAACTGCTCGGCCGCAGCGGTCGCGCCTGGCACGAGGAGGAACTGTGAACCCCGTCATTCAGGAGATCACCGACCGCATCGCCGCGCGGAGCGCCGTCAGCCGGGCCGCCTACCTGGAGCGGATCCGCCGCGACGGCGAGAGCGCGCGCGCCAAGGGCCCGGCGCGGGCCCACCTCGGCTGCGCGAACCTCGCGCACGGCTTCGCCGGCGCCTCCGCCGAGGACAAGCCGGCCCTGCGCGGCACGGCCAAGCCGGGCGTGGCCATCGTGACCAGCTACAACGACATGCTGTCGGCGCACCAGCCGTACGAGACGTACCCGCCGGAGCTGAAGCGGGCCGTGCGCCAGGCGGGCGGCGTGGCGCAGGTCGCGGGCGGCGTGCCGGCCATGTGCGACGGCATCACTCAGGGCCGCGCGGGCATGGAGCTGTCGCTCTACAGCCGTGACGTGATCGCCATGGCGACCGCGATCGCGCTGTCGCACGACATGTTCGACGCCACGCTGCTGCTGGGCGTGTGCGACAAGATCGTGCCGGGCCTGTTCATCGGCGCGCTGCACTTCGGGCACCTGCCGGCGATCTTCGTGCCGGCCGGGCCGATGACCTCGGGCCTGCCGAACAAGGTCAAGGCGCGCACCCGGCAGCTGTTCGCCGAGGGCAAGGTCGGCAGGGAGGAGCTGCTCGACGCCGAGGCGAAGTCGTACCACTCCCCCGGCACCTGCACCTTCTACGGCACCGCCAACTCCAACCAGGCGCTGATGGAGGTCATGGGCCTGCACCTGCCCGGCTCGACGTTCGTCAACCCGCACACCGAGCTGCGGCACGCGCTCACCGAGGCGGCCGGGCGGCGCGCGGTGGAGATCACCGCGCACGGCGCGGCGTACACGCCGATCGGCGAGCTGGTGGACGAGAAGTCGATCGTGAACGCCTGCGTGGCGCTGCTGGCCACCGGCGGCTCCACGAACCACACGCTGCACCTGGTGGCCATGGCCGCCGCCGCGGGCATCGTGCTGACCTGGGACGACCTGGCCTGCCTGTCGAAGGTCGTGCCGTCGCTCACCAAGATCTACCCCAACGGCCAGGCGGACGTGAACCACTTCCGCGAGGCCGGCGGCATGCAGGTGCTCATCGGTGACCTGCTCGACGAGGGCCTGCTGCACGGCGACGTGATGACCGTCGCGGGCCCCGGCCTCGACCGCTACCGCGAGGCGCCCGAGCTGGTGGACGGCGAGCTGGTGTGGGCGCCGGTCACCGGCGGCAGCAAGGACCTCGACGTGCTGCGCCCGGTCGCCGACCCGTTCTCCGCCGACGGCGGCATCCACATGCTGGAGGGCAACCTGGGCCGCGCGGTCAGCAAGGTTTCGGCGGTCAAGCCGGAGCACCTGGTGATCGAGGCGCCCGCCAAGGTGTTCGACGACCAGCTCGACCTGCTGCAGGCGTTCGAGGCCGGCGAGCTGGACGGCCAGGACTTCGTGGCGGTCATCCGCTACCAGGGCCCGAGCGCGAACGGCATGCCGGAGCTGCACAAGCTCACCCCGCCGCTGGCGGTGCTGCTCGACAGGGGGCAGCGGGTGGCGATCGTCACCGACGGCCGCATGTCGGGTGCGTCGGGCAAGGTGCCCGCCGCCATCCACCTGTCGCCCGAGGCCGCCGACGGCGGGCCGATCGCGCTGGTCCGCGACGGCGATGTGATCAGGCTGGACTCGGCGCAGGGCACGCTGGAGCTGCTGGTGCCGGCCGAGGAGCTGGCCAGGCGGACGCCCGAGGGCCGGCCGCTGAGCGACGCGCAGTGGGTCGGCACCGGCCGCGAGCTGTTCGCCACGTTCCGCCGCATGGCGGGCCACGCCGAGCAGGGCGCCGGCATCTTCGGCGTCAGCGGCGCCGAGTCGCCCGACCACGGCCCCGGGCTGGGCTTCCCCGCCCAGGCGGGCTCCTCGCACCTGGAGACGGGCGCGCCGGTCGGCGCGCGGCCCGCTGGACTGGCCCGGTGACCGTTCTTCCCGCTGTCCGCCGGTGCGCGCACGGCCCCCTCTGGGGCGCCGTGCGGTCCCGTGGCATCCTTCGGGGAAACGGCTGCGATCTTGACGCCGCCCTGAACGCCGGAGGTATGCGTGAGTGCCTTTGACCTTCCGTGGCTCGTCGCCGACATCGGGGGGACCAACGCCAGGTTCGGCCTGGTCACCTCGCTCGGAGCAGGCCCGTCGCACGTGGCGGTGCTGGCCGGCGCCGACCACCCGACGCTGCCCGACGCCGTGACGGCCTACCTCGCCCAGCATGCGGGCGGGGTGCGGCCCGGCGCGGCGTGCCTGGCGCTGGCGGGGCCGATCGAGGGCGAGCACTACCGGCTCACGAACTCCGCGTGGGCCGGCTCCGTCCGCGACCTCGGCATCCCGTACGTCCGGCTGCTCAACGACTTCGAGGCGCTGGCCGTGTCGCTGCCCCACCTGGAGGGCGACGACCTGGTCTCGCTGGGCGGCCCGCCGCCGGGCGACGGCGTCAAGGCGGTGCTCGGCCCTGGAACGGGGCTCGGCGTGGGCGCGCTCGCGCCGTCCGAGCACGGCTGGATCCCGGTCCCCGGCGAGGGCGGGCACGTCACGGTGCCGGTCGTGGAGCCGCGCGAGTTCGAGGTGGTCCGCGCTCTGCGCTCGCAGGGGGTGCCGCACGTCGTGGCCGAGCACCTGCTGTCGGGGCCGGGGCTGGTGCGGCTGCACCGGGCGCTGGCCCTGGTGAACGGCGTCACCGCGCCCGGCCTGACCGCCGCCGACATCGTGGCCAGGGTCGACGACTCGCTGTGCGCCGAGACGGTCGAGATGTTCTGCGCCCTGCTGGGCGGCTTCGCCGGGAACGTGGCGCTGACGCTCGGCGCCCGGGGAGGGGTCTACGTCGCCGGGGGCGTGCTGCCCCGTATCGTGGAGCGCGTGTGCGGCAGCGCCTTCCGCGCGCGGTTCGAGGCCAACCCCGACATGGCCGCCTACCTGGCCGGCATCGGGACGTCGCTCATCGTGGCCGCCCAGCCGGGCATGACCGGCGCGGCCGCCTGGCTGAGTCAGCGGGCCACCCAGGAGTCCGGCGGACTGACCACGGCGGCCGTCACCGGCCACTAGCACGGCACCCTCCTTCCTGGAGTGCCGAATGAGGAGAGAAAATCCCATGAGTTTGCTCGATCTCGCCCCCGTGATCCCCGTCGTGGTGATCGACGACGCGGCGACCGCCGTCCCGCTGGCGCGGGCGCTGGTCGCCGGCGGGCTGCCGGTCATCGAGGTGACCCTGCGCACGCCCGCCGCCCGCGAGGCCATCGCACGCATCGCGGCCGAGGTGCCCGACGCCACGGTGGGCGCGGGGACGGTCAGGACGACCGGCGACATCGCGGCGTCGGTGTCGGCCGGCGCGAAGTTCCTCGTCTCGCCCGGCACCACGTTGTCGCTGGTGGAGGCGCTCGACGCGAGCGGGGTGCCGTACCTGCCGGGCGCGGCCACCGTCTCCGAGGTAATGGCGCTGGCCGAGCGCGGCATCAGGGAGCTGAAGTTCTTCCCCGCCGAGGCGGCGGGCGGCGTGCCGTACCTCAAGGCGATCGGCGGGCCGCTGCCCGACGTGCGGTTCTGCCCGACCGGCGGCATCCGCCCGGCCACCGCCCCCGACTACCTGGCGCTGCCCAACGTGGGCTGCGTCGGCGGCACCTGGCTCACCCCGGCCGACGCGCTCGCGGCCGGCGACTGGGGCCGCGTCGAGAAGCTGGCCGCGGAGGCCGCCGCGCTCCGCTGACCCGGCTTTCCCGGGGCGAGATCACCGGGATATGGCCGGGTGGCTTTGGAGACGGCCGCCCTGAAGGTGGGCACGGCGGTCGGCGAGCGTGCCGTGCGCGCCTGGCTGACCGCCCGATCGACCGGCGAGAGCAGCCGCCTGCCGCTCGTCGAGCTGATGCGTACGCACTTTCCCGACCAGCTCGTCCGCCGCAAGGCGCGACGGCAGATCGACGACATCGCCGACGCCGTGACCGCACGCGTCACCAAGCTGTGCGGTCACGAGTTCCCCGGGCTCGGCGACGACGACCGGCTGGTCGTGCTGGCCGAGGTGACGGACGCGCTGGCGCGGGCCGACCTGTCCGACCGTGCCCTGTTCGCCGCCGACGCCGACCCCGTACGCCTGGCGCGCGAGCTGCGCAGGGCGCTGCCCGCGTCCAGGGACCTGGGTGAGGCGCAGGCACGGCTGTACGAGGTCGTGCTCGACGAGTGCTGCGACTGCCTGGTCAGGGTGGTGCGGCACCTGCCCGAGCTGATCAGCTCCAGATCGAGACGTGCACGGCTGGGCGGAAGCGGCTTCTTGGGACGCCCTCGTCCGGGGTGCGCATGATTTGGGTGGCTGCTGGGGTGGTCAGGAAGTGGAGGAAGGTGCCGGCGGCCGTCGAGCGGGTCGGTGGGTCGAGGGTGGTGGCGTACCAGTAGGTGGCCAATGGGGTGGCGGGGGTGTCGATGGTGATCAGCTCGCCCTTGCGTAACTCGGCCGCGACCAGGTGAGCGGTGGCGGGGGCGACGCCGGCGCCTTCGGCGGCGGCCTTCCAGGCGGCGGTCTGGTTGGCGAAGACGCGTACCTGGTACTCCTGGACGCGGAGGAGGCGCAGCAGGCGGCTGGTGTCGCTGGCCGGATCGGCGGCCGAGGGGCCGACCAGCCAGTGGTCGCGGCGGCCGCGCGGCGAGCCGACCACGATGAGGCGGCAGCGCAGCACCGGCCGGCAGGCCAGGCCGTCGCCGGTGACCTGGGCGCCGAGCGCGACGTCGGCGAGCCGGCTGGTGAGCAGCAGCGGGATCTCGGCGGTGTCGGCGACGCCGGTGGTGGCGTCCACGGGCTTGCGCTGGGTGAACAGGCAGAGCAGGGGGCCCGCTACGTACTCGGCGAGTCCTGCGTCCATGACCACGTGCAGGCGGGCCGGGCGACCGGGCTGGACGGCGGCGACGGCCTCGGCGCCGAGCGCGACGATCCTGGCGGCGATGCCGAGCAGCCGCCTGCCGCCCTCGGTGAGCTCCATGCGGTCGCCGCTGCGGGTGACGAGGGGGTCGCCGAGGTGCCGGCGCAGCTGGGCAAGCGACTGGGAGACGGCGGGCTCGCTGACACCCAGGGCGCGGGCGGCGGCCTTGACCGAGCCGAGGCGGGCGACGAAGACGAACGCGCCGAGCTGGCTGAGTGTCACCTCCTCTTCATAGTTCGCGCCCCCGTATTAAGGAATCCCTTATTTCGCGATTGATGCGACAAATCGGTAACAGCACTGTGCTCTCATGCAGGTTCCCGCGACGTTCGAATACGAGAGAGCCGACAGCGTCACGCACGCGCTCGAACTCCTGGCGAGGTACGGCCCCGAGGCCAGGATCGTGGCCGGCGGCCACAGCCTGATCCCCATGATGAAGCTGCGCCTGGCCCAGCCCGAGGCGCTGATCGACATCAACGGTCTGGCCGCTGAGCTGGGGCGGATCGCGGTCGAGGGCGACGAGCTGGCGATCGGGGCGCTGGTGCGGCACACGGAGTTGCTGGAAAGCGGCACCGCCACCGACCTTTTCCCGATATTTCGGGATGCGGAGCGGGTTATTGCCGACCCGATCGTCCGAAATCGGGGGACCGTTGGCGGCTCCCTGTGTCAGGGAGATCCGTCGGAGGATTTGTCGGCCGTGTTCACCGCATTGCGCGCGACGGCCCTCATCCAGGGCCCTGGCGGCACCCGTACGGTTCCGGTCAGGGAATTCCACCGGGGTCCTTACGAGACCGCCGTCGAACCCTGCGAACTCCTCGTCCAGCTCCGCGTGCCGATCACGGCGGGCACCGGCAGCGCGTACGAGAAGGTCGAGCGGCGCGTCGGCGACTGGCCGGTGGCGGCGGCGGGCGCGGTGCTCACCGTCGCGGACGGCGTCATCAGGCAGGCCGGGATCGGGCTGACCGCCGTGGGAGCCGAGCACTTCTGCGCTCCGGAGGCCGAGCGGTCCCTCATCGATGAGCGACCCTGCGACGAGGCGTTCGCCGAGGCGGGACGGATCGCCGCCGAGCACTGCGAGCCGCACGCCGACCAGCGCGGGCCCGCCGACTACAAGCGCCATCTGGCCGCCGAGCTGACCAGGCGCGCGCTGGCCGCCGCCGCGGGGAGGATCTGACATGCGGATCACGGTCACGGTGAACGGTCAGCCGTACACCAGGGACGTCGAGCCGAGGCTGCTGCTCGTGCACTTCCTGCGCGACGAACTGGGCCTGACCGGCACCCACTGGGGCTGCGACACCTCCAACTGCGGCGTCTGCACGGTGCGGCTCGGCGGCGTGCCGGTCAAGTCGTGCACGGTGCTGGCCGTCATGGCCGGCGGCCACGAGGTGAATACCGTCGAGGGCCTGGAGCGGGACGGCGAGCTGGACGTCGTGCAGAAGGGCTTCGTGGAGTGCCACGGCCTGCAGTGCGGGTTCTGCACGCCGGGCATGCTGCTGACCGCCCGCGCGCTGCTCGACCGCGACCCCGACCCCGACGAGGGCCGGATCAGGGAGGCCATCTCGGGCCAGCTGTGCCGGTGCACGGGCTACGAGAACATCGTCCGCTCGATCAGGTGGGCCGCCGAGAGGGAGGCGAGGTCATGAGCTACGGGCGCATGCACCGCAAGGAGGACGCCAGGTTCATCCGGGGGCGCGGCACCTACACCGACGACGTGCGGCTGCCCGGCATGCTGTACGGCGCGATCCTGCGCAGCCCGCACGCCCACGCGCGCATCGTCTCGGTGGACACGAGCGCGGCCGAGGCGCATCCGAAGGTGAAGGCGGTCATCACCGGCGAGACGCTGGCGGGGCTGAACCTGGCCTGGATGCCGACGCTGTCGCAGGACACGCAGGCCGTGCTGGCCACGGACAAGGTGCGCTTCCAGGGGCAGGAGGTGGCGTTCGTGGTGGCGGAGGACGCGTACTCGGCCCGCGACGCGCTGGAGCTCATCGACGTCGAGTACGAGCCGCTCGACGCGGTCATCGACGCCAGGAAGGCCCTCGACGCGGCCGCCCCGGTGATCAGGGACGATCTGGAGGGCCGTACCGACAACCACATCTTCGACTGGGAGGCCGGGGACCGGGCGCGTACGGAGGAGATCTTCGCCGGCGCGGAGGTCACGGCCGCGAAGGACATGCTCTACCCGCGCGTGCATCCCGCGCCGCTGGAGACGTGCGGCGCGGTGGCGGACTTCGACAAGGTGACGGGCAAGCTGACGGTCTGGTGCCCGACGCAGGCGCCGCACGCGCACCGGACGCTGTACGCGATGGTGGCGGGGCTGCCCGAGCACAAGATCCGGGTGATCTCGCCGGACATCGGCGGCGGTTTCGGCGGCAAGGTCGGGATTTATCCGGGATATGTCTGCGCGATCGTCGGCTCGATCGTCACCGGCCGCCCGGTCAAGTGGATGGAGGACCGCTCGGAGAACCTCATGAGCACCGCCTTCGCCCGCGACTACCACATGCGCGGCGAGATCGCCGCGACCCGCGACGGGCGGATCCAGGCGATCCGCGTCAAGGTGCTCGCCGACCACGGCGCCTTCAACGGCACCGCGCAGCCGACCAAGTTCCCGGCCGGCTTCTTCCACGTCTTCTCCGGCTCGTACGACATCGAGGCCGCCCACTGCGAGGTCACCGGCGTCTACACCAACAAGGCGCCCGGCGGCGTCGCCTACGCCTGCTCCTTCCGCGTCACCGAGGCCGTCTACCTGGTCGAGCGCCTGGTGGACGTGCTGGCCGCCGAGCTCGGCCTGGACCCCGCCGAGCTGCGCATGCGCAACCTGCTCAAACCCGAGCAGTTCCCGTACCACTCCCCCACCGGCTGGGAGTACGACTCGGGCGACTACCCGAAGGCGCTGCGCCTGGCCATGGACCTGGCCGGGTACGACAAGCTGCGCGCCGAGCAGGCCGACCGGCGGGCGCGGGGCGAGCTGATGGGCATCGGCATCAGCTTCTTCACCGAGGCGGTCGGCGCGGGCCCGCGCAAGCACATGGACATCCTCGGCCTCGGCATGGCCGACGGCGCCGAGCTGCGCGTGCACCCGACCGGCAAGGCGGTGCTGCGGGTGTCGTGCCAGTCGCAGGGCCAGGGGCACGAGACCACGTTCGCGCAGATCGTCGGGCAGGAGCTGGGCATCCCGGCCGACGACGTGGAGGTGGTGCACGGCGACACCGACCAGACGCCGTTCGGCCTCGGCACGTACGGCTCCCGCTCCACCCCCGTCTCCGGCGCCGCCACCGCGATCGTGGCGCGCAAGGTGCGCGACCGGGCAAAGATCGTCGCGGCGGCCATGCTGGAGGCGTCGCCCGACGACCTGGAGTGGGCCGACGGGAAGTGGTCGGTGGTGGGCGACCCGTCCACCGGCAAGTCGATGGCCGAGATCGCGCTGGCCGCCCACTCGAACCTGGAGCTGCCCGACGGCGTCGAAGGCCACCTGGACGCCGTCACCGTCTACAACCCGCCCAACCTGACCTACCCGTTCGGCGCCTACATCTGCGTCGTGGACGTCGATCCCGGCACCGGGCAGGTGAAGGTGCGCAGGTTCGTGGCCGTGGACGACTGCGGGGTGCGGATCAACCCGATGATCGTCGAGGGGCAGATCCACGGCGGCCTGGCCGACGGGGTCGGCATGGCGCTCATGCAGGTGATGGCGTTCGACGAGGACGGCAACCACCTGGGCGCCTCGTTCATGGACTACCTGTTGCCGACCTCGATGGAGTGCCCGTCGTGGGAGCTGGGCGAGACCGTGACGCCGTCGCCGACGCACCCGATCGGCGCGAAGGGCGTCGGCGAGTCGGCCACGGTGGGCTCGCCCGCCGCCGTGGTCAACGCCGTGGTGGACGCGCTGCGCCCGTACGGGGTGCGGCACGCCGACATGCCGCTGACCCCGGCGAACGTGTGGCGGGTCACCAGGGGCGAGCCGTTCCGCACCGACCTGGCGATCCCGTGAGCGAGTTCCTCGGCATGCCGGCGCCCCCGCCGCGGCCCCGAACCTCGCGGGCGCCGGCGGCCACGGATCTCGACGCGCGGGTGGCCGGGCTGCGATCGGGGCGGGAGCCGTACGTGCTGGCCACCGTCGTCCGCGCGCAGCGCCCGACCAGCGCCAAGGCGGGCGACCGCGCGGTGGTGCTGCCCGACGGGACGATCGAGGGCTTCGTGGGCGGGGTGTGCGCGACCGGCACCGTACTCGCCCAGAGCCTGCGCCTGCTGAGCGCCGGCGGCACGACCCTGCTGCGCATCTCTCCGGAGCAGGCCGAGCCGCACGTGGAGGAGGGGCTGGTCGCGGTCGGCCAGCCCTGCCTGTCGGGCGGCACGCTGGAGATCTTCCTGGAGGCGGTGCTGCCGCCCGCGCTCGTCCGCGTGCACGGCGACGGCCCCACCGCGCGGGCGCTCGCCGCCGTGGGGACAGCGATGGGCTGCAACGTGGACACCGGCTCCGGGCCGCTCGCCGACGACACCACGGCGGTGCTGGTCGCCTCGCACGGCGTGGGCGAGGAGCCGGTGCTGCGGGAGGCGCTGCAGCGCGGGGTGCCGTACGTCGGGCTGATCGCCAGCCGCAGGCGCGGCGCGGCGGTGCTGGCCCGGCTGGAGGGAGGTGAGCGCGTGCACGCCCCCGCCGGCCTGGACATCGGCGCGCGGACGCCGGGCGAGGTGGCGGTCTCCGTGTACGCGGAGATCATCGCCCTTCACTGAGCGTGGTATCACCGGGCGGCGGCCGGGTAGGTCAGCGGTTGGAAACAGCAGCCCCAACAGCAGCCCGAACCCCAGCCCAACAGCAGCCCCCCGGGAAGCCCCTTCTGCTCCTCGGAGAGCGAAAGGGACATCGATGCCGACGGAAACGATCAGTCAAGCGCGCATGGTGCGGCGCGAGCGGCCCGCGTCCCAGCCGGGCAGCCTGGAGCGGGGCATCGACATCCTGCTCGCGCTCAGCGCGGCCACCGGGCCCGTCACGCTGTCGCAGCTGTGCCGCAGCACCGGGCTGCCGAAGTCGACGGCCCACCGCATACTCGGCGTGCTCTGCTCGCGGGAGCTGGCCAGGCGGGTGGGGAGCGCGTACCTGCCTGGTGAGCTGCTGGCGTCGATGGCCGGGGTGACCAGGCCGCGCGTCCCCGGCTCACGCAGGCGCGTGCTGCCCTACCTCCTCCACCTGTACGAGGCCACCCGGCAGACGGTCAACCTGGCCGTGCCCGCCGGGCCCGAGGTCCGTTACGTCGAGCGCGTCTACGGGCACGACCGGGTCCGCTCGCGCTCCGACGGCGATGACCGGGCGCCGTTGCACTGCACGGCGGCGGGCAAGGCGCTGCTGGCCTTCGACCCCAAGCTGCGTCACGACCTGCCGGCGCACGGCCCGTTCGAGCGGCTGACCCGCCGCACGGTCACGAGCCTCGCGGCGCTCGACCGCGAGCTGGCCCAGGTGCGCAGGCAGGGCCTCGCCTGCTCGCAGGAGGAGTACACCGAGGGCGTGGCCTGCGTGGCCGCGCCGGTGTTCGGGCCGGGCGGGCGGGTGTGCATGGCGGTGTCGGTGGCGGCGCCGGCCCAGCTGGTGCCGCTGGGACCGCTCGGCATCTCCGTACGCGGCGCCGCCCAGGCCATCTCCGCCGCACTCCTCGGCCGGTGAGCGTTCCGGTCACCGGAACGCTCACCGATCTTGCAGCCGGAAGTGTTCCATTGGCCGAAACCCCACATTGCGGCGCCGCCCCGGGGGCGATCACATCGATCCATGACCTACCCACCCGCTCCGCGGCAGGCAGCGCGTGCCTAGGGGGCTGCCCAGGACGACCGTGCTGGAGAGCCTGCGCCTGACCGCCCTGCTCCTCCCCCCGGGCAGCATCCCGCACGTCACGCACGGCCGCGACCTGCTGCGCTCCCGCCCGCTGCTGGCCGCCCTCGAGTCCCGCTACGGCGGCCGTCCCGTCCTCGTCCGCCGGCCGCGCCGCCCCGCGCTGCTGGTGCTGTCCAAGCGCGACGCCGTGCGCGTGCTGGCCGAGGACGACGCCTCCTACGCGCCCGCGCTCGACGAGCGCCCCTTCGGCCTGCCCACCGACGTGCTGCGGCCGCGCTTCATCGAGATCGCCAAGGAGGAGGCCGCGGACCTGGCCAGCGGCGTGGTCGACCACTCCAGGCTCAACGCCTGCTGGCAGCGGGTGGCCAGGCGCTGCGTCTACGGCGACGGCGCCGCCCGCGACGAGGAGCTGACCCGGCTGCTGGAGGGCCTCACACGGGCCGGGCGGTGGCGGGCGAGCCGCCGGCAGGAGATCCTGTCCGGCCGCTACGACGCCCGCATCATCGATCACCTGCGCAGGGCCGAGCCGGGCAGCCTGGCCGGGCTCATCGCCGAGACCCCCGAGCCGGAGGCGCGCGGGCTCATGCAGGCGGCGTACTGGCTCATGGGCTTCGGCTGCGCCGCCGCCGGGCTGACGCAGACGCTGGCGCTGCTCGCCGCGCACCCCGGCCACCGCAAGACCGCCCGCTCCGACCCCGACCACCTGCGCGCCTGCCTGCGCGAGGGCCTGCGCCTGTGGCCGTCCGTGCCGGCGCTCGCGCGGGTCACGACCACCGAGACCTCCTGGTACGGCAGCGCCGTCCCCGCCGGCACCCCCGTCCTCGTGCCGGTCGCCGCCCACCAGCGCAGCCCGCGCCTGCCGTACGCCGACACCTTCGCCCCCGAGATCTGGCTGGACGGCACCGCCTCCTCCGAGTGGTGGGCGCGGCCCGGCTGCGACGGCGTGAACCTGACGCTCGCCGTCGGCACCGCGTTCCTCGGCGCCATCCTGCGCACCGCCCGCCCCAAGCCCGTCGGCCGGCTGCTCTCGCCCCACCGGCCGCTGCCGCACGCCATCGATCTCGCCCGGTTGCGGGTCTCCATGCGTCCCCTGCGCCGCGACCCCGCCAGCAGCTGACATCGGGCTAGCCCGATGCGGCCATGCGCGGACTACTCGCCACCGGGCATCGCCTTCCTCCGTTAGAGTCTGGGGTACAAACGGGATGCCGGGCGCGGGACAGTTCGGGTTGTCACACGAAACGAACCGGCGGGAGGAACGGTTCGGGTTGCGACGGGATGACGACGGCGAGAGGACGGCGACGTTGGGGCGCTCCGCAGGCACTCCTCTTGAGCCGGAAGACCCGCCGGCGATCGGCCCCTATGAGCTGGTCAGCCGTCTCGGTTCCGGCGGCATGGGCGTGGTCTATCTCGCCAGGGCCGCCGACGGCTCCAAGGTCGCGGTCAAGGCGATCCGGCGCGACTTCACCGCCGACCCCGTCTACCGTGCGCGCTTCCACGAAGAGGTGTCCAACGCGCGCAAGGTCGCCTCGTTCTGCACCGCCCGGGTGCTCGACCACGGCGAGGACCGCGGCCGGCTCTACCTCGTCACCGAGTACATCGACGGCATCTCGCTCGAAGACCACCTCATCGAGCACGGCGCGCTGTCACCGTCCGTGCTCCACGCCGCCGCCGTCGGCGTGGCCGCCGCGCTCACCGCCATCCACGCCGCCGGGCTCGTCCACCGCGACCTCAAGCCGGCCAACGTGATGCTGACGCTGGCCGGGCCGCGGGTGATCGACTTCGGGCTGGCCCGCTCCACCCACGTGCACTCCCGCCACACCAACGCCGGCATGGTCATGGGCACGCCCGGCTGGATCGCTCCCGAGCAGGTCTTCGAGGGCCAGACCAGCCCGGCGGGCGACGTGTTCGCGTGGGGGTCGCTCATCGCGTACGCGGGGCTCGGCGGGCATCCGTTCGGCGAGGGCGACGCGTACGTGATGGCGGCCAGGGCCCGGCAGGCGCCGCCCGACCTGCGGGGGCTGCCAGCGCCGCTCGACCGGCTGGTCGCCGCGGCCATTCACCCCGACCCCGCGCGGCGGCCCGCCGCCCGGCAGCTGCTGCTGGAGCTCGTGGGAGCGGCCGACGAGCCGGCCGCGCAGCTCGCCGCCACCAAGCACCTGACCAGCGCGTGGAACCCGTCGGAGTTCGGCCCCCTCATGCCGCCCCGGCCCGACCACCAGGGCCCGGCCCCCCACGGCGCTCCCGGCCCTGGGCACGCGCCGCAGCCGGCTCCCGGCTCCTCGCACGCCGGCCCAGGTCCCGCACACGCACCCCGTCCCGGACCGAATGCCGCGCGGGCGCCCCAGCCCGGACCCGGCTCCTCGCACGCGCCGCAGCCCGAGGCGGCGCGGGCGCCGCAGCAGGTCGTGCCGGGAGGCGCGCACGGGGCGCCGCAGCCGCCGCCGGCCGAACGCACCGGACCGCGTCCCGG
>NZ_JBEXLH010000064.1:0-47208 GCF_040609855.1 Nonomuraea sp. NPDC004580 | reverse complement strand
GGCGGGCAGCAGCACCCCGGCCAGCACCAGGCCCGCCACCAGCACCAGCGCCGCCACCGGCAGGATCGTCAGACCGATGACCACGGCCGCGAGCCCGGCCATCGCCGCCGCGGCGGCCGGCAGGAGGCAGCGGACCAGCAGGTCCTGGACGGCCTCTGTGTCGTCCACCATCCGGCTCAGCAGGTCGGCGCCGCCGTGGCGGGGACGCTGGGGCGGGATGAGGGCCTCGTACAGGTCCTCCCTGGTGCCCGCCTGGGCGCGCAGGGCGACGTCGTGGCCGGTGAGGCGTTCTGCGTAGCGGAAGACGCCCTTGCCGGTGGCGAACGCCCGCGTCGCCACGATCGCCACGCTCAGGGCGGCCAGCGGCGGCTGCTCGGCCGCCCGCGTGATCAGCCACGCGGCGGCGGCGATGAGCCCGAGCCCGGCGAGGTCGGCCGCCGACCCGGCCAGCACCGCCCACCACACGCGCAACCCGATGCGCCGCTTCACGGCCTGCTCCCTTCCACGCGGACACCGGTGTCGGACAGCACGCGCCCGTCGTGGATCCGGATGACGCGGTCGGCCAGGTCGATCATGGCGGGCCGGTGCGCGACGATGACGGCCGTACGGCCCTGAGCCAGCTCGGCGGTGGCCGTCACCACCGCGGCCTCGCTGCGGCCGTCGAGGCGGGCCGTGGGCTCGTCCAGGAGCAGCACGGAGGCGGCGGGGCGACAGAAGGCGCGGGCCAGGGCGACGCGCTGGCGCTGGCCGGCGGACAGGTTCGTGCCGCGCTCGCCCAGGACCGTGCCGAACCCCTCCGGCAGGTCCTCGACGAAGTCGGCGTGCGCCGCCGCGGCGGCCTTGCGGACGTCCTCCAGGGACGCCGTGGGGGCGCCGAGCCGGATGTTGTCGGCCACCGACGTGGCGAACAGGTGCGGCCGCTGCGCCACGAACGCCAGCCGCCCCCGCCACCGCGCCAGGTCGAGCTCCCGCAGGTCGGTCCCGTCGATGAGGATCCGGCCTGAGGACGGCTGGACGAACCCGAGCACGAGGTGCAGCAGCGTGCTCTTGCCGCCCCCGCTCTCGCCGACCAGGGCCACCCGCTCGCCGGGGGAGATGGTGAGCGAGACGTCCTCCAGCGCCGCCGTTTCGCGGCCCGGATAGCGCACGGTGACCTTCTCCAGCCGGATCTCGGGCGCGCCGCCGCCGGGCACCGCACGGGTGCCGCCGCCGGCGCGCTCAGGCTCGTCGTCCAGGACGGCGAAGGCGGCGTCGGCCGCCGCCACCCCCTCCATGGAGGCGTGGAAGCGGGTCCCCATGGCCCGCAGCGGCAGGTACGCCTCCGGCGCCAGCAGCAGCACCAGCAGCGCCGTGGTCAGGTCGAGCGACCCCCCGAGCAGCCGCAGCCCGATCGGCACCGCCACCAGCGCCAGCGACAGCGACGCGCACAGTTCGAGCACAAGCGACGACAGGAACGCCACCCGCAGCGTCCGCATGGTGGCGCTGCGGTGGGCGTCGGCGACCTGCTTGATGACGCCGGCCTGGTAGCGGGCCCGGCCGAAGGCGCGCAGCGTGGGCAGCCCGCGCACGACGTCGAGGAAGTGGCCGCCGAGCCGCGACAGGGCGTGGAACTGCCGCTCGGTGACGGCCTTGGTGGTCATGCCGACGAGCGCGCCGAAGATGGGGATGAGCGGCAGCGTGACCAGAACGATCACGGCGCTGGCGAGGTCGGCGGCGAACAGCCGGATGAGCACGGCCACCGGCACCACCCCGGCCACGGCGATGGACGGCAGGTAGCCGGTCAGATAGTTGTCGAGCCCGTCGAGCCCGCGTCCCGCGAGCGTGACCAGCTCGCCCGAGCGGTGGGCGGCGAGCCGGGCGGGGCCCAGCTCGCGCAGCCGTTCCAGCAGCCGGTGGCGCAGCGCCGACTTGACGCCGGTCGCCGTGCGCCCGGCGAAGACCCCCTGTGCCCAGGCGAGCAGCGCCCGCACCCCGACCACCGCCGCCAGCACGCCGAGCGCCGCCGCGGTGAAGCGCCCGGACAGCACGCCCGCGAGCAGCTCGGCCTGCACCAGCACGAGCAGCCCTGCGAGCACCGCGGCGGCCATGGTGACGCCGAGGTGCGTGCGGACCGCACGCTCGGCCCGCATGAGCGAAAGCAAACCCTTGTGCACAGAGCCCCTCAGATCGCGCTCAGTAAGCCCTCAGAAGAACGAAGGGAGCAACGTGGCGGTCTTGCCTGGCCGGAAAGTCCGCCATACCCATACTTGCGCCCCCACCAGGATGGGTGCGACAGGCAGGACCATGAGACTCAGCACATTCAGCGTGGCCGGGGGAGCGGTGTGCGCCAGCAGGTACGGCATCGCGCCCGCCAGCACCCCGATCGCGGGCAGCGCGGCCACCAGCCCCGACACCAGCACCGCCCGCCCCGACCTGACGGCTCCGAACACGCCCGGCAGGCGCCAGGCCAGGAACGTCCAGCCGTGGAAGGCGAACAGCAGCGTCACCACGACGCCGAGCAGCAGGCCCAGCGGATGCACGACGGGGGCCTGGAAGCCGGTGGCGGCGGCGTACAGGGCCATGCCCCAGCCGGCGGACAGGCCGAGCGAGCCGAACGAGACGGCGCCGTCCCAGAAGCCCCGCCACAGCGACCCGCCGAGCCTGCGGCGGAACCACAGCCCGGCGTCGCGCAGCACCCAGCTCATCAGCATGGCCACGACCAGCGGATAGAGTCCGACCAGCACCTCGCCCTCCAGCAGCGGGTAGACCCCGGCCAGGGTCCCGGCGACGGCCACCAGCCACACCTCGTTGGCCAGCACGTACGGGGCGATCGCGGCCACCAGGCGGTCACGGTCGGCGCGCGTCCTGCCGAGCACCGGCAGCAGCAGCCCCACGCCGAGGTCGAAGCCCTCGAGCGCGAAGTATCCGGCGAGCAGCACGGCGAAGATGGCGAACCACAGCAGGTCCATCGTCAGCACCTCTCAGAAGGTCAGGGCGGGGGAGCGGGGCTCATCGGCGGCGGCGCCGAGGTCGAGCCCGCGCGGCCCGCGCCTGATCACCTTGGCGATGAGCACGTAGTCGACGACGGCGAGCAGGCCGAGCACGGCCGTGAAGGCGGCCAGCGAGCCCGTCACCATGCCGGGGGTCAGGCCCGGCGTCATGGCGTCGGCGACGCTGAGCCGCTCCCAGATCATCCACGGCTGCCTGCCGACCTCCCTGGCGATCCAGCCGAGTATCGACAGGACGAACGGCAGCGGCGTCATCAGCATGAGGATCGGATGCGCCCAGCGAGCCCGCGGCAGCACGCGGATCAGCGGCAGCATCACGAGCAGCACGACCAGCGCCAGGAGCTGGCCGATCTCGATCATGAAGCCGAGCGCGGTGGAGGCCACCGGGTTGTGCGCGCCGAACTTGTCCTCGGCGACGCCGGCGAACTGGGCGTAGCCGAAGGCCATGGTCACGAAGATGCCGACGGCGGCGGTGAGCACGCCGGTGCGCAGCGAGCGGCCGAAGAACTCCGTCTCGGGAGCATGCCGCCACAGCCGGTACGCGCTCGCGCCCACCAGCACCATCCCGCCGGTGAACAGCCCGGCCCCGATGACGTGCGGGAAGGAGAAGACCAGCGCCTTGTTGGCGAGCAGCGCGCCGAAGTCGGCCAGGCGCAGCCGCTCACCGTCAGCGACGGCGCCCGCCGGGTTCTGCAGGAACGAGTTGGCGACCATGATGAAGAACGCGCTGGCGTACGCGGTGAGCGTCACGACCCAGATGCAGGCCACGTGCGCCCACTTGGGCAGCCGGCCCCAGCCGAAGATCCACAGGCCGAGGAAGGTGGACTCCAGGAAGAAGGCCAGCAGCGTCTCCATGGCGAGGGGAGCCCCGAAGACGTCGCCGGCGTAGTCGGTCAGCCCGCTCCACGCCAGCCCGAACTGGAACTCCATCACGAGCCCGGTCACGATGCCGAGCGCGTAGTTGATGACGTAGACCTGCCCCCAGAAGCGCGTCATGCCTTCGTGCAGAGCCTGTCCCGACCGTGCCCACCTGGTGTGCATGATCGCGACCAGCGGCGCGAGGCCCAGCGTGAGCACCACGAACAGGAAGTGCAGGCTGCCGGTCACCGCGAACTGCGTGCGTGCCAGATCCAGTACGTCCATTCACCGCTCCGGAGTCGTGTTCATACGTAGGTAAGCTACACGTAGGAAGCCTACATGTAGATTGGCTACACGATGAACCGGTGTCTAGGATCGATGTCATGAACCCGGATGCGCTGCGCGGCCACATGGACGCTCTCCTGCTCTCCGTGCTGGAGGAGAAGCCGCTGCACGGCTACGCCATCATCGAGGCGCTGCAGGAACGCAGCGGAGGAGCGCTCAGCGTGCCCACCGGCACCGTCTATCCGGCGCTGCGCAAGCTCGAGCGCATCGGCCACCTGTCGAGCGAGTGGGCGACCGTCGGCGGCCGCAAGCGCCGCACCTACCGGCTCACCGATTCGGGCAGGAAGCAGCTGCAGGGGGAGCGGTCGGCCTGGCGGGAGTTCTCCACCGTGATCGGCAGCGTGCTGCGGGCCGAGTCGGCGGCGGTGTCGTGAGCGGTGTAGTGAGCGGTGTCGTGAGCGGGGCTCAGGCGCGCGTCACGCGTACGCACCTGGCGGCGCCGTAGAGCTGCAGGCCCCACATCGCCGAGGTGACCAGGTTCGCCAGCAGGGCCGGCAGCGCTTCGAGTGAGTTGGGTGCGTCGACGGCGAACGACAGCACCATCGCCAGCACGCCCGTGAGCGGCAGCGCCGTCCACACCATGATGCCCATCGACCGGACGGCCAGCCTGGGCTGCCGGATCCAGCGGGCGCCCCTGCTCAGCGCGAAGACCACGAGGCCGCCGTACAGGCCGGTGCCGAGCTGGAGCAGGTCGAGCAGCCGGGAGAGCGGGCCGTACCAGTCGGGCCTGTCGAGCCAGACGCTCGCGTCGGCGGGGTAGAGGTGCCACACCATCGACCACATCGCGACCGTGATCGGCACGCTGACGAACAGCAGCATGCCGAGCCGCCGCCCCGACGCGGCGGTCAGCTCAAGCTGGAAGCCCGGCGCGATCTCGGCCACCTCGCCGAACTCCTCGACCGCGCGCCGCTCGGCCTCCGCCCGGTCGAGCCCCTCGGCCTCGAACGCCTCGGCGGTGTCGAGCAGGCTGTCACGTGCCTCGACGACCAGGTCGTGCTTCGGCCCTGGCGGCCCGCAGACGGCTCTGTCCAGCTCGGCCACGTAGTCGTCGATGAGCATGGCTCAAGTGTAAAGAGAACGGCCGCCGGTCTCATCGGGGAATCCCCTGATATCCGGCGCGGGGCCGGAGCTTGTCATGTAGGAAAGGCCTCGTGGTTCCCCGGCATGGCGCCGATCGGCGGCCTGGTCGTCGGCGCGCCCGACCTCGACGCGCCGGCCGCCCGGCTGGGCGAGCACGGCGTCGCCTTCGACGGGCCGAGCGAGCCGGCGTGGGGGCGGCAGCTGCTCTTCCACGACCCCGACGGCAACGGTTTCGTGGTCAGCCAGGCGTGAGCGCCGACCACGTCTTCGCCGCGCTGGCCAGCCCCGCGCGGCGGGAGCTGCTGCGCCTGCTGCTCGACGAGGGCGCACAACCCGCCGGCCGGCTGGCCGAGCGGTTCGACATGAGCAGGCCCAGCGTGTCCGAGCACCTCAAGGTGCTCAGGGACGCGGGGCTGGTGTCGGAGACCCGCAAGGGCCGCGAACGCCACTACCGCCTGGAGGCGGGACCGCTGATGGAGATCCGCGACTGGCTCAGCCCGTACGAACGCTTCTGGCGAGAGCGCCTCGCCGCACTGACCACCCTGCTCGACGACCTGGAGGACGACCATGCCGCAGACCCCGCCACCCGCCGGCCCGCCGGAGACCGCTGAGGAGCGCACGGCCATCAGGCTCGACCAGTTCCTCGCCCACCCGCCGGCCAAGGTGTGGCGCGCGCTCACCGAGCCGGAGCTGCTGGCCCGCTGGCTCATGCCGAACGACTTCAAGCCCGAGGTCGGCCACCGCTTCGCCTTCACCACGACGCCCAAGAAGTCGGTCGGCTTCGACGGGGTCGTCCACTGCGAGGTGCTGGCGATCGAGCAGGAGAAGCTGCTCCGGCTGGCCTGGAGTGACGGGCGGGTGGACTGGACCGTGACCTGGCGGCTGGAGCCCGAGGGCAGGGGCACCAGGCTCTTCCTCGACCACGAGGGCTTCGACCCGGAGGACGAGCTGCAGCAGATGTCGCGGCGCATCATGGGCGGCGGCTGGCACCGCCACTTCGCCACCATCGAGGCGCTCGCCGCCGAGCTCTGAGCCCCGCACGCCCGCCGCCCCCCGACCGGCACTGTGGTCGGCACTGTGGTCGGCACTGTGGTCGGCACTGTGGTCGGCGGGCAGGGTGCGGGGTGTCGTCAGCGGGCGACGCCCTGGTTCGTCGGGGTGTGGTGCCGGCCGGCGTGGGAGGCCGTGCTCCACAGGACGGCCGCCGCCGTCAGCGCCGCCACCACGGCCAGCCAGAGCGCCGCCCGGCCGAGGCGCATGCCGTACCCGCACAGCAGCCACGACACCGACAGCCACCAGCCGTGACCGGCCTGGCGGCGCATCTCCATGGCGGCGAACGCGAAGTCGGCCGAGGTGGCGCGGTCGCTGGGGCGCAGGCCCGCATAGAGGGCGGCGAGCCCGTCGGGTGTGGCGCCCGGGTCGCCGGGGTCGTCATGGTGGTCGCTTCCGTGGCCGCTTCCGTGGCGGCCCCCGTGGCGGCCCCCGTGGCGGCCCCCGTGGCGGCCGCCTCGCAGGATGTGCTCGTCGGCCAGCACCCGGCGGCGGGAGAACCAGCGCAGCATCGGCCAGCGCAGGCTGAGCTGCACGCCGCGCGGCGTCAGCGCGAACGTGCAGTCCTTGACCCGCACTCCTGACGGGTGCGCCAGCCCCGCGAAGCGGCACGTCGTCAGGTCGAGCCCGTGCAACGCGAGGTCGACGGCGTCCACCTGGCGCAGCGAGGTGAGCGTGGAGCGGCCGCGCCCGGTCACGGTGGCCGGGCCGTGCAGCACCGCGCCCTCCAGGTCGGCCTGGGAGTCGGTGAGCCGCACGGTGGTGGGGCCGGTCACCTCGACGCCGCGCAGGTTCACGCCGCAGCAGGCCACGGCCACGTCGAGCAGCCCGTCGGCGCGCGCCCTGGCCGCCGACAGCCGCCCGGTGGCCGACAGGTACGCGTCGGCGGCGAAGTGGGCGGCCTCGAACCCGGCGTGCCCTTGGACCTTGCGGAACGACAGCGTACGGCCGAAGCGCGCACCCCTGAAGACCGCGCCGCCGCCCAGGCGGGCGCCGTCGAAGGTGGCGTACCCGTCGAACCTGGCGCGCTCGCACGACAGCCCGTGCCCGAACTCGGCCTGGCTGAACAGCGCGTCGCGCGACATCACGGCCTGGTCGAGCGAGACGTGCCCGCGTGCGGTGACGCCGTGGAAGGACAGCTCGCGGGCGAACCTGACGCCCGCCAGCGACACGTTGCCCTCGAACCTGGCGCCGAAGAACGAGGCCAGCCGGTCGAACCTGGCGCCGTCGAGCGACACGTCGCCGCAGAACGTCACCCCTGACAGCCGCACGTCGCCGGTGAAGGTGACCCGGTCGAGCCTGGCCCGTCCTGGACGGCCGCCCGTGGCGTCGAGGATGCGGGCCAGCAGGGCGCTGGTGACGGTGGTGCCGCGCAGGTCGAGCAGGCGGCCGGGGGAGAGCTCGGCGAGCGCCGCGCTCAGGTGCTCGGGATCGAGGTGGGCGAGACAGAGCCCGGTCGGACGGCTAGCGATTCCGGTGCAAGCAGCAGAATACGCGCAGGTGACCCAGTCCATGCTCAGGTGATACCCGCCGCCGCCGATGTCAAGGTTCGGCGATTTAATGTTCTATCCATCTTTATGTGGAAATATGCGGGTCATATTGGCCGTAAAGTGCCGGACATGCACGCTTTATCACGAGCATCCCTGGCGGCCTTGGTCGCGGTGGTGATCCCGGTGGCGGTCCCGGCCGCTCCCGCCGCCGCCGGCAACACGGCCGACCCCGCCTCAGGGCCCTGCGCCACCCCGGCCTCGCACCGCATCGCGCAGGTGCAGGGCGCCGGAGACGCCAGCCCCCTGGCCGGCCAGACGGTACGCGTCGAGGGCGTCGTGACCGCCGACTTCCAGCGGACCGACCAGCTCAGCGGCTTCTTCATCCAGGACCCCAGGCCGGACGCCGACCCGGCGACCTCGGAAGGGCTGTTCGCGTACGCCCGCGAGCCGGTCAAGGACGTCAAGGCCGGCGACCGGGTCCTGGTGACCGGCACGGTGACAGAGTTCAACGGCTGGACCGAGCTGTCGCCCGTCACCGCCGTGGACGTGTGCGGCAAGGGCAAGGTGGCGGCGCTGCCGTACCGGCTGCCGGTGGCCCCCGGCAAGAGCCTGGAGCCGGTCGAGAACATGCTGCTGACCTTCCCGCAGCCGCTCACCGTCAGCGAGCACTACAACTTGGGCCGCTACGGCGAGGTCACGCTCTCCTCCCAGGGCCGGCTGTTCCAGCCGACCGACCGGCGCGGCGTGGACACCGGGCTCAACGAGCGCCGCTCCCTGCTCGTGGACGACGCCTCCACCCGCGAGAACCCGGCCACGCTGCCGCCCATCGTGCGGACCGGCGACGTGGCACTCGGCGTCACCGGCGTGCTCGGCTACGGCTTCGGCTCCTACCGGCTGCAGCCCACCAAGCCCATCGCGTACGCGAACGCCAACCCGCGCACGCCCAAGCCGTTCCCGGTCATCGGGAACGTCAAGGTGGCCTCGTTCAACACCCTCAACTGGTTCACCACGCTCGGCTCGCGCGGCGCGAACAACGCCGCGGAGCAGGAGCGCCAGCTCGCCAAGCTGGTGGCCGCGCTCAAGGGCCTCGACGCCGACGCGGTCGCCCTCATGGAGGTCGAGAACAACGGCCAGACCGCCCTGCAGGCGCTCGTGGACGCGGTCAACGCCCAGGTCGGAGCCGGTACGTACGCCGCGCTCCCGCACCCGTACCCCGGCACCGACGCCATCCAGGTCGGCCTGATCTACAAGCCGGCCAAGCTCACCCCGGCCGGCGCGGCGCAGGCGTCGGACGACCCCGTCTTCAGCCGCCCCCCGCTGATCCAGACCTTCCGCAGGAAGGGCGGCGGCCAGCCGTTCACGATGCTCGTCAACCACCTCAAGTCGAAGGGCAGCTGCCCGTCCGGCGGCCCCGACGCCGACCAGGGCGACGGCCAGAGCTGCTGGAACGCCACCCGCGTCGCCCAGGCCCAGGCCCTGCTCGGCCTCATCGAGGACCGGGACCTGCCCAACCCGATCGTGCTCGGCGACCTCAACGCCTACGGCGAGGAGGACCCCATCGACACCCTAGAGGCGGGCGGCCTGACCAGCGTCACCAAGCGGTTCGTGCCCGCCGCGCAGCGCTACAGCTACCTGTTCGACGGGCTGGCGGGCGAGCTCGACCACGCCCTGGTCGGCAGGCAGCTGCTCAAGCGGGTCACCAGCGCCGCGATCTGGCACATCAACGCCGACGAGCCGCGCATCCGCGACTACAACACCGAGTTCAATCCGCCTGATCTCTACCGGCCGGACGCCTACCGCTCATCCGACCATGATCCGCTGGTCATCGGCCTGACCCTGCCGCCCGGCGGACGCTGAGCCCCGGCGGGCGCGGCCGATCCGAAGGGCCGCGCCCGCCGGCGGAGCATGGAATGCTGGGTGTGGGTACGTGGTTGAGACGGATGCACTGCTAGCGACAACGAGCAAGGAGCCACTTGTGGCGACCATCGAAGTAACCGAGAAGAACTTCAACGACATCGCCGACAAGGGGATCGTGCTGCTCGACTTCTGGGCCGAGTGGTGCCCGCCGTGCAAGAAGTTCGGGCCGATCTTCGAGCAGGCGTCGGACAAGCACGAGGACATCACCTTCGGCAAGATCGACACCGACGCGGAGCAGGGCCTCGCCCAGGGGTTCGACATCACCTCGATCCCCACGCTGATGGCCATCCGCGACGGCATCGTCGTCTTCGCGCAGGCCGGCGCCATCCCGGCGCCCGCGCTCGAAGACCTCATCAGGCAGGTCAGGGCCCTCGACATGGACGCCATCAGGGCCGAGCTCAGCGAAGAGCTGAAGAACGCCCAGCAGAACTGACCGCCGACACGTCGAGGCCCCGCCGGTTCACGGCGGGGCCTTTCTCATGCACGAATCAGATCCTGCGGGCGACGCCGACGTACCCGAAGGTGATGTGGTCGCCCAGCATCATCTCCTGGTCGGGACGCCACCTGGCGGGGAACGTCAGCCCCGGCTCGGCCAGCTCATAACCCTCGAAGAAGCGCTCGATCTGCTCCCGCGTGCGCAGGTTCAGCGCGGCCGTCGACTTCTTGTAGACCTCCAGCGCCTGCGGCGTCTCCTCCGGCGTCGGGTCCACCGCGTGGCTGATCACGAGGTAGCTGCCCGGCACGCTCGCCGCACGCAGCTTGGCCACCAGGTCGTAGGCGTCGTCGTCGGAGACGAAGTGCAGCAGCGCCAGCATCAGGAACGCCACCGGCTGGTCGAAGTCGACCAGCCCGCCCAGCTTGCCGAGCAGCGCGTCGGGCTCGCGCACGTCGGCCTGGAGGAAGTCGACGTTCTCCTTCCTGGCCAGCAGCGCCCTGCCGTGCACGCACACCACCGAGTCGTAGTCCACGTAGACCACGCGCGCCTCAGGGGCGATCTCGTGCGTGTTGCCCTGGGTGGGCAGGCCGGCGCCGAGATCGACGATCTGGCGTACGCCGGAGTCCACCAGGTGGCGCACCGCACGGCGAAGGAAGTCCCGGTTCGCCCTGGCGCCTTCCTTCGTGTGCGGGAATTTCTGGAGGATCTGTTCGGCCGCTGCCCGGTCGGCCGCGAAGTTGTCCTTGCCGTCGAGGAAGTAGTCGTACATGCGCGCGACGTTGGGGACGTTCGGGTCGACCCCCTCCGGAGCACCAGCCACGTCATTTCTCCTGAAATATGAGAGCTTTTCCGGGCGATCATAGCTCTCAAACCTCAGCTTTCTCCCGAATTCAGGATTGCCCGCCGATGAGACCTGGATCACTCTTTCCCCGAAAGCGACGCAGCGGACCGGAGAAGTACTCCGGCCCGCTGCGGGGTGAAAGGGGGACAGGCGCGTCACGCCGGGAACGGTCAGCCGCGGTAGAGCTCGGCGACGCGGAAGGCGAGGTCGAGGGACTGGCCGCGGTTGAGGCGCGGGTCGCAGGCCGTCTCGTAGCGGGTGGCGAGGTCGGCCTCGTTGATCTCGTGGCCGCCGCCCACGCACTCGGTCACGTCGTCACCGGTGAACTCGATGTGGATGCCGCCCGGGTGGGTGCCGAGCGAGCGGTGCACCTCGAAGAAGCCGGCCACCTCGTCGAGCACGTCGTCGACGCGCCGCGTCTTGTGACCGCTCGGCGCCTCGAACGTGTTGCCGTGCATCGGGTCGCAGATCCACGCCACCCGCGCGCCGGACGCGGTGACCTCCTTGACCAGCGCGGGCAGGTGCTCGCGGATCTTGGAGGCGCCCATCCGGGTGATGAACGTCAGCCGCCCCGCCTCGTTGGCCGGGTTGAGCTTGTCGACCAGCGCGAGCGCCTCGTCGGGCGAGGTGGTGGGCCCGAGCTTCACGCCGATCGGGTTGCGGATCTTGGAGAAGAAGTCGACATGGGCGCCGTCGAGCTGGCGGGTGCGCTCGCCGATCCAGACCATGTGGGCCGACACGTCGTACGGCAGCCCCGTACGCGAGTCGATGCGGGTGAGCGCGCGGTCGTAGTCGAGGATGAGCGCCTCGTGCGAGGAGTAGAACTCCACGGTGTGGAACTCCTCGGGCTCGGCCCGGCAGGCCCGCATGAAGGCCAGCGCCTGGTCGATCTCGCGAGCGAGCTGCTCGTAGCGGCGACCGGCCGGCGACTCGGCCACGAAGTCCTGGTTCCAGGCGTGCACCTGGCGCAGGTCGGCGTAACCGCCCTTGGTGAAGGCGCGGGCGAGGTTGAGCGTCACGGCGGAGGAGTGGTAGGCCTTGAGCAGCCGCCACGGGTCGGGCATGCGGGCCTCGGGCGTGAAGTCGAAGCCGTTGACCATGTCGCCCCGGTAGGCCGGCAGCTCCACGCCGTTGCGGACCTCGGTGGGCTTGGACCGCGGCTTGGCGAACTGCCCCGCGACCCGGCCGATCTTCACCACCGGCACCCGGCCGGCATAGGTCAGCACGATCGCCATCTGCAGCAACGTCTTCAGCTTCTGACGCACGTTGTCGGCGGTCGCGCCGGCGAACGTCTCGGCGCAGTCGCCGCCTTGCAGGACGAACGCCTCACCACGGGCGACGGCCGCCAGCTGCTCCTTGAGCTGGTCGCACTCGCCGGCGAAGACCAACGGGGGCAGGCCGCCGAGTTCGGCGACAACCTTGTCGAGCTCGCCGCGGTCTGGCCAGTCAGGCTGCTGCGCCGCGGGGAGGGCTCGCCAGGAATCGAGATCCACTAGATTGCTGCTCACGAGATACGAGGGTATTCCACTGGCTCGGCACCACCGACCCCCTTGTCCACGTTGTGAGAATGCGGTTATACGGGTGCGAACCCAGAGGAAGTCAAACTTGCTTTGCCATGAGGTGCTCGGGCCGTACGCCGAGGCCGATCACCCGGGCCACCAGCGCGTTGAGCACCGGGATCGCCGTCAGGTCGCGCGGCAGCCGGCGCGCCGGGTCGGCGTCGCCGCTGAGCGTGGGGCTGATGAAGCGGTTCTGGATCACCTGCTGCAGCGCCTGGGTGATCCGCGTGGGCGGCATGCGCCGCCGCTGCACCAGGTGCAGCGCCCGCTCCGGGATCGGCCCGCCGTGCCTGAGCGGGCCGGCCAGCAGGTTGGCGGTCGCGACCGCGTCCTGGACGGCCATGTTGATGCCGACGCCGAACACCGGTGACATGGCGTGCGCGGCGTCGCCGATGCACAGCAACCCCGGCCGGTGCCAGCGGCGCAGCCGGTCGAGGCGGACGGTCAGCACGCTGACGTCGTCGTAGCTGTTGATCTGCTCCGCCCGTCCGGCCAGCCAGGGCAGCAGCTCGGCGATCGGCCGGCGCAGCGCGCCGATGCCCTCGTGCGTCAGCCGCTCGTGGCCGCCCTTGAGTATCACGTACGCGAGCTGCCAGTAGTCGCCCCGGTTGATGGCGACCATCAGGCGGCCCCGCGAGACCCGCAGGAACGGATCCTCGCGGTCGCCCGGATCGCGCGGCAGCCGGAACCACAGCACGTCCATGGGCGCCCCGAGGTCCTGCGGCGTCAGGTCGGCCTTCGCGCGCAGCGCCGACGTGCGGCCGTCGGCGGCGACCGTCAGATCGGCCCTGATCTCGTGCTCGCCCGACGGGTCGCGGTAGCGCACCCCGCGGACCGCGCCGCCCTCGCGGATCAGGTCGACCGCCTCGGCGTTCATCAGCAGCCGGAAGTTCGGGTAGCGGGCCGCCGCGCGCGTGACGAGCGTGAGGAAGTCCCACTGCGGCACGAACGTGATGTAGTTGTACCTCGTCCGCAGGTTCCGCACGTTCACCAGGCGGATGTCGCCCGCGTCCGACACGACGGTCAGGCTGTACGCCTTGCGGTGCGGCAGCTTCAGCAGCTCCTCGGCCAGGCCCAGCTCGTCGAGCACCTCCATGGTCGAGGGGTGGATCGTGTCGCCCCTGAAGTCCCGCAGGAAGTCGCCGTGTTTCTCGAGCAGCGTCACCTCGGCGCCGGATCGCGCCAGAAGGAGGGCGAGCATCGCACCGGCGGGGCCGCCCCCCGCGATCACACATCCCATAATTCATCCCCCAATGAGATTGTCGCACCTTCGCCGAAATGCACAAGGGCGGGGGCCATCCGGCGTGCCAGGAGCGCCGAAGTACAGGGGTGAGCCGCCTCTCACACCTGGGAGTGGACGATGAACGACGAGCTCCACACCCTCTCGGGCGCCTACGCCGTGCACGCGCTGCCGTACGCCGAGTGGGTGCTGTTCGAGGAGCACCTGCACGTGTGCGACGGCTGCGCGGCCGAGGTCCGCCGGCTGCGCGAGACCGCGGCCCGCCTCGCGGAGACGGTCGCCGAACCTCCGCCCGCCCGCCTCCGCCGCCGCCTCCTCACCGCCGCCCACCGAACGCGGCCCCCGGGGATCCGCGACGACGCGCCCACGGTGTCGCATCGACTGCCCGTGCCGACCGTGCCGTCCGTGCCGTTCGTGCCGTCCGTGCCGTCCGTGCCGTCCGTGCCGTCCGTGCCGTCCGTGCCGCCCGGGGACGGCGATGGCGGGCGGGTGGTGCCGTTGGGGCGAAGGAGGCGGCGCGTGGAGGTGGTGGCCGGGGTGTCGGCCGCCGTGTCGGTCGCCGTGTCGGCGGCGGCGGCCGTGGCGCTCGGCGTGCTCGCCTTCGACGCCCGCCGCGACCTCGCCGACCTCACCGCCAGGAACGGCGAGCTGGCCGCCGTGCTGGCCGCGCCCGACGCCGAGACCATGCGGCGGCCGGTCAGCACCGGCGGCACCGGCACGGTCGTCATCTCGCGCGAGCGGGGGCGGATGGTGTTCACCTCGTCGGGGCTGGCCGAGCTGCCGCGCGCGAAGGCGTACGAGCTGTGGCTGATGGGCCCGGAAGGCCCGCGCCCGGCCGGCCTGCTGGAGCCCGGCCCCGGCGGGGCGAGCGGCCCGATGGTGCTGACCCCGCTGCGCCGCGACGACCGCGTGGCGCTCACCGTCGAACCGGCCGAGGGCTCCCGGCAGCCCACCACCGACCCCGTCATGCTCGCCGACCTCCCCAAGGCGTGACCCCTCGCACCCAGCCCGACATGTTCGCCGACCTCCCCGGGGCGTGCCCCCCAGCCCAGGCGTGATCGAATCGAGATGGACTATCGGGGCCTATCACCCGATAGTGCGATCATGCGTAAATTCGCGGCCCTGACACTGGCCGCCACAGTGTCATCCACCGTGTTATCCGCTCCGGCAGCGCCCGCGCACGCCGCCGGGCCCGGCTCGGCCACCGTCGTGCCGGTGCAGGTCACCGGAGCACCGGCCAAGCGGTTCAACCTGATCGTCATGGGCGACGGTTACACCGAGGCCGAGCAGGACGAGTTCAGGGCGGACGTGGACCGGCACCTCAACGTGATGTGGTCCATCGAGCCGTTCAAGTCGTACCGGAACTACATCAACGTCTACCGGATCGACATCGTCTCCGGCGAGTCCGGCATCAGCTGCGACCCCGGCCTGGACGCGCCGCGCAGGACCACCCCGCTCAGCATGGGCTTCTGGGGCCACTGCAACCCCGCCGGCGTGCAGCGCCTCATCACCATGGACAACACCGCCGCCACCCGCTACGCCGACCTGGTCACCGGCACGACCTCGGGGAACCGGCAGATCCTCGCGCTGGCCAACAGCGGCACGTACGGCGGCGCCGGCGGCTCGTACGCCACCGCGTCGGGCAGCAACAGCATGTCGGCCCTGATCAGCCCGCACGAGCTGGGCCACTCGCTGGGCGGCCTGCAGGACGAGTACGACTACTACCAGCGCGGCGTCCCCGGCGGCGCCTACACCGGGTCCGAGCCGTCGTCGGCCCACCACACGCTGCTGACCGAGCAGCAGATGCGCGACCAGCGCATGAAGTGGTGGCGCTGGCTGGGCGAGGAGAGCGAGTCGGGCGGCACGATCGGCCGCTACGAGGGCGGCCTGTACTACACGACGGGCGTGTGGCGCCCGAGCGCCCACTCCATGATGAAGACCCTCGGCTACGCCTACGACCAGGTCGGCCGCGAGGTCATGGTGCAGCGCATCACCGCGAAGACCGCGGTCGTGCAGGACGCGACGCCGACCGGCGCCCCGGTGGGCGCGGACCGGGTGCTGTGGGTGGAGCCGATGCGGCCGGTCGGCCACTCCCTGGTCACCACCTGGACGGTGGACGGCGAGCAGGTCGAGGGCGACCGCGACGTACTCGACCTGCGGACGCTGAACCTGTCGCCCGGCAGGCACACGGTCACTGCGACCGTCGCCGACCCGACGGACTTCGTCAGGGACCCGGAGATCAAGGCGGCCGTCAGCGCCACCCGCACCTGGACGGTGGACACCGCGCTCACCACCCCGCCGGACGGCGTCGAGCCGGCGTTCGTCTCGTCCACGCCGACCGACCGGCCGGTGGGCCGCGACGACGTCGTGTACGTGGGGACCACCCACCCGGCGGCGACCGTCCCCGAGGTCACCTGGACGCTGAACGGCGAGAGCCACCAGGGCACCGACCTGGACCTGGGCGAGCTGGACCTGCCCGAGGGCACGCACACGCTCACCGCGACCCTCGCGGGCGAGACGCTCACGTGGACGGTGGACGCCACCGCGCCGCGCACGGCGTACGCGCTGTCGGAGCCGCTGGCCAGGTCGGGCGACACCTACGTCTACAACGGCCCGTTCACGATGCGGCTGACCGGCGACGACGACCACGACGGCTACGTGGTCTCGGAGTCGCGGGTGGACGGCGACGGCTGGTTCACCTATTTCGGCTGGCCCACGTCGTCGGAGCTGCCGTGGACGTTCTCCGAGGAGGGCACGGAGATCGACTCGCTGGTCTACGGCAAGCTGCCGCGCGGCCGGCACACCATCGAATACCGCTCGATGGACGCGGCCGGCAACCACGGCAGGCCGAAGAGCTTCACCGTCACCACGATCGCGCCGCCGCCCGCCTGCACCCGCACGATCAAGGGCGCGCACCGGGGCCCGCTCACCGTCACCGGCGGCGTCACCTGCCTCGACGGCGCCGAGGTCACCGGCACGGTCACGGTCGGGAAGGGCGCGTCGCTGGTGGCGTCGGGCGGCCGGATCACCGGCGCGGTCAGCGCCGACCGGCCCGCCGAGGTGCACCTGCTCGGCACCCGGGTCAGCGGCGCGCTCGCGGTGCGCGGCGCGGCGAACCTGACCGTCGTGGGCGCCGACCTGCGCGGCGCGGCGCTGCTCACCGGGCTCAAGGACGGCGCGGCCGTCCTGTCGGGCAGCACGGTCAAGGGGGCGCTCGCCTGCTCCGGCGGCACGCCGGCCGACCTCGGCTTGCCGAACACGGTCAAGGGCGGCAGCAGCTGCGGCGACCTACTCGACGGGCCGCGCGGCCGCGCGTACGAGGCGGTCCAGCACGTCCGTCAGTGACGCGGTCGCGCTGACGCGGACCCTGGCGTACTCGTCCGGCGGGTACTGCCGGGGTCCGTTCTCGATGAGCAGGATCAGGTAGAGGTAGGCGCGGTAGAGGTCGAGCCTGGTGCGGGCGGCAGGGGTGAGCTCCAGCGGCGTCACCTCGCGGTAGCCGGCCAGCAGCGGGTCGTCGTCGGCCAGCTCCCCGAAGATCGTCGGCGTGACGAACTCGGCCAGCGGGTCGCCCCAGAAGGCCCGCTCGTGGTCGATGATCGCCTGGATGCGGGGCGGCCCGGTCACGTCGAGGAAGACGTTGCCCGCCCACACGTCGAAGTGCACCAGCCGCGGCGTCATCACCTCGTCCAGCACCGGCGCCGCCGCCTCGGCGATCGCCATGATCTCCGCGGCCGGCAGCGGCAGCGGCGTCGGGTAGCGCTCGGTGTCGCCCAGCAGCGCCGCCACCATCGCGAGGAACGCCGAGCGCCACGTGGGGCCGGTGATGCCCGCGTGCGGATAGCCGAACACCTCGCCGGTCACCGTGTTGAACCTGGCCAGGTGACGGCCCAGCTCCCTGCGCAGCCCGGCCTCGCCGTCCGGCTTGACGTCGTTCCACGACACGCCGTCGAGCGCGGCCAGCAGCAGGTAGTCGCCGCCCAGCACCGGATCGTCGAACCCGGCGCGCAGCAGCGCCGCCACCGGCACGCCCGCCTGCGCCGCCAGGCCGATCGCGGCGGCCTCCATGCGCAGCAGGTTGCGCTCGTAGCTGAGCTGGTCGAGGTCGGGCGGCGGGCTCAGCTTGAGCACCGCGTCACGGCCGTCGGCCAGCCGCAGCCGCCACACGGCGTTGGCGTAGCCGTCGGTCAGCTCGGTGGCCGACTCGACGCCCACGCCCACCGCGCGGCGGGCCAGGGCGTCGAGCTCGGCCGCCGCTAAGCGCCGCTTGGTCCTGCTGTCCATGGCCCTCGCATCCTGCTGCTCATGCGGACTCCCGGCGTACGAGGTGGGTGTCGAGGATCACCACGGGCTGGCGCAGCTCCTCGCCGTTGATGCGGGCCACCAGGAGCTGGGCCATCTGCCGCCCCATCGCCTCGGTCGGCTGGTGCACGGTCGTCAGCGGCGGGTCGGCGTGCAGCGCGGCCTTGGAGTCGTCGAACCCGATCACCGCGACGTCGTCGGGGATCGAGCGGCCCTCGGCCTTCAGCACGCGCATCGCACCGAGCGCCATCGGGTCGGAGGCGGCGAACACCGCGTCGAGCTCGGGGTGGGCGCGCAGCAGCTCGGTCATCGCCGCGGCGCCGCTGTGCTCGGAGAAGTCACCATAGGCCACGAGCTCGGGAAGGCCCGAGGGCAGCAGCGCGTCTCGGTAACCCGAGAGCCGGTCGACGCCCACGCCCATGTCCTGGGAGCCGGCGATCGTGGCGATCGCGGTGCGGCCGAGGCCCAGCAGGTGTTTGACCGCCTGCCGGGCCCCTGCCCTGTTGTCCATGTCCACATAGCTGTAAGGGTCGAGGCCGACGGGGCGGCCGCCCAGCACGGTCGGCACCCCCATCGCCTCCAGCCTGCCCGGCAGCGGGTCGGCCCCGTGCAGGGACAGCAGCAGCACGCCGTCGACGTGCTGACCCGTCAGGTAGTGCTCGAGCCGCGCGTGCTCCTCCGGGGTGCGCGCCATCGCGAGGATGAGCTGCAACCCGGTCTCGGCCAGCGCCGAGCCGATGCCGCGGATCGTGCCCGCGAAGTACGGCTCGTCGAAGACCCGGAACTGGGACTCGGACACCACCAGCGCCACCGTGTCCGTGCGGCGCGTCACCAAGGCGCGCGCCGCACGGTTGGGCACGTAGCCCAGCTCGCGGATCGCCAGCTCGACGGCCTCGCGGGCCTTGGCGCTGACGTTGGGCGAGCCGTTGATGACTCTCGACACCGTGCCCCGGCCCACTCCGGCCCGAGCAGCGACTGCCTCAAGAGTCGGTCGGTTCATGGCGCCTATTCTGCCGGATGATCTCCGAGTACCAGAGCGCGCTGTCCTTCAGAACGCGCTCCTGGGTCTCGAAGTCCACCCGCACGAGGCCGAATCGCTTGCCGTAACCCCAGGCCCACTCGAAGTTGTCCATCAGCGACCAGGCGAAATAGCCCTCCAGCGGCACGCCCGCGTCGATGGCCTCCTTGCAGGCGCCGAGGTGCGCCTCCACGTACGCCTGCCGCTCCCCGTCGTGGACGCGGCCGGCGTCCAGCACGTCGTCGAAGGCCGCGCCGTTCTCGGAGACGACCATCGGGATCGGCGGGTAGTCCCGCGCCACCCTGGTGAGGATCTCCACCAGGCCGCCCTCGTCGATCTCCCAGCCCATCGCGGTCACCGGGCGGCCGCCGTTGACGAACGAGACGTGCTCGCTGCCGACCCACGGAGACCCCGAGTCCGTGGGGGCCGCGGCGGCCGACTGCTTGCCGCCGGGCGCGCCCGAGACGGTGAAGCGGCTGTAGTAGTTGACCAGCAGCACGTCGAGGGGCGCGTTGATGGTCTTCATGTCGCCCGGCTGGATGAAGTCGGGCTCGACCGGCAGGTCGGCCAGCACGTCCTCCGGGTAGCGGCCGAGCAGCATGGCGTCCAGGAAGAAGCGGTTCTGCAGGCCGTCGATGCGGCGGGCCGCGTCCAGGTCGCGCTCGCTGTCGGTCTCCGGCGTGACCGCGTACAGGTTGACGCAGCCGCCGACCCGGCGGGCGTTCATCGCCTGCACGGACAGACCGTGGGCCAGGTTGAGGTGGTGCGCGCCCCTGATCGCGTTCTCCGGCTCACGACGGCCGGGGGCGTGCTCGCCCGAGGCGTAGCCGAGGAACGCGGCGCACCATGGCTCGTTGACCGTGCTCCACGTGTGGACGTAGTCCTTCAGCGCGTCGTGGACCGCGGCGGCGTAGTCGGCGAAGCGGTAGGCGGTGTCGCGGTTGGGCCAGCCGCCCTCGTCCTCCAGCGCCTGGGGCAGGTCCCAGTGGTAGAGGGTCAGCCACGGGTCGATGGCGTGCTCGCGCAGTTCGTCGCAGAGCCGCCGGTAGAAGTCGAGACCCTTCTGGTTGATCGGGCCGGAGCCGTCCGGCTGGATCCGGGGCCAGGAGACCGAGAACCGGTAGGCCGACAGGCCCAGCTCCGCCATGATGGCGACGTCTTCCCGGTAGCGGTGGTAGTGGTCGATGGCCACGTCCGCGTGGTGCCCGTTCAGCACCTTTCCCGGCGTCTTGGTGAAGGTGTCCCAGATGGACGTGCCGCGCCCGTCCTCCGCGACCGCCCCTTCGATCTGGTACGCCGAGGTCGCGGCCCCCCACGCGAAGCCCGCAGGGAAGCGCAGCCCGGAACGCGTCTGTTCCTCTTGTGTCGTCACGCTTTGACCGCACCTTCCATGAGGCCGCCCACGATCTGGCGGCCGAATGCGACGAATACTGCGATGAGCGGAATGATGGACAACGCGGTGCCCGCGAAGATCAACGAGTACTCCGTGGAGTACCTCGCGTTGAGCCCGTTGATCGCGATCTGCACGGTCGGGTTGTCCTGGTTGAGCACGATCAGTGGCCACATGTAGTCGTTCCACATGAGCATGAACGTGTTGATGCCGAGCACGGCCATGCCGGGCCGCACGGCGGGCAGCACGACGTTCCACCAGATGCGCAGCGTGGCGGCGCCGTCCACCCGGGCGGCCTCGACCAGCTCCATCGGCACCGACTGCCGCGTGTACTGCGTCATCAGGAAGACGCCGAACCCGTTGAGCAGGTACGGCAGGATGACCGCCTTGAGGGTGCCCGTCCACTCCAGGCTCACCATGAGCCGGTAGAGCGGCACCACGCCCATCTGCTGCAGCGGCACCGCCATCGTCAGCAGCACCAGCAGCAGCAGCGCGTTGCGGCCGCGGAAGTTCAGGTTGGCGAACGCGAAGCCGGCCAGCGTCGAGATGAGGATCACCGAGATCGTCACGACGCTCGCCACGATGAACGAGTTCGTCAGGCCGGCCACGAACTTCGCCTCGGGGTGCTGGAGCACCGCGATGATGTTCTGCCCCAGGTTGCCGCCCGGCAGGAACTTCGGCGGCGACGAGACCGCGTCGGAGTTCGTCCGCGAGGCGATGACCAGCATCCAGTACAGCGGGAACGCCGACAGGAAGATGGCCAGCCCGAGCAGCACCCGCGTCAGGACGGTCGGTTTCCAGATGGTCATTTCGTGCCCCCGATCCTGCGCACGAACGCGAAGTTGATCGCCGCTCCGATGAGGATCAGCAGGAACAGCAGCCAGGCCGCGGCCGAGGCGTAGCCGTAGTCGAACTCACGGAACGCCTCCTTGTAGACGAACATGGCCACCGTCTGGAACTGGCCCTGCGAGCCGCCGTCGGGGTTGCCGTTGTAGAACGTCATCGGCTCGGAGAACAGCGTCAGGCCGCCGATCGTGGAGTTCAGCACCACGAAGATCATCGTGGGGCGCAGCATCGGCAGCGTGATCTGCCAGAACTGCCGGCGCTGCGAGGCCCCGTCGATCGAGGCGGCCTCGTACAGGTCGCGCGGGATCGTCTGCATGCCGGCCAGGAAGATGATCGCGTTGTAGCCGGTCCAGCGCCAGTCGACCATGGTCGCGATCGCGATCCACGACGGCACGCGCTCGGCCCGCCAGTTCGTGTTGTCCACCCCGACCATGCCGAGCAGCCAGTTGACCAGGCCCCAGTCGCGGGCGAACAGCTGCGTGAACACCACCGCCACCGCCACCACCGAGGTGACCAGCGGCAGCAGCACGCTCATGCGCAGCGCCAGCCGGAAGCGCATGTGCTTGTTCAGCGCGTTGGCCAGGAACAGCGCCAGCAGCATCTGAGGGACGGTGGCGATGATGAACATGGCCAGGGTGTTGACCGTGGCCCGCCAGAAGTCGTCGTCGCTCAGCAGCGCGGTGTAGTTGCCCAGACCGGCCCACTCGACGGTGCCGGTCAGGTCGTAGTCGTACAGCGAGTAGTAGAGCGTGAACGCCAGCGGGAAGAGCCCGAAGGCGGCGAACAGCAGGAAGTAGGGGGACACCAGGAAGTACGGCATCGCCTTGACGTCCAGGCGGGAACGCCAGCGGCGGCCGGGCGGGCGGGCGCGGTGGTTGCTCCGCGCCGCCCGCGGAAGGGTGTCGAGGCTCATAACAGACCTTTCGGCGGCAACAAGCCCGGCCCGCCTCAAGGCGGGCCGGGCGGGAGATCAGCCCGCGGCCTTCACCGCGTCGTCGACCAGCTGCTGCCAGGCCTTGTCGTACGGCACCGAGCCGTCGTCCATGCCCTGCACGACCGACTCGATCGCGCTCTTCACCTGCGCGTGCTTCACACCGAGGAAGACCGGCTGGAGGCTGGCGGCGGACTTGGCGAAGATCTCACCGACGGGCGCGTCGTTGAAGTACTCGTTCTTCGCGCCCTGCACCGCCGGGTCCTGCTGCGCCTTCGTGTTGCTCGGCATGTTGCCGAAGTCGGTGAAGATGCTCGCCTGCGTCGTCGCCTGCGTCAGGTAGTCGGCGACCATCGCCGCCTCCTTCGGGTGCTTCGACTGCTTCGGCACGGCCAGCCAGGAGCCGCCCCAGTTGCCGCCGCCGCCGGGCACCGCCGCGACGTCCCACTTGCCCTTGCCCTCGTCACCGGCGTTGCCGCTGATCGCGCCGAGCATCCAGGACGGGCAGCCGAGCGTGGCGAACGCGCCCTTCTGGGTGCCCGTCGCCCACTCGTCGGTGAAGTTGCGCAGCTTGGCGGTCAGGCCCTGCTGGCTCAGCTTCTGGGCGAAGTCGAAGGCCGTCCTGACCGCCGGGTTCTTGTCGACGATCAGATTGTTGTCCTTGTCGAAGTAGGAGACGTTGCCGTTCTTGGCCGCCTCCTGGTAGAGCACCACCTGGTACAGCGTGTTGGTGCCGTCGGCCCACTTGGTGTCCTTGACCTTCGACTGGAACTTCTCGCCGGCCTTCAGGAACTCGTCCCAGGTCGGCCACAGCGCCGCGACCTCCTCGCGGTCGGTCGGCAGGCCGGCCTTCTCGAACAGGTCCTTGCGGTAGCACAGGCTCATGCCGCCGATGTCGGTGCCCAGGGCGAACAGCTTGCCGTCGGCGGCGACGCCGTTCTCCCACTTCCAGGCGGGGAAGTCGGCCTTGCGCGACTCCAGGCCGTGCTCCTTCAGGTCCGCCCACCATTCGGTGCGCGCCTTGGCCAGACCCATGCCGCCCTCGTCGATGCCGACGACGTCACCCGCGCCGCTGCCGGCCTGCAGCCACTGGATCATCTGCGGCCAGTACTGCTGCTCGAACTGGTCGGTCAGGTTCTCGTGCTGGATCTGGATGTCCTTGTGCTCGGCGTTCCACTTGTCGACGGCGTTCTTGTAGCCGAAGTTGGTGCCGCCGCCGAACGTCTGCACGCGGATGGTGATCGGCCCCGCCGCGGCGGAGGAGGCCGGGGCGCCGCTCTGCTCCGCGGTGCCACCGGAGCCGCACGACGCGACGGCGAGCGCCGCCGCGGCCAGGGCCGAGGCCGCGGCGAGGGTGCCGCGACGCTTCCTGATCATCATGGTGGAGCCCTTCTGGGGGTGAATGTTGGGAGGGCACCGCGACACGCGCTCTGCCGCGGTGGAATCTTTGGGAGCGCTCCCACAAAGGGTGCACTTACCCGGTTCGCCCGTCAATCCCGCGAAACGCAACCGTTACCAATGGGGCGGTTTAACACTCAAAAACGGGATTTTTAGGCATATGCGTCCCAAAGAGCTGATTGGGAGCGCTCCCATCACAAGAGGCATCTTTCGTGTCGCTTCGGGGCATGTCTCCCCACCTGAACGGCCCTGAGCCACGCGGCTGTCGTCATGGGGCGGCACCACGGGATCAGGAACGCGGATGTCGCAGCTGCTGTCGCTGAGGTACCCGGCCCCGGAGGAGGCGGCGGGGCCGCATGCCGGCACCCACGCCGAGTTCCTGGAGCGAGGCCGCGCGGGTCACTCGGCGGGCACGCAGGCGGCGGCGCGTTCCTCCAGGAGGGCGCGTTCGCGGGCGTTACGGGTCATGGCGGCGGCACGGACGAACTCGGCACGGGCCTCGTCCCTGCGGCCCAGCCTGGCCAGCAGGTCGCCGCGCACGCTCGGCAGCAGGTGATAGCCCTTGAGCGCGGACTGGCCGGCGATCTGATCGAGCAGCGCGAGCCCGGCCGCGGGACCGTACGCCATCGACAGCGCCACCGCCCTGTTCAGCTCGACGACGGGGGAGCGGGACAGCTTGGCCAGCTCCTCGTACAGGCTCGCGATCCGCGCCCAGTCGGTCTCCCCGGGTGTGAGCGCCCGAGCGTGACAGGCGGCGATGGCGGCCTGCAGCGTGTACGACCCCGGCGAGCCGGACAGGGCTTCGGCGCGTTCCAGGGCGGCCAGGCCGCGGCGGACGAGCAGGCGGTCCCAGCGGCCGCGGTCCTGCTCCAGCAGCAGGATCGGCTCGCCGGACGGCCCCACCCTGGCCGCCGACCGGGACGCCTGGATCTCCATCAGCGCCACCAGCCCGTGCACCTCGGCCTCCTGGGGCATGAGCCCGGCGAGGACACGGCCGAGGCGGAGCGCGTCCTCGCACAGGGCGGGCCGCATCCAGTCGTCGCCCGCCGTCGCCGAGTAGCCCTCGTTGAAGATGAGGTAGACGACCTCCAGCACGGACGACAGCCGCGCCGCCAGCTCCGCCCCCTGCGGCACCTCGAACGGGATCTTCTTCTCGGCGAGCGTCCGCTTGGCGCGGACGATGCGCTGCGCCGCCGTCGGCTCCGGCACCAGGAACGCCCGCGCGATCTCATCGGTGGTCAGGCCGCCGAGCACGCGCAGCGTCAGCGCCACCCGCGCCTCCATCGACAGCGAAGGGTGGCAGGCCGTGAACACCAGCCGCAGCAGGTCGTCCTCGATCTCGTCCGGCTCCGGCGCCTCCTCGGTGAGGTCGATGCGACGGCCCAGCTCGGCGAGGTTGCGCTGGAGGCGTTCGTTCCTGCGGATGAGGTCGATGGCGCGGCGCTTGGACACCGTCATCAGCCACGCACCCGGATTGCGCGGCACCCCCGACTCCGGCCACTGCTCAAGCGCCGCCACCAGGGCGTCCTGAGCCAGCTCCTCGGCCAGCCCGACGTCACGGACGAGCCCGGCGAGCCCGGCGATGAGCCGCGCCGCCTCGATCCGCCAGACCGCCTCGATCGTCCGCTGGACGTCAGAATCCGCCACCGGCCCATGAGACCAGTCAGCCCCACGACTCGCAACCGGGATCAGGGGCGAGGCTCGTCTCCCAGCAGGCGCTCGCGCAGGGCATGGTCGTATGCGCGCTGTTCCGGCGACAGCGTCCCCTCGGGCATGTCAGAGCCGTCGAACACCTGCCACACCTCCAGGCCGACCCCGTCGTTCCCCGGCGGCACCGGGACGCGCAGCGCCCACTCGATGGCCTCCTCGCGCGACTTGACCTGGATCAGCCAGAAGCCCGCGATCAGCTCCTTGGCCTCGGTGAACGGCCCGTCGATGACGGTCGCCCTGCCGTCGCTGTAGGAGATCTGGGCGCCGTGCGAGCTGGGATAGAGGCCCTCGGCCGCCAGCAGCACGCCCGCCTTGGTCAGCGATTCGTTGTAGGCGCGCATGCCGTCCACGAGTTCCTGGCTGGGCACCGCCCCCGCCTCGGTCTCGGCGCTCGCCTTACCCACGATCATGAACTTCATCGGTTCTCCTCGCATCTCTTCGAACGTTCTCGGCAAGGCGTCGAACGGCTGCGTCCTGGATCGACTCGCCCCGCGACCCTTCTTCGCGGCGCCGGACGTCAGGTCTGCGGCCAGGGCGGTGGGGTGGTGAGGGCGTGGAGGGCTTCGCGGGCGTTGCGGCCGGCGCCGGCGGAGACCTCTTTGCCTTCCCGGTCGCGCGCGACGGCCAGGACGAGGCCCTCGGCCGGGTTGTGGGCCAGCGTGATCGTGTGGCCGCCGGTCAGCAGGGCGTCGGCGGTGGCCGAGCGGTCCTGCTGGGCGTCCTTGCCGAGCAGGACGTGCGCGCCGACCAGGCCGGCGACCGGCTTGCGGTGCCGGCCGAGCAGCACGGGCTCGCCGTACGGGTCGGCGACCTGGCGTACGAGGTCGCCCAGCTTGGACCGCGCGGTCGACAGCGGCACGAGCGGCAGGCCGGTGAGCACCCCGCCCACCCTGAAGAGCGGCACGATGGCCGCCCACTCCCAGCGCTCGCGGGTGATCATGATGGTCCTGCCGTCCTTGGCCTCCTCCACGAGCCTGCCCCAGCGGGCGCGGGCGTCCTCGACCGCGAAGGGGACTCCCAGCATCGACACCATCTCGTCGTACGACGGCCGCTCACCGTGGATCATCGCCAAATGGTAAGGCGCCTTACAACTTTCCGCAATTGACCGCCTGGGCGGAACCGGGTTACCGTCCCGAGCGTGGCACGCAGCGGCTGGCCCTGGCCCGCGGGTCGATGCGGACGGAGCCGTTGCTGCTGGTGCTGGACGAGCCGACCGCCGCACTGGACGCACCGGCCGAGAGCGCGGTCTTCGCCCGCTACGCCGAGGCGGCCGGGAGCCGTCCGGGAGCCGTCACGTTGCTGATCACCCACCGCTTCCCCACCGTGCGGATGGCGGATCTGATCGTCGTGCTCGACGAAGGCCGGATCGTGCAGTGCGGCACCCACGACGAGCTCAGCGAGATCCCGGGGCCGTACGCCGACCTCCTGACATGACGAACGCGCGCCCCCGGAAGGGGCGCGCGTTCCGCTGTCACGAAGAGGGACGCGAGGGAAGGTCAGCCGGCGTACTCGGGGTAGCCGTAGCCGACGACCTGCGACTTCGGCCGGACCCGCTCTTCGACCTTGCCGTTGCCGGTGTTGCCCTCGATGGTGGAGATGGTGCCGTCGTGGTTGTCCTTGACGACGAAGCCGACGTGCTGGATGTCGCTCAGGGAGTCGCCGCCCTTCCAGGAGAAGAACACCACGGCACCCGGCTTGGCCTCGTGGCCGAAGCGCTTGTTGGCGGCGAACCACTTGGCGTGGGCGACGGTCCAGGCGTCCCAGCCGACCTGCGGGCGGGCGCCGGTCTGCTCGCCGACCCAGGAGACGAACATCGAGCACCAGGCGGCGTTCAGGTAAGCGTTGCGGCTGCCGCCGTCACGGGCGACGGTCTCGGCGGCACGCTGGGAGTTGGCGTACCACTGCTGGAACTTGGTCCCGCCGCCGCTGGCGTTCTCGGAGACGCCCACCTGCGCCCTGGCGACGGCCAGGACCTGGTCGGCGGTGGCGGTGATCTTGGTTTCGTCACGCTCGCCCGCCTTGTGGGCGGCGAGCGCGGTGGCCGGGTGCTTCGCGGCGGTGGCCGCGGCGACGGCGGTGGAGGTGTCGGCGTGGGCCGCGGCGGGGACGCCGAAGGCCGAGGCCAGGACGCCGGCGCCGAGGACGGCGCGGGCGATGGTGCTCTTCGAGACAGCGGTAAGACGATGCTTGGCCATCGAGGGGGTTGCTCCTTGCTTCCATGCCGCTTACCGGGTTAGCTGACGGGTTCGGGCGTGGAAGCTGCCCTACGGCACCGAAGTGCCGATTCACCCCAAAGGACATGGGTCCCCGGTTCCGCGCGTGGCGGATTCAGCGGTCACAGGACGATCCTGTGATGTGTCGTGCGATGGTCTGACATAGCCGGACAAACCGGACGTATGCCTCAAGATGCCCCATAAGGTAATACATGAGGCAAGAGGATTACAAATCCATAAAAGTAAAGTCAGCGGAGCTGACTGCGCGCCTTGGCCAGAAGCCCCATCATGGCAAGGGATTCGTCAAGCGGCATGATCGAGGATTCGGTCCTGCCTTCGGCCGTGGCGGCGCGGACTTCGCGGAGCTCTCCGGCGTAACCGTTGTCGGCCGGGTCGAGCACGTGCTCCTCCGGCTCCATCGCCGGCCCGGAGAGGACGATCCGCTGCGGTGCCCAGAACGGCGCCTGGATGTCCGCCCGCATCTGGGTACCTACAACACTGGCCCCGTTCGGGTAATTCCCGAGCAATGAGGTGGCCACGAGAGCGTGCCGCCCGCCGGGGTAACGCAAGACGCCGGCCGCCTCCGCGTCAACGCCGTTCGGGGCCAGGGAGCCGGTGACGTGCAGGTCGGTGGGCATGCCCAGGATGAGCTGGGCCAGCCCGAACGGGTAGATCCCGAGGTCGAGCAGGGCGCCGCCGCCCAGCTCCGGCGCCCACAGGCGGTGCGCCGGGTCGTACGGATGGGCGAAGCCGAAGCTCGCCTGCACCGACCGGATCTCCCCGAAGCGCGGATCCTCCGTGATGCGCCTGATGAGCGGGTTGAACCGCATCCACATGGCCTCCATCAGGAAGACCCCGGCCTCGCGGGCCAACCGCACCATCTTCTCCGCGTCGTCCACGGTCGCGGCCAGCGGCTTCTCGCACAGCACCGCCTTGCCCGCCGCGATCGCGGCCTCGGCGACCTGCAGGTGCTGGGCGTGCGGGGTGGCGACGTAGATCGCGTCCACCGCCGGGTCGGCGCACAACTCCTCATAGGACCCGTACGCCGACTCCGCGCCCAAAGCCGACGCCAGGGCCTGCGCCCTGGCCAGGTTCCTGCTTCCTACGGCGGCCACCCGCATGCCGGGCTCCGCCACGATCGCCGCACCCACGGTACGGGCGATGCCGCCGGTGGCGGCTATTCCCCAAGTGAAATCTCGCACGCCGGCGATCGTATCCGGAAGGCAAATAGGGGCTTATGTCGGTGGTGCCGGAAATATCAGGAATGTCGTTTTGTCACATCCGTCACTCGAACGAGTCGGGGTCGGGCCCGAGCCGCTGCCCCCGGCTGAGCGCGCCGATGGCCGCGAGGTCCTCGGCGTCCAGGATGAAGTCGAAGACGTCGATGTTCTCGGCGATCCGGGCCGGCGTCACCGACTTCGGGATCACCACGTTCCTGAGCTGCAGGTGCCAGCGCAGCACGATCTGCGCCGGCGTCTTGCAGTGCTTGTCGGCCAGCACCCGCAGCGCCGGGTCGTCGAGCAGCCCCCTGCCCTGCCCCAGCGGGCTCCACGCCTCGGTGAGGATGCCGTTGGCCTCGTGGAACTCGCGCATCTGCCGCTGCTGGAAGTAGGGGTGGAGCTCGATCTGGTTGATGGCGGGGACGATGTCGGCCTCGTCCATGAGCCTGGTGAGCGTCTCGACGGTGAAGTTGGAGACGCCGATGGCCTTGGCCCGGCCGTCCCGGTAGATCTTCTCCATGGCCTTCCACGCCTGCACGTACTTGTCCTGGCGCGGCATCGGCCAGTGGATGAGGTAAAGGTCGACGTAGTCGAGGCCGAGCCGGGCCAGCGACTCGTCGAAGGCGGCCTCGGCGCGGGCGTGCTCGCCGTTGGCCAGCTTGGTCGTGACGAACACCTTCTCCCTGGGCAGCCCGCTGTTGCGCACCGCGCGGCCCACGCCCTCCTCGTTGCCGTAGGCGGCGGCCGTGTCGATGTGCCGGTAGCCGGCCTTGAACGCGGTCGTGACCGCCTGCTCGGCCTCCTCGGCAGGTACCTGCCAGACGCCATAACCGAGCTGCGGGATCTGCACGCCGTCCGTGTTGAGCATGAGCGAGTTCATACCCTCCATTGTTCATGCCGCGTTCCTGGCGGCTTAAGCCGGGCGGGCTAGCTTGAAGCGGTCGTGAACGGCCCATCACCTGGGAGGGCAGGAGTGGTCGAACAGGCGTCGGCCTGGGTGGAGTCACCGCTCCAGATGCTGTGCGCCGTCGAGGCCCACCACGCCGGGCTCCTCGGCCCGGCCACGGCGGTCGTGCCGCGCGCCGGTCTGCGCCCGCTCAAGGCCACCCGGCGCGAGCTGCGCTCGATGGCGCTGCCCGGCGGGCTGGAGCTGGCCGAGCCGCGTGAGCGCATGCCGCGTCGCGCGCTGGCGGTGGGCGACGCCTTCTCGGGACGGGTGCAGCTGCGCTGGCTGCTGTCCAGGCCGGGACGCGTCGTCGTGGTGGACGACGGGCTGGCCACGCTGCGGCTGCTCGAACTGCTGGCCGCCGGGCCGTACCGGCCGCTGCTGCGGGCCCGCTCCGAGGGTGGACGGCTGCGTGCCGTGCTGGGCCTGGCCGCCGCGCTGCGGCTGCGGCTGAGCGAGGTGTCGGTCTTCACCGCCCTGCCCGTGGACGACCGGCTCGCCGAAGCCGTACGGGAAGCCGGCGTGCATCTCGTCCGCCACGACTTCGCCTGGCTGCGCGCGCAGCCGCCCAGCTCCGAGGGGCCCGCCGAGCGTACGGTCGTGCTCGGCACCTCGCTCGTCCGCAACGGCCTCGTCCGCCGCGACCACTACCTGCGCTGGCTGACCGACCTGGCCGCGCGCGAGCCGCTCGCCTACTACCCGCACCGCCGCGAGGACCCCGTGGACGTCGCGCTGATCCGGGAGCGTCCCGGCATCACCGTCCACGACGGCGGCGTGCCGGCCGAGCTGACGCTGCGCGGCCTCGACGCGGGCCAGCGCGTGCTCAGCCTGCCCTCGACCGCGATCACCTCGCTGCGCGTGCTGCTCGGCCCGCGCGGCGTCGCCGTCGAGCCCGTGGACGTACCCGATGACTGGTGGACCAGCAGGGCGGCGCCCGCCCTGCGCTCGCATTTGACAGGAGTTCCCGGGTGAGAGTGCTGGCCGTCGCCGACTCCGACTCGTATCTGAAATGGGCGGCCTGCCTGCTCGACGACCTGCCTTCCGGGTGCGTGACCGACCTGGTCGTGGTGCGCACGCCGATCGCGCCCTCGCCTGAGCAGATCGCCGCCGCCGTGGGGGAGCGGGCCGTGCCGCCGGTGCTGTCGGCCCGGTCGCTGCGGCGGCTGGCCGAGCGCACCAGGCCCGACGCGATCCTGGTGGCCTGTACGGGCCCGGTGGTGGACGTGCTGGTCGCCGAGGTGCTCGACGGCCTGCGGCCCCGGCCCGTCTTCGTCTCCGGGCTGCCCGGCATCTCCGTGCCCGCCACGGAGAAGGCGTGGACGTTCCGCAGCGGCTGCGACCTGTTCGTGGTGCACAGCGAGCGTGAGGTGGCCGAGTTCACCGCGATCGCCGGCCGGCTCGGCGGCGGTGGCGCGGTGGGCCTGGCCAGGCTGCCGTTCCTGCGGCCCCAGCGGGGCGCCGCCGGCGGCGACCGGGTGGTGTTCGCCACCCAGGCCAAGGTGCCGCGCGAGCGCCGGCAGCGCGAGCAGATCCTGCTGTCGCTGGCCGCGCTGGCGGCCGACCGGCCTGACCTGGAGGTCGTGGTCAAGCTGCGCGCCCTCGACGGCGAGCGGCAGACGCACAACGAGCGGCTGCCGTACCAGCGGTTGTGGCGCGAGATGGGGGAGCCCGGGCGGCTGACGTTCGCGGCCGGGCCGATGCGGGAGCAGCTGGAGCGGGCGGCCGGGTTCGTCACGGTCAGCTCGACGGCCGCGCTGGAGGCCATCGCGATGGGGGTGCCGTCGCTGGTGCTGCGCGACTTCGGGGTCAGCGCCGAGATGATCAACCTGGTGTTCGAGGGCAGCGACCTGCTGGGCACGCTGGACGAGCTGGCCGAAGGCGGCTTCCGTACGGCGTCGCCCGCCTGGTGCGCCGCCAACTACTTCCACCCCGCCGAGCGCGACGACTGGGCCGGGCGGCTGGCCGGCCTCGTGGAGGCGGGGCCCGGCACGCCCGCGCGGTCGCTGCTCGACGGGGCCGAGCACGCGGCGGCGCGGCGCAGGGCGAGGCTCCGCGTGGAGGTGCCGCCCAAGATGCTGCGGGTGGGGTACCGCGCCAAGCGCCGCGTGCGCCGCTACCTCAGAGCGCTGACCTGATCTTCCTGCGGATGCGGGTGAGCGTGCCGGGCCGGGCCCCCGCGGGCGGCGGTCCGGCCAGGCCGAGGGCCTCCAGGCGGCGGCGCTTGAAGTAGCGCGGGTCGAACGCGACGCCCTCCGGACGCAGCCCGGGGTAGGCGTCGGCCTGCATGCAGTAGCCGACCGCGCGCACCAGCGCCGGCAGGTCCGTCTCCGGCGGCTGCTCGACGCCGCCGTCCGCCGACAGGCGCGGCAGCAGCGCGTCCACGATGGTGGCGGGCACGCGGTTGCTGTTCTCGTACGGGGTCAGCCGCTCCAGGACCAGCTCCGTGCCGTACGAGGCCACCGGCAGCCCGTAATAGCGCCACGCGGTCACCAGGGCCGTGGAGAAGCAGCCCACGACCAGCTCGGGCCGCAGCGCCGCGAAGCACGCCTCGGCCGGCACGCTCTCCCCGGCCACCTCCAGCCGCACGCCCGCCGGTCCCGCGGCGGCCCGCAGCAGCTGAGCGTGCCGGCGCCCGGCGGCCGGGTGCGGCTTGAAGACGACGGAGGTGTGGCCGCGGGCGGCCAGCGCCTTCAGCATCGTCTCGTGCAGCGCGGCCTCCTCCTCGGGCGTGACGATCTCCAGCGCCGACAGGTACTGGCCGAGGATGATCGCCCGTCCGGCAGGAGGGGCCGGGGTGGCGGCGGCGACCTCGTCCACGATCGCGAGGAAACGCTCGGTGGGCAGGGTCTCGGGGGCGACGCCGTACTCGGTGAGCAGCAGCGGCGTCAGGCCCGGCACCAGGTCGAGGTGGAGCAGCCGGGTGACGCGGCGGAAGATCTCGGCGGGCAGCGGGTCGCGGGTGGGGCCGTAGCTCATCAGCCCGTCGGAGTAGACGGTGATCGGGCAGTCGCGCACCAGCCCGGCGATCGTCCGCGCGGGCGGCACCGCGATCGACTCCAGCACCAGCTCCGTCACCCCGTCCAGGCCCCAGTGGGCGCGGATGAGGCGCTCCAGCATCGGCACCTCGATGACGCGGGCCCGCCAGTCCGACGGGTGCAGCGGCGCGATCAGCTCGTTCCACGAGCGCACCTCGTCGAAGCGGGAGCGCAGCGCGGCGAAGCCGGGCGTCTCGTCCAGCGGCGCCGCCACCTCGGGCACGGCCGCGTTCGTGGAGACGATCAGCAGCCTGCGGCCGTCGCCGAAGCGGCCGTCGTCGATGGCCGCCGCCAGCGACATGGCGCCGAACAGCGTCGAAGCGTAGAAGACCCGCACGTCACAGCTCCTCGTGGTCGCGGCGGACCCGGAAACGCGTCCCGGGCGCCAGGTCGGGCAGCAGGGCCCGCAGGGCGGACTCGCGCTCGGCCGGCATGCCCGCCAGCGCCTCGGACACCTGCTCCTGCGGCAGCGTGCGCAGCATGTGCCTGCCGCGCTCCTCGAAGCGGGCGCGCAGCTCGGGCGTGAACCGGTCGCCGATGTTCAGGTGGTGGGCCAGCAGCGCGCAGAAGTTGCGCACCGCCTTGGGCAGGAACTCCGGCTCCAGGTCCTTCAGCACCAGCTCGAACGCGTCGAAGAAGTGCAGCTGGCGCTCGTCGCCCACCTGCGTGAGCGAGCCCGGCACCAGGCGCCGGTAGAACAGGCCGGCCAGCGGCACCACCGCGAACGAGGCGGCCTCGCGGTGCAGCCGCCAGATCCACGGCCGGTCCTCCGCGGTGTGCAGCGAGCCGGGGAAGTGCAGCAGGTCGCCGAGCGAGCGACGGTAGACGCCCGCCCAGGCGTACGGGTAGTCGACCATCGTGCGCACCCCCGCGGGCAGGATCGCCTCGCGAGGGTCGAGCACCGCGCCCCGCCGCGCCAGCGGGGCGCGGTGCACGACCCGCTTGCGGCCCTCCGCCTGCACGTGGTCGGTGCGGACGAAGTCGCAGCCGAGCCCGTCGATCGCGGCGACGAGCCGGGCCAGGTGGCCGGGGGCCAGCCAGTCGTCGCCGTCCATGAACGTGACGTACCGGCCTCCCGCCGCCGCCAGGCCCGCGTTCCGTGCGTCCGCGAGGCCCAGCGGCTCCGGGTTGCGCAGCACGGTCAGGCCCGGCAGGTCGTCGGCGAAGCCGGCGACGATGTCCGCCGTGGCGTCCGCGGACCCGTCGTCCACGACGATGAACTCGAAGCCGGGGGCGGCGTTGCGGCACAGGGAGGTGAGCGCGTCGGCGATGAAGCGCTCACCGTCCCGCACCGGCACGACGACCGAGAGCGTGATCAAAGCGGCTGGTCTCCTGCTGGAGGGTGGGAGGGGGTGGGAGGGGGTGTCGGTGGCCGTCGGTTCGGGGGCTCAGACGGCACCCGTCTCAGACGGCGCCGGGTCAGACGGCGCCGGGTCAGACGGTTACGCGGCGCAGGCGGGCCTTAGGGGCCTCCTCGCCGGGGAAGACGCGCTTGACGCCGTCGCCCAGGGCCTGCTCGATGATGCGGATGTCGCGGACCAGGTGCTCCAGCCCGGCCGGCTCCAGCGAGGCGGCGTGGTCGGAGCCCCACATCGTCCGGTCGAGCGTGATGTGCCGCTCCACGCAGACCGCGCCCAGCGTGACCGCCGCCAGCGAGATCTGCAGGCCGCGCTCATGCCCCGAGTAGCCGACCGGCACGCCGTACCGCTCCTTGAGCGTGGTGATCGTGCGCAGGTTCGCCTCCTCGGGCGGCAGCGGGTACGTGGACGTCGCGTGCATCATGATCAGCTTCTCGGTGCCGAGGATCTCCACGGCCGCGTCGATCTCCGCGAGCGTGGACATGCCGGTCGACAGGATGACCGGCTTGCCGGTGGCCGCGAGCGCCCGCAGCAGCTCGTGGTCGGCCACGCCGGCCGAGGCCACCTTGTGCACCAGGACGTCCATCTCCTCCAGGAACTCCACCGACGGCACGTCCCACGGCGAGGCGAACCAGTGCAGCCCCCGCTCGTCGCAGTGCTTCGCGATCTGCGCGTACTCGTCCCGGCCGAACTCGGTGCGCTCCTTGTACTCCAGGTACGTCATCTCGCCCCACGGCGTCTGCCGGATCTGCCCCTTCTGCTCCTCGGGCACGCAGATCGCCGGGGTGCGCTTCTGGAACTTGACCGCCTGGCACCCCGCGTCGGCGGCCACGTCGATGAGCCGCCTGGCCAGGTCGAGGTCGCCGTTGTGGTTGATGCCGATCTCGCCGATGACGTACACCGGCTCGCCGTCGCCGACCAGCACGTCCCCGATCGCGACGGGACCGAAGTGCGGCCTGACGCGCGCCTCGGCGGTGGGCGGCTCCGGCCGGGCGGCCACCACCCTGTCGCACAGCTCGCGCACCGCGCCCGACCCGCCGGGCCTGGTCAGCACGACGCGGGCGGCGGCACGCACCCTCGGGTGCGCGTCGGGCGTGGCGATCGGCCAGCCGACCTCCGCCATCGGGCCGAGGTCGTTGACGTCGTTGCCGACGTACGCCACCCGCGCCGGGTCGAGGCCCTCGATGCTCAGCCAGTCGCGCAGCACCGTGCGCTTGTCGGCCAGGCCCTGCAGCACCGGCACGCCCAGCTTGCGGGCGCGGGCGGCCACGACCGGGTTCTGTTCGGTGGACATGACCAGCACCTTCACCCCCGACCGCTTCAGCAGCGAGACGCCCATCCCGTCGGAGCGGCTGACCAGCACCATCTCGCGGCCGTCGGAGTCGACGTAGGCGCGGTCGTCGGTGTGCACGCCGTCGAAGTCGGTGATGACGCAGTCCACGTCGATCGGCTCGGGCTGGTCGATGAACGGCGCGAGCGCGCGTACCAGCTCCAGGTCCTCGGGGTCGTCGACCTCGATGGCGTGCCGGGCCGGCACCGGCTGCACGGCGACCGTGCCGAAGAAGCGGTGGCCGTGCTCGCGCAGGCCGGCGGTGCGCATGACGTAGAAGGCGCCGTTCTCGCGGAACTGCGGCTCGCGGTCCTGCCGGCGCGGCCGTACGGCCGGGTCGTGGTTGACGCCGGAGCCCCCGGCCGTCCACAGGAACTCGTGCGTGGGCAGCCCGGACACGACCGAGTCGGCCTCGCCGTCGAGCACCCTGCGCACCGCCGCCGACAGGTCGGCGGGGTCGATGAACGCGCTCGTGCACTGCACGAGCACCACCACCTCAGGCTCGGCGCCGAGCGCGTCGAGCGCGTGCAGCACCGCCGACTCGCTGGAGGCGGTGGCGCCGCTCAGCTCGGCGGGCCGCTCCACCACGACCGCCCCCGCCTGGCGGGCGGTCTCGGCGATCCCCTCGTGGTCGGTGCTCACCACCACCTGGTCGATCGACTCGGCGCGCAGGCAGGCCCGCACCGCCCTGGTGACCAGCGGAACGCCCCCGACCAGGGCGAGGTTCTTCAGGGGTACGCCCGCCGAACCTCCGCGGGCGGGAACTACGGCCAGGACTCGCAAGGTGACTCCTCAGTGCATCGGATTGCACCCAGAAGCTAGAAGGCCGGATTGAACGGGCGGCGTCACCGTCCTGAACTCTGCGTGGGGATCCGGTAGAGCAACTCTGGCCTGCCCACCCCGCCGTACTGCGGGACGCGGGCCGCCACGCCCAGCTCCACCAGGTATTCGAGGTAGCGCCGCGCGGTCACCCTGGACACCCCGATCGCGTCCGCCACGGCCTGCGCCCCCACCCCGCCCGCCTGGGCGCGCAGCTGCCCGGCCACCGCGTCGAGGGTGTCCTGCGCCATCCCCTTGGGCAGCTCGGCGGACGAGCCGCGCAGCGTGCCCAGCACCCGGTCCACGTCGCCCTGCCCGACCGCCAGCCCGGCCTCTTCCTTGAAGCGGGCGTAGCGGGTCAGCTTCTCGGCGAGCGCGGCGAACGTGAACGGCTTGAGCAGGTACTGGACGATGCCCAGCGACACCGCCGAGCGGACCATGGTGAGGTCGCGCGCGGACGTCACCGCGATCACGTCGCACAGCAGGCCGCCCGCCCGCACCGCCCGGCACACCTCAAGGCCGTGCATGTCGGGCAGGTAGAGGTCGAGCAGGATCAGATCGACCGGCCTGCGGCGCAGGAAGCGCAATGCCTCGCCGCCCGACCTGACCACCCCGGCCACCTCGAAGCCGGGCACCCGCTCGACGTAGATGCGGTTGGCCTCGGCGGTGATCTCCTCGTCCTCGACCACCAGCACGGAGATGAGCCCGGGTTCCGGCGTCGTCACGGCACCGGCTCCCGCCGCGGCGCCGGCAGCCGTACGGTGAAGACCGAGCCGGCCACGTCGATCGTGCCGCCGAGGCGCCGCACCGCCTGGCCCACCAGCGCCAGGCCGAGCCCGTGGCCGTCGCCCTTGGTGGTCCAGCCCTTCTCGAACGCGGCCCGGCCGGTCAGCCCCGGACCGTCGTCGGCCACCCTGATGAGCACGCCCCGCTCGTCGCCGCTGAGATGCACCTCCACCCGGCTCGCCGCGTCCACGGCGTTGTCGATGAGGTTGCCGACGATCGTGACCAGGTCGCGCGGGTCGAGGCCCAGGTCGTCCAGCTCGCTGTCCGGGCTGATCACCAGCTCGGCGCCGCGCTCCGCCGCCACCGCGCTCTTGCCCAGCAGCAGCGCCGCCAGCACGGGCTCGCGCACCGCCCCCACCACCCGGTCGGTCAGCTCCTGAGCGGCCCGCAGCTCCGCCGTGCCCAGCGCCACCGCCTGCTCGGTACGGCCCAGCTCCACCAGCGTGATCACGGTGTGCAGCCGGTTGGCCGCCTCGTGCGCGGCCGAGCGCAGCGAGTCGGCGAAGCCGCGCTCGGCGTCGAGCTGGCCGGTCAGCGCCTGCAGCTCGGTGTGGTCGCGTACGGTGACGACCGTGCCGAGCCTGCTGGCCGCGCTGTTGACCGCGAGCACCCGGTCACCGGCCAGGTGCACGCGCTCCTCGTCGTCCGTCAGCAGCTCCGCCATGCCCAGCTCGGCGACGTGCCGCCCCTCGGCGTCGGCGGGCAGGCCCAGCAGCTGCCTGGCCGCGTCGTTGCACAACGTCAGCGTGCCGTCCCTGCCGACCAGCAGCAGGCCCTCCCTGACCGCGTGCAGCACGGCGTCGTGGTGCTCGTGGATGCGGCCCAGCTCGACCGGGCCGAGTCCGTGCGTCTGGCGGCGCAGCCGGGCGGTCACCAGCCACGTGCCCGCCGCTCCCAGCCCGAGCGCGAGCGCCACGATGAGGCCGCCCCAGGCGAGCTGGTCGCGCAGCCTGGCGTCGATGCGGTCGATGGTGATGCCGGCGCTGACCAGAGCCCGCACCCGGCCGCCGGCCAGCACCGGCGTCACCACCCGCTTCGAGGGGCCCAGCGTGCCGGTGTAGGTCTCGGTGAACGTCTCTCCGCGCAGCGCCGGCTCGATGTGGCCGAGGAAGCGCCCGCCGATCTCCGCCGGGTTGGGATGGGTGTAGCGGGTGCCGTCGGGGCGCATGATCGTGATGAAGTCGACCTCCGTCGCCGTGCGGACGCGCTCGGCGTACGGCTGCAGCCGCGCCGTCGGGTCGCGTTCGTCGAGCGCGGCCAGCACGTCGGGCGAGGCCGCCACGCTCACCGCGACCGCCTTCGCCGTGCTGCCCGCCTCGTCGGTGAGCAGCCGGTGGGCCTGCACGAGGGCGAGCGTCGCGCCGCCCGCCGCCGTGACGATCACCACGAGCAGCTGCAGCACCAGCATCTGCCCGGCCAGGCTCCAGCGCCGCATGTCCCACCCTCCCCGTGAACGAAACTTACGCAATGGTGACCTGCATCACTTGTGCAGCGCATAGTCGCACGGACAGAAGCTCGTTCCAAAACCGCCGGAGAACCCCCCTATGCGCGATCGCACCCGTTATCTCTACCTGGCCGTCATCGTGGCGGTCCTGCTCGGGATCCTCGTCGGCTTCATCTGGCCCGACCTCGCCGTCCAGCTGAAACCCATCGGCACGGGGTTCGTCTCGCTCATCCAGATGGTGATCGGGCCCGTGATCTTCTGCACGATCGTGCTGGGCATCGGCTCGGTACGCCAGGCCGCCCAGGTCGGCAAGGTCGGCGGGCTCGCGCTCGGCTACTTCATCGCCATGTCCACGGTCGCGCTGATCATCGGCCTGGCCGTCGGCAACGTCATCGACCCCGGCTCCGGCCTGCAGCTCACCGACGCGGCCAGGGAGCGGGCCGAGGCGGAGGCGGCCAAGGGCGCCGACGCGAGCATGGTGGACTTCCTGCTCGGCATCATCCCCAAGACGCTGGTGTCGGCGCTCACCGAGGGCTCGGTGCTCCAGGCGCTGCTGGTGGCGCTGCTCGCCGGGTTCGCGCTGCAGGCCATGGGCCGCAAGGGCGAGCCGATCCTGCGCGGCATCGAGCACTTCCAGCGGCTGGTCTTCCGCATCCTCGCCATGATCATGTGGGCGGCGCCGGTGGGCGCGTTCGGCGCGATCGCGGCGGTCGTCGGCGACACCGGCCTCGAGGCGCTCAAGAGCCTGGCCATCATCATGATCGCCTTCTACGTGACCTGCGCGCTGTTCGTCGGCGTCGTGCTCGGCACGATCCTGTGGCTGGTCGCCAGGATCAACCTGTGGTCGCTGCTGCGCTACCTCGGCCGGGAGTTCCTGCTGATCCTGTCCACCTCGTCGTCGGAGACGGCGCTGCCCCGGCTCATCGCCAAGATGGAGCACCTCGGCGTCAGCAGGACCGTGGCCGGCATCACCGTGCCGACCGGCTACTCCTTCAACCTCGACGGCACCGCGATCTACCTCACCATGGCCACCCTGTTCATCGCCACGGCCACCGGGTCGCCGCTCGGGTTCGGCGAGCAGGTCACGCTGCTGCTGTTCATGATGATCGCGTCCAAGGGCGCGGCGGGCGTCACCGGGGCGGGGCTCGCCACGCTGGCCGGCGGCCTGCAGGCACACCGGCCCGAGCTGGTGGACGGCGTCGGCCTCATCGTCGGCATCGACCGGTTCATGTCGGAGGCCAGGGCGCTGACCAACTTCGCCGGCAACGCCGTGGCCGCTGTGCTCGTCGGCACCTGGACCGGCGAGTTCGACAGGGAACGCGCGGGACAGGTGCTGGCCGGGCAGGCCCCGTTCGACGAGGCCACGCTCCTGGACGACGGCGACTCCGACGGCGACTCCGACGGCGACTCCGACGGCGGCTCCGGGGGCGACTCGGATGGCCGCGAGCCCGCCAAGGAACTCTCGACCACCTGACGGCACGCCATCAGCGCCTCCCGCCGCCCGCGCGGCCGGGAGGCGCCGGCGTGACGTCGCCGCCTCGGTCATGCGGCCGGGAGACGCCGGGGTGACGTCACGGCCTGCCGGCCCGCTCATGCCGACGGCAGGCGCAGCACGAAGCGGGCGCCGCCCGGGCGGTCCTCGACGCAGATCGTGCCGCCGTGCGCCACGGCCACGTCGCGCGCGATGGCCAGCCCCAGCCCGGCGCCGCCCGTGTCACGGCTGCGGGCGGTGTCGAGGCGGGTGAAGCGCTCGAAGATGCGCTCGCGGTCGTGCAGGGGGATCTCGATGCCGTCGTTCTCCACGCTCAGCACCACCAGGGCGTGGTGGTCGGAGCCGTTGGCCGTCCTGTCCGGCTCCGCGTGCACGGTGACCAGGACGGTCTGCTCGGCGTAGCGCTGGGCGTTGTCCAGCAGGTTCGTCAGCACCCTGGCGAGCTGCGTCCGCACGCCCTCCACGTACGCGCCCTCCGCCAGGTCCACCTGCACGGGGATCTTGTCGTTGCGGGTGGCCAGCTCCTGCCGCACCAGGCAGGCCAGGTCGAGGCGTTCCTTGACGATGTCCACCCGGGAGCCGATCCTGGCCAGCAGCAGCAGGTCGGTGATGATGGTCTCCAGCCGGTCGGTGTCGCGCAGGGCGCTCTCGACCAGCGCCTCCATGTCGGTGTCGTCCGGATAGAGCTGGGCGCTCTCCAGCTGGGCGCGCAGCCCGGCGATCGGGGTGCGCAGCTCGTGGGAGGCGTCGGAGGCGAACTGGCGCTGCTGCTCGGCCGAGCGTTCCAGCCGGGCCAGAGTGCCGTTGACGGAGCGGGCGAGCAGGGCCACCTCGTCGTCGCCCGGCGGCTGGGTGACGCGGCGGCTCAGGTCGCCGGCGTGCACGGCGTCCAGCTCGGCGCGCATGGTGCCGACCGGCCGCAGCGCCCGCCCGGTGACCAGCCACGTGGACCAGCCCGCCAGGGCGATGAGCATGGCGACCTCGATGAACACGACGATCTCCAGCGTGCGGGTCTGCAGCACGTCGGGCGAGCTGCGTCCGGCATAGACGACGGGGGAGTCGGGGAACATCGACACTCGCACCGCCGACACGTGGACGCATTCGGTGGGCAGGCAGGTCGTGGTGTTGATGACCTGGCCGGCGCCGGTGGGCCTGACGTCATCGAGCAGCGGCAGCGCCCTGGCCCCGTCGCTGGCCCCCAGCAGCCGCCCGTCGGCGCTCACCACCTGGATCAGGTCCACGGACGGGTCGGGCACCGGGATGGCGGCGCCCAGCGGCAGAACACCGCCGCGCATCTCGGAGGCGATGCGTTCGGCGGTGTTCCTCGTGTCGTTGAAGACGCTCGCGCTCACGAGGGTCCTCGCGACCATGATCCCCGCGACGGCCACAGGGACCAGCACGAGGGCGGCTACGGCCGTCGCGATGAGAGTGACGCGTCCGCGCAGGGACCTGGCCCACCAGGGTGCCATCCCCCGAGGCTACCGAGCGTGATTGCAGTGTTTTGTCGCTTATATACCGTATAAGGGAAAAGATTAGGCAAGCCTCAGCGCTGCAGCCACACCGTGGTGTCCGGCGGGACGGCGCCGTCGTCCGGCAGGGGGCCGCTGGACAGCAGCACCTCGCCCGCGATGCCGGGGCGCACCGGCTCGTCACCGGTGTTGAGCACCACGACCAGGCCGGGCTCGCGCTCGATGACCAGCACGTCCTCGGGCGAGTCGAGCCAGGTCAGCGTGCCGCCGCCGAGCGCCGGGTGCTGCCTGCGCAGCCGCAGCGCGGCGCGGTAGAGGTTCAGTGTCGAGGCGGGGTCGTCGTGCTGCGCCTCGGCCGACAGCGCCGCCCACTCGGCCGGGATCGGCAGCCACGGGTTCCGCCAGCCGAGCCCCTCCGACGACGTCCACGGCAGCGGCACCCGGCAGCCGTCGCGGCTCTCGCCGCGCCGCAGGAACGCCGGGTCCTGGCGCAGCTCGTCCGGCAGGTCGAGCACCTCGGGCAGGCCCAGCTCCTCGCCGTTGTAGAGGTAGGCGGAGCCGGGCAGCGCCAGCATGAGCAGGGTGGCCGCGCGGGCGCGGGCCGGCGAGCCGTGCCGGGTGACGTGGCGCGGCTTGTCGTGGTTGGACAGCACCCAGGTGGTGGGCGCGCCGACCAGCTCGGCCTCGGCGAGCGACTTCTCGATGACGGAACGGAACGACTTGGCGTGGAAGTCGGCCATCATGAACTCGAAGTTGAAGGCCTGGTGCAGCTCGTCGGGCCCGACGTAACGGGCCAGCCGCTCGGGGGAGGACACCCACGCCTCGGCCACCGCCATGCGCCCGCCGGGGTAGGAGTCGAGGATCGGCCGCCACTCGCGGTAGATGTCGTGCACGCCGTCCTGGTCGAAGTACGGCACCTGCTCGTCGCCCAGCATCTCGGCCTGCGGGCCGTCCTTCTTGCCCACGTCGGGCAGGCCGGCCGCCTTGATCATGCCGTGCGCCACGTCGATGCGGAAGCCGTCCACGCCCCGGTCGAGCCAGAAGCGCAGGATGTCGCGGAACTCGGCGCGTACCTCGGGGTTCTCCCAGTTGAGGTCGGGCTGCTCGGGCGCGAACAGGTGGAGGTACCACGAGCCGTCCTCGACCTGCGTCCATGCGGGGCCGCCGAAGATCGACTCCCAGTCGTTGGGCGCGTCGCGGAAGATGTAGCGGTCGCGCAGCCCGGCCTTGAACCAGGGGTGCTGGTCGGAGGAGTGGTTGGGGACCAGGTCCACGATGACCCTGATGCCCTTGGCGTGCGCGTCGGCCGTCAGCGCGTCGAAGTCGGCGAGCGTGCCGAACATCGGGTCCACGTCGCGGTAGTCGGCGACGTCGTAGCCGCCGTCGGCCATCGGGGAGGTGTAGAACGGGCTCAGCCAGATGGCGTCCACGCCCAGCTCCGCCAGGTAGTCGAGGCGCTCGCGGACGCCCGCGAGATCCCCGACGCCGTCACCGTTGGCGTCGGCGAAGCTTCGGGGGTAGACCTGGTACACGACGGCGTCCCGCCACCAGTCGTCGTTGCCGAGCATGTGCGTCCTTCCCGGATGATCCGGATATCGGTGTGGTTCTGGTGAAGGATGTCCGATTCGTGGGATGAGGTCAAGTGCAAGTTTCGGAAACTTGCAGATCCATCCTGCAGCGTGGTGGCCGGGTGTCGAGCAGGTCAGGACTGATGGTGCTGGTGTTGATCAGGTAACGCTCTTGCGCAAGTTCTTCCACTTTTTGCAAAGAGCGGCTAACGTCCCGGAAACGTCGAGCCAATATCGGCGGCGGTGCAACGACGCATCGCCGTTCCTCCGTGACCTCAGGAGGTCCCCCCATGCACATCCGGGCTCTGGGTGTGGCAGCTCTCGCGACTCTCGCGTTCGCGGCGACCGCGTGCGGCGGATCGTCGCCGCAGACCCCCGCCGACGGTACGGCGGCGCCGTCGTCCGCGCCTTCTTCGGCCCCCGCGGCTGCGGGCGGCACGCTCGTGATCTGGGCCGACCCCAGCAGGGTCGAGCCGCTCAAGCCGTTCGCCGAGCAGTTCGGCGCCGAGAACGGCGTGACCGTCGAGGTCAAGGAGATCAGCAAGGACAACCAGACGACCTTCCTGACCGCCTCGCAGCAGGGCAGCGGCCCGGACATCATGATCGGCGCGCACGACTGGATCGGCAACCTCGTGCAGAACGGCGCCATCGACCCGGTCACGCTCACCGAGGAGCAGAAGGCCGCCTTCTCCCCGAAGGCGATCCAGGCGGTCACCTTCGACGGGCAGATCTACGGAGCCCCGTACGCGGTGGAGAACATCGCCCTGATCCGCAACACCGACCTCGCCCCCGACGCTCCGGCGACGATCGAGGACATGATCGCCAAGGGCAAGGCGCTCAAGAAGGACGGCAAGGTCAAGGAGGTGCTCTGCCTGCCGGTCGGCCAGAAGGGCGACGCCTTCCACGTCTACCCGATCTTCGCCTCGGGCGGCGGGGCGCTGTTCGGCACGACCGCCTCCGGCGACCCCGACCCCAAGCAGGTGCTGCTCGGCTCGGAGGGCTCGGTCGAGGCGTTCGGCAAGCTGAAGGACCTCGGCGAGAAGGGCGAGGGCGCGCTGCGCACGTCCCTGACCAACGAGAACTACATCCCCACCTTCGCCTCAGGGAAGTGCGCCTTCCTCGTCTCCGGCCCGTGGGCCATCAGCGAGATCAAGAAGGGCGGCGTCACCTACGACATCAGCGCCGTCCCGCCGTTCGAGGGCGGCCGGCCCGCCACCCCGTTCGTGGGCGTGCAGAGCTTCTTCGTCGCATCGAAGGGCAAGAGCAAGGCGCTGGCGCAGGAGTTCGTCGCCAACTACGTGACCAGCAAGGACGTCGCCAAGGCGCTGTACGAGGCCGACCCCAGGCCCCCGGCGCTGACCGCCGCGCTGGAGGAGGTCCAGGCGAGCGACCCCGACGCCGCCAAGTTCATGGAGGCCGGCAAGGACGGCCTGCCGATGCCCGCCATCCCCGCGATGGCCGCCATCTGGGAGCCGTTCGGCATCGCCGAGACGGCCGTGGTCAAGGGCGGCGACGCGGCCAAGGCCGCCGCGTCGGCGCAGAAGGCCATCGACGGCGCGCTCAAGAACTGACCGCTCATGCCTTCGCACGTGCGCGCGGCGGCACGGCCGCGCGGGGAGCGGAGCACGGCGTTCGTGGTGAGCAGGATCGCGGTGCTGGCCGTGGCCGGCGCGATCCTGCTCTACGCCGTGCCGCCGCTGGTGGCCACCGGGTCGTGGGTGTCACTGACGCTGCTCGGCGCCGCCACCGCGGTCATCGCCTGCCTCTATCTGACCCGGCGCTTCATCCCGGCCAAGTACCTCATCCCCGGCACCGTCTTCCTCCTCGCCTTCCAGGTGTTCCCCGTGCTCTACACGGTGACCACGGCGTTCACGAACTTCGGTGACGGGCACCGCGGCGACAAGGCCGCCGCCATCGAGGCCATCCAGACCGGCTCGGTCCGCCAGGCGCCCGGCTCGCCGGAGTACACGCTCACCGTCGCCCTGCGCGGCGAGGAACTGGTGTTCCTGCTCGTGGACCCGGACACCAAGCAGGTCTCGCTGGGCACGCAGGCCGGCGTCGGACCGCTGGCCGGTGCGCGGCTCGGCGTGACCGGCAAGGTGCTCGCCGCGCCGGGGCTCACCGTGCTCAAGGCGCCCGAGGCCGCCGCGCGCGGGCCCGAGATCACGGCGCTGGCCGTGCCCACCGGTGACGGCCTCATCAAGGCGAACGGGCTCAGCCGCGCCGTCGAGGGCAAGGCCGCCCTGGTGTACGACGCCGCCTGCGACTGCGTACGCGGCGACGGCGGCCCCTGGACGGCCGACGAGTCGCAGGGCTACTTCGTCAACGCCCAGGGCGAGCACCTGGCCCAGGGCTGGCAGGTCAACGTCGGCCTGGACAACTTCCTGCGGGTGCTCACCAACCCCACCATCTCCGGCTATTTCGCCGGCGTGCTGGGCTGGAACCTCGTCTTCGCCCTCGCCTCGGTGCTCGGCACGTTCGCGCTCGGCATGTCGGTCGCCCTGGCCCTGCACCACCCGCGCATGCGCGGCACCCGTGTCTACCGGATCGTGCTGATCCTGCCGTACGCGATGCCCGCCTTCGCGATGCTGATGGTCTGGCGTGACATGTTCAACCGCGACTTCGGCCTGATCAACCAGCTGCTCGGGGCCGAGATCGACTGGCTGGGCCAGACGGGGACCGCCAGGCTCGGCGTGGTGCTGGTCAACCTGTGGCTCGGCTTCCCCTACATGTTCCTCGTCACCACCGGCGCGCTGCAGGCCATCCCGCGCGAGCTGACCGAGGCCGCCGCCATCGACGGCGCCACCCCGTGGAAGGCGTTCCGCCGGGTCACGCTGCCGCTGCTGCTCGTCGCGCTCACGCCGCTGCTGATCTCGTCGTTCGCCTTCAACTTCAACAACTTCAACGCCATCGCGCTGACCACCGACGGCGGGCCGTTCCCGGCGGAGAGCCCGCAGGTCGGCGGCACCGACCTGCTCATCACCTACACCTTCAGGCTGGCGTTCGGGCCGAGCGGCGCGCAGTTCGGCTTCGCGGCGGCGATCTCGGTGTTCATCTTCGCCATCGTGGCCGTCATCTCGGCCGTTGCCTTCCGGCGTACCCGCAAGCAGGAGGAGGTCTACGCGTGAAGCTCGCCCTGCGGCACGTCTTCGTGCTGGCCGTGTGCGCGTTCGCGGTGTTCCCGATCCTGTTCGTGGTCTCGGCCGCGATCAACCCGCTGGGCACGCTGGCCTCGACCGAGCTGTTCCCCACCGGGGCCGGCCTCGACAACTTCGGCGACCTGCTGACCTCCGACGCCTACCCCTTCAAGCGCTGGTTCTTCAACTCGGTGTTCATCGCGCTCGCCTCGTCGTTCGCCAGCCTGGTGCTGTCGATGATGGCCGCGTACGCCTTCAGCCGCATGCGCTTCGCCGGCCGCAGGACCGGGCTGCTGGCGCTGCTGCTCATCCAGATGTTCCCGCAGTTCCTGGCCATCGTGACGATCTTCATGATCTTCACCAGGGTGACCGAGCTCTACCCGGCCTTCGGCTTCGACACCGTCTGGGGCCTGCTGCTGCTCTACCTCGGCGGCGCGCTCGGCGTGAACACCTGGCTGATGAAGGGCTTCCTCGACACCGTCCCCAAGGAGCTGGACGAGGCCGCCACCATGGACGGCGCCACCCACGCCCAGATCTTCTGGCGCATCATCATGCCGCTGGTCACGCCGATCCTCGCGGTCACCGCGCTGCTGGCGTTCATCGGCACGATGAGCGAGTTCCTGATGGCGAGCGTGTTCCTGCGCGATCCGGAGAGCAAGACGCTCGCGGTCGGCATGTACGGCATGATCGCGGGGGATCACCGGAACACGAACTTCGGCATGTTCGCCGCGGCCACGCTGATCACCGCCGTGCCCACGGTCGGCGTGTTCCTGTGGTTGCAGAAGTACATCGTCTCCGGCCTGACCGCCGGCGCCGTCAAGGGATAGATGAGCACAGTGCGTCACCTCGGGGAGCCTCATCACGACGGGTCCGCCCTCTACGTCTCCGACCAGCGGCCCGGGCTCGGCGCGCGGGTCACGCTCTGGCTGCGCGCGCCGGTGGCCGCCGGGGTCGCCGGCGTGCACGTCCGCGCCGTGCTCGACGGCGAGCCCC
>NZ_JBEXLH010000063.1:0-47304 GCF_040609855.1 Nonomuraea sp. NPDC004580 | reverse complement strand
CCTGAGCCGGCGCGCGCCGCGGAGGTGACCGGCCGGCGTGGGGCACGGGTCAGCCGGCGCGGACCTCGGCCATCACGCGGCGCATGTCGGAGACGGCGGTCAGCGTGCCGCGCAGCGTGCCGGTCACCTTGGAGCGGCCCTTGCGCGGCAGGTAGTCCACCTCCACCTCGCCGATCCGCCACCCGGCCGCCGCCGCGCGCAGCACCATCTCCAGCGGGTAGCCGAACCGGCGGTCGGTCAGGCCGAGTGCGAGCAGCGCCGCGCGCCTGGCCGCCCGCATCGGGCCGAGGTCGTGCAGGGGCGCCCCGGTGTGCCGGCGCAGGCTGCCCGCCAGGACCGCGTTGGCCAGCCGGGCGTGCGCGGGCCAGGCGCCGGCCTCGCTGGGCACCCGCCGCCCGAGCACGAGATCGGACGAGCCGCCCGCGACCGGCGCGGTGACCCGGGACAGCTGGCCCGGGTCGAGCGAGGCGTCGGCGTCCATGAAGCACACCACCTCGCTGGACGCGGCCAGCAGCCCGGCGTGACAGGCCGAGCCGAAGCCGCGTACGGGCTCGCGCACCACCTCGGCCCCCAGCTCGGCGGCGATCTGCGGCGAACGGTCGGTCGAGCCGTTGTCCACCACGATCGGACGGAAGCCGCCCGGCATGCGTTCGAGCACCCAGGCGAGCGCGGCCTCCTCGTTGAGGCAGGGCAGGATCACATCGACAGTCAAGACTGGGCGAACTCCTTCATCCCGGCGTCGAACCCGATCTCGGCGCGGAACCCCAGCTCGGCCGCGGCCCGCGCGGGCGAGGCGACGATGTGGCGCACGTCGCCCAGCCGGTAGCGGCCGTTGACCTGCGGGCCGGGCCCGCCCCGCTCGGCGGCGAGCGCGGCGGCCATCTCGCCCACGGTGTGCGGGCTGCCGGAGGCGATGTTCCAGGCGCGCAGCGTGCCATCAGGGACGGGCGCGGTGACGGCGGCCAGGTTCGCCCTGGCCACGTCGCGTACGTGCACGAAGTCGCGCTGTTGCCGCCCGTCCTCGAACACCTGCGGCGCCCGCCCCGCCCGCAGCTCGGAGCGGAAGATCGCGGCCACCCCCGCGTAAGGGGTGTCGAGCGGCATGTGCGGCCCGTAGACGTTGTGATACCTGAGCGCCGCCGCGCTGCCGCCGGTCTCCCTGGCCCAGTTGGCGGCCAGGTGCTCCTGGGCGAGCTTGCTGGTGGCGTAGGCGTTGCGCGGATCGGCCGGGGTGTCCTCGCCGACCTCCGCCCAGGTCAGCGGCTCGCCGCAGTCCGGGCACGGCGGGTCGAAGCGGCCCCGCTCCAGGTCCTCGACCGTGCGCGGGCCCGGTCTGAGGACACCGTGGGCGGCGCAGGCGTAGCGGCCCTCGCCGTAGATCACCATCGAGGACGCCAGCACCAGCCGCCTGACGTCGTGCCTGGCCATGGCCGCGAGCAGCACCGCCGTGCCGTACACGTTGATCGAGGCGTAGCCGGGCAGGTCGGAGACGTCCACGCCGAGCCCCACCTTGGCCGCCTGGTGCACCACGACCTCGACGCCCGGCAGCAGCTCGTCGAGTGCGCGCGGGTCGCGTACGTCCGTGCCGTCGCTGATGTCCAGGCCGACGACGTCGTGCCCGGCGTCCTCCAGGGCGCCGGCGACGTGCCGCCCGATGAAACCGGCCGAGCCGGTGATCATGACTCTCACGCCGCCGACGCTAGCCGTCCGCCACCGCGGCGCGACGGCGCGTAAGGGGTTCGTAAGGGTTCTTACGGACCCGGAACGGCAGCCGCGGTGACGCCCCGGCCGCCGCCGCGGGGTGCCAGGCTGCGGCGCGTGAGTCGAAGCATGCTCGCCGCCGGCGCGGTGCTCGCCGCCCTGGCGGCCGTCCTGGTCGTGACGGTCTCGGGGCCGCCCCGCCTGGGCTGGTACCTGGCCGCGTGGGCGCTGTTCGGAGCCGCGCTGTGGGCGGCGCGGCGCCTGCCGGAGCGGCGGCTCGGCCCGCTGGTCCTGGCCGGCGGGATCGTGCTGGCCGCGACCGGGCTCACCGCTGCGCCGAGCAGCAGCACCGACTCCTTCCGTTACGTCTGGGACGGCCGGGTGCAGGCCGCGGGCATCTCCCCGTACGCCTATCCGCCGTCCGACCCGGCGCTGGCCGGGCTGCGCGACCCCTGGTTGTTCCCGCAGGACTGCGAAGGGCTGTATCCGCTGCCCGACGGGGGCTGCACGCGGATCAACCGGCCCACGGTGCCGACCATCTACCCGCCGCTCGCGCAGGGCTACTTCCTGCTCGTCCACTGGCTGTCGCCGGAGGGCGCGGGGCAGCAGCCGCTGCAGGTGGCGGGGTTCCTGCTGGCCGTGGGGGCGCTGTTCGCGCTGCACCGGGTGGCGGGGCCGCGCCGGGCCGCGGCGTGGGCGTGGTGCCCGGCCGTGCCGGTGGAGGCGGTCAACAACGCGCACGTCGACATGCTGGGCGTGCTGCTGGTGGTGCTCGCCTTCAGCGTCGTACGCGGGCGCGGCGCGCTGCTCGGCGCCGCCGTCGCGGCCAAGCTGCTGCCCGTCACCGCACTGCCGGGCGCCCTGGCGGGCTCTCTGACGGGCTCCCTGAGCCGGCGGCGCGCGCTCACCACGCTGGGGCACGCCGGGCTGGTGGTGGTGCTGTCGTACGTGCCGTACGTGCCGGCCTCCGGCCCCTCGTTGATCGGCTACCTGCCCGGCTACCTCAAGGAGGAGCGCTACGACGCGGCCGGCGACGGCAACCGCTACGCCGTCCTGCGCCTGCTCCTGCCGGACTCGTGGGCGCCGTACGCGGCGATCGTGCTGCTCGCCGCCGTCGCCCTGCTCGTCCTGCGCTACGGGGACCCCGAGCGGCCGTGGGACGGGGCGCTGCTGGTCAGCGGCGCGTTCCTGCTGCTGCTCACCCCCGGCTACTCCTGGTACGCCCTGCTCGTCGTCGCGCTGGCCGCGATGGCGGGCCGCCTGGAGTGGCTGGGGACGGCCCTGGCCGGCGCCATCGCCTACGCCGACGGCCCCGCCGGGTCCGGCGTCCTCGCCACCGCCTTCTACACCGCGTCCGCCCTGGCCGTCATGGTCGCCCTGCTCGCCGGGCGGCCCGTCGCAGCCGGGCTCTCAGCGAAGGAATGAGTACCCTGAACCACTCCGACACCCCCCGCGAGCCGCACATCGTGATCATCGCCAAGGAGCCGCTGCCGGGGAAGGTCAAGACCCGGCTGACGCCGCCGTACAGCCAGGAGGAGGCGGCGGCGCTGGCCGAGGCGGCGCTGCGCGACAGCCTGCGCGCCGCGGCGGCGGTGGCCGCCCGGCCGGTCCTGGCGCTCGACGGGCTGCCGGGCCGCTGGCTGCCGCCGGACGTCGTGGTGATCCCGCAGCGCGGCGCCGGGCTCGACGAGCGGCTCGCAGCGGCCTTCACCGACGCCCACCGGCTGCGCCCTGGACCCGTCGTGCTGATCGGCATGGACACCCCGCAGGTCACGCCGGAGCTGCTGCGTGAGGCGGCGTACGCGCTGGAGGAGCACGACGCGGTGTACGGGCCCGCGGCCGACGGCGGCTTCTGGCTGCTCGGCCTGCGCCGGCCCGACCCGTCGCTGCTGCTGGGCGTGCCGATGTCGCACCCGGAGACCGGCAAGCACCAGCTCGACCGGCTCGACCGCGCCGAGCTGAGCGTGCATCACCTGCCCGAGCTGGTCGACGTGGACACCGCCGCCGACGCCGCCGCCGTGGCCGCCGCCGCGCCAGGCTCCGGCTTCGCCGCCACCGTCAAGGAGCTGGGCCGATGATCGGGGACCTGTACGCCGACGCGCTCGCGGGCGAGACGGCCGAGATCGAGTACGTGGACGGCACGCTCGTCCCGCTGGAGGCGGCCCGCTGGTTCCGGCTCATCGACGGTGACGAGGAACTGCTGAGCCGCTGCGACAGCCCCACCCTCGACGTGGGGTCGGGGCCGGGGCGGCTGACGGCCGAGCTGACCAGGCGCGGGATCCGTACGCTCGGCATCGACATCACGCCGCGCGCGGTCGCGCTGACCCGGCGGGCGGGCGGGTTCGCGCTGCTGCGCGACGTCTTCGACGAGGTGCCCGGCGGCGGGCGGTGGGCTACGGCGCTGCTGGCCGACGGCAACATCGGCATCGGCGGCAACCCCGAGGCGCTGCTGCACCGGCTCAGGCAGCTACTGCGGCCGGGCGGCACGATCATGGCCGAGGTCGCGCCGCCCGGCACCCGCAGCAGGGTGGACCGGCTGCGGCTGCGGCGGGGTGCGCTGGCGGGGGAGTGGTTCGGCTGGGCCACGGTCTCGGCCAACGACGTGCGCCGCATCGCGCTGGCGGCCGGCTTCTCCGGCGCCGAGTGCTGGACGGCGCACGGCCGCTGGCTGGCCCGCGTCTCCTAGCGGTAGCCCCAGGCGGTGGCGTACCTTTCGAGCTTGGACGGCAGCGTGACGTCGTCGAACCTGCGGGCGGCCTGGATGCGGCCCGACTTGATGGTGTCACTGCGGTCTCCCAGGTTCGGCGCGAACTGCCCCTGGTAGTGGCGGCCGTAGTCGAGCATGCCGGGCTCCCACGCCACGCCCAGGTAGGCGCAGATCTCCTTGGTCACCTGCTCCGGCTGCGCGGTGAGCTCCTCGTAGCGCACGCTCAATCCGCCGACCGTGCTGCGCGCCTTCTCCAGGGGCTTGAAGTACTTCAGCGCGGTGGCCTCCAGCGACTCCCTGGTGGCGGTGTTGTCCTTGCGCTTCTGCAGCGAGGAGATCACGCCCTCCGGGTGGCGCAGCATGAACAGGAACTTCGCCTCAGGCCAGACGTAACGCAGCCGCTCCCAGATGAAGACGTTGCCCGGCGTCTTGTCGACCATGATGTCCTTGCCGCTGCGCAGCAGCTCCAGGTGCAGGATGCGGTCCCACAGGACGTGCTCCAGCTCCACCTGGTCCAGCTCCAGCTCCTCCATCGACGCCTCGGAGAAGCCGGGCGTCAGCTCCACGCCGACGGTGCGCAGGTGCAGCTCGTGCGGGGCGCGGATGCGGGAGTGGCTGTTCAGCAGCATGCGCAGCAGGGTCGAGCCGGAGCGTACGGGGGCGATGACGAAGACGGGGGAGCGGACCAGCCGCGGCACGGTCGGGACGTTGTAGTCGACGACCTGCGTGCGCTTCGGGGGGCGGCGTGCCTTGAGCCCTTCGGCGAGCCCGGAGTTGGCCGGCTCCGAGCTCGGAAGCTGCCGTGGTGGGCGCAGCGCCTCGCGGAGAAGTCGTGCTCGCCGTTTGAACCCTTTGTGTACGACTCCCATTGCGCGCTTTCCTGATCCTTTCACCCCGTGCCCCTGGGCCCGCGCAGGCGTCTGACAGGGGTCACGGCGGCATGGTGACTCCTCGGGGGCTTGTCACCATATAAGGCAAAACTGAGAATTTCCTGCGAAGAAAACCCCCGGTAGAAGCCCTGATGCCCGCCCGCCGCCGTGGGCTCAGCGGGCGCGCATCACGGCCGGCTCGTGGCGGCGCAGGAGCCGGGCCACCGCGAACGAGCACACCACCGCGAGCCCCGCCAGCACCCCCATGTCGAGCAGCCACGTGCCCGCGTCCTGGCTCCACAGCGGGTCGGGCGCGTCGTCGCCGGGCGGCATGAGCCGGCCGACGTCGAGCGTGGCCGCCAGCGCCGCCAGCGCCCACCGGGCCGGGACGAGCCAGGCGACCTGCTCCATGACCGCCTCGCCGTCCAGGTGCACCAGCGCCCCGCAGAACACCAGCTGCACCAGCGTGACCAGCACGAGCAGCGGCATCGTGGTCTCGCTGGTCCGCGCCAGCGCGGAGATGAGCAGCCCCACGACCATCGCGGTGAACGACAGCAGCGCGACGGCCGCCGCCAGCTCCGCCATCGGCGCGGTGAACACGCCCTCGTCGCGCGTCTCGACGTTCACCATCGCCACCAGCGTCAGCACGACGCCCTGCACGACGGTGACCAGGCCGAGCACGAGTAACTTCGAGCACAGGTAGGCCGACCTGGACAGCCCGACCGCGCGTTCGCGCTGATAGATGGGGCGTTCCTTGACCAGCTCGCGCACCGCGTTGGCGGCCCCGGTCAGGCAGCCGCCCACGCACAGGATCAGCAGCAGGTTGGCGGCGCTCGCGTTGGTGCCGGGCGGCCCGGTCAGGTCGCCGGTCGGCACGACTCTGGCCAGCAGCCCCATCAGGACCGGCAGGACGAGCGTGATGCCGAGGAACAGCCGGTCGGCGACGATGCCCCGGCAGTAGCGGCGTACGAGCGTGCCGAGCTGCTCCGGCCAGCTCTGCTGCTTCGGCGGCGCGGCCCGCCGCACGGGGGAGGACGCGGACGCCGGCACGATGAGGTCGGCGGTGATGTACTCGCGGTGCAGCGGCGAGCGCGCGTACTCGCCGGCCCAGTCGCGGCTCGGGTCGTCGAAGGCGAGGAAGACGTCCGCCCAGTCGTCGAAGCCGAGGAACGGCAGCGCCTGCCCGGGCGGGCCGAAGTAGGCGATCTTCCCGCCGGGCGCCATCACGAGCAGCCGGTCGCAGACGTCGAGGTTGGCGACGCTGTGCGTGACCACCGCGACCGTACGCCCGTCGTCGGCCAGCTCCCGCAGCAGGTGCATGACCGACTTGTCCAGCCCGGGATCAAGCCCCGACGTCGGCTCGTCGAGGAACAGCAGCGACGGCTTGGTCAGCAGCTCCAGGGCGACGCTGACCCGCTTGCGCTGACCGCCAGAAAGCGCCGAGATGCGGGTCTCCGCACGATGGCCGAGCCCGAGCTGCGCCAGCACCTCGTCCACCCGCCGCTCCCGCTCCTGCCCGCTGGTGTCGTCGGGGAAGCGCAGCTCGGCGGCGTAGAGCAGGGCGCGGCGCACGGTCAGCACGCTGTGCAGGATGTCGTCCTGCGGCACCAGCCCGATGCGGGAGCGCAGCTCGGCGTAGTCGCGGTAGAGGTCGCGCCCGTCGTAGGTGACCACGCCCTCATCGGCCGGTCGCAGGCCGGTGAGCGCGCGCAGCAGCGTGGACTTGCCCGACCCGCTCGGGCCGACGATCGCCAGCAGGCACTTCTCGCCCACCGGGAACGTCACGTGGTCGAGCAGCACCTTGCCGCCGTCCACGGTGACGGTCAGTCCGTGGGCCTGCAGGCACACCTCGCCGGTGTCGGCGTACTCGGTGAGCGTGTCGCCCGCCAGCCGGAACGTCGAGGGCCCGATGCCGACGAAGTCGTCGGGCGAGATGCGGGCCCGGTGCACCGGGCGGCCGTTGACGTACGTGCCGCCCCGGCTGCCCAGGTCCACGATCTCGTGCACGCCGCCGGTGACCCGCAGCTCGGCGTGCCGTCTGGACACCCGCAGGTCGGAGACCACGATGTCGTTGTCGGGCGCCCGCCCGATGCGGGCGACCTGCGCGCCGGCGAGGTCGGTGACGGAGACCGGCTCACGCCACTGGCCGGCGCGCGGGAACGGCACCGTCCCCGCCGCTTCCGAGGGGACCGTCCCCGCGGCTTCCGAGAGGACCGGCGTACGCGGGGAGGGGACGAGGGCGGCGGCGCGGAAGCGGACGATCCCGGCGCCGCTGGCCTGGCCGAGACCGACGCTGGCGCCCGCCTGCACGACGACCCGCTGGACGCGGCGGCCGCTGGCGTACGTGCCGTTGCGGCTGCCCGCGTCCTGCAGCAGCCACTGACCGGCCTCGAACCAGAGCACGGCGTGGTGACGCGAGACCCGGTCGGCGTCGACCACGATGTCCGATCCCGGGTCGCGGCCCAACCGGTACGACCGCCCCGGATCGAGGATCATCGACCCGGCAGGGCCGTCGATGACGAGCTGCGTCACGAAACCGCCTTCCCCTCACTCGGGACGCGGAGACGGGTGAGGGCCCCGCCGCGGCACCCCGGAAACCCATGATCGTAGGCCACCGTCCCGGGAGAGAGGGCGTCGGAGTGGACGTTTCAAAAATGCTCGTACTGTGCCTGCCTGGCGGAGACCGCCCAGCCCGGGACGGCCCGGGATGCTCTTATGGATGTCAAGCGGAGCGTTCTTGATCGTTTGCTGTGATGAGCCGGTGGAGTTCGCGGGCGATGTAGCGCTTGAGGCAGCGGATGATTTCTTTCTCGGACATTCCGTCCTAAGTGTGTCGTTGCATGTAGGCGCAGGTACGGGGTCCCTGCGCAGGCGGCATAGGACGACGCGGTAGAGGGCGGCGTTGGCTTGGCGGTCGCCGCCGCGGTTGAGGCGGTGGCGGGTGGTCTTGCCGGAGGAGGCGGAATCGGGCGACACCGCAGCGCATGGCGAAGGCGGCCTCGCTGTGGATGCGGTCGTGGTTTTCTCCGGCGGTGATCAGGAGCTGGCCCGCACCGAGCTGCAGGTCGCGCTGGAGACCCTGCTGCGCAGGCTGCCCACGCTGGAGCCGGCCGTGCCGCCCACGGACCTCAAGCGCATGGAGGGCCTGCTCGTCGGCGGTCTCCAGGAGGTCCCCGTCCGCTGGTGAGCACATGAACGACCCGCCGGGAGCCGCTCCCGGCGGGTCGTTCGCGCAACGGCCTTCGGCTGCTTGAAGGGACTGCCGGTGGTGCCGCCGCTCATGCGCCGCCTCCGAGCGCCCGGGAGGTCAGCCGGTCGAGCGCGGGCAGCGCGGCGGCGATGGCGGCCCTGTCGGCCTCGGGCAGCTCGGCGACCAGCTCGGCCAGCCGCTTGGCCTGGGCGGTGCGCCGCCTGGCCAGCTCGTCGCGGCCGTGCCGCGTCAGGCAGACCAGCACGACGCGGCCGTCCTCGGGGTCGGGCCGGCGCTCGGCCAGGGCCTCGCGTTCGAGCTTCGAGACGAGCTGGGTCATCGCGGGCTGCGTGACGCCCTCGATCACGGCCAGCTCGGTGAGGCGGCGCGGGCCGAGGCGTTCGAGGTTCGCCAGCGTGGACAGCGCGGTGATGGACAGGTCACGGGGGACGTCGAACATCCGCATCATCGTCCTGATCCTGGCCAGACCGGCCGCGAGCTCCAGCTCGTCCACCTGAGGAGAAGGGGGATCAGCTTGCATAAGGCATTTATATCACCTTCTTATGTATGCTCCCGCGGGGTGGGGGTGGTCCTGTGTCTGGAAAAGTCAGGAGGTGGGTGGGTCGATGGTGAAGTACGGCTCCACGTCGGACTTGGCGGGCGTGTCCAGCAGCCGCCCGACCAGTCTGCCGTCGAAGGCCACCACGCGGACCTCGTCCCTGCTGGTGTTGTCGTGCTCCCAGCAGTACAGGTGCGACTCGTCGTACCAGCCGAGGATCTTGTCGCAGTCGGAGGAGAAGCGGCGCACCTGCTCGCCGGTGGCGGAGTCCCACAGGCAGGTCTCGCCGTCGGCGCCCTTGGGGCACTTGGTGGTGAACATGCGGCCGGACGGCGAGAAGATGTCCATCGTGCCGGACGCCAGCCGTCCGACGCCCGGCAGGTCGCGGGTGCGCTTGCCCGAGGGCTCGTAGAAGCGCAGCCCCTCGTCGTCTCCGTAGACGATGACCACGCCCCGCTCGTCGGCGTCCCAGCCGAAGTCGCTGTCGCGGATGTCCTCGTCGGGCACCTGCACCACGTCGGCCTTGGCGGCGGCCACGTCGACGATGGCGAAGCCCGTGGTGAGCCAGGTCTCCTCGCCGTCGCCGTCCTCGACCGGCTTGTTGACGTTGAGCAGGATCTTCGAGCCGTCCTTCGACCAGGTGCGGATGCCGGCGTCCAGCGGCTTGCGCACGGTCTTCACCCGGAAGCTGGAGCCGTCGCGCCGGTCGGTGATGAGGATCGAGTCGTAGCCGTCAGAGGTGTAGTCCTCGGGCCTGCCGGCCAGGTAGCGGCCGTCGGGGGAGACCTTCGAGTCGACGTTCTCGGGGAACTTCTCGAACTCGCCGTCCAGCGACCTTCTGGCGTAGTCGTCGTCGTCCACCTCGTACGCGGTGAGCGTGATCGGGTCGGACGGGCTCTCGTACAGGGTGATGTCGTCGCCGGGCAGCTTGGTCGTGGTCGGTGTGGCGGAGTTGGAGGCGGGCGTGGTCGTGGCCGGTGCGGCGGAGGCGCGCGGGGTGGCGTCCTCGCCGAGCATGCCGGGCAGCGTGATCGCGGCGGTCACGGCGGCCGCCGCGACCACCGCGCCCGCGGCGAGCAGCCACCCGCGCCGCCCGCGCCCGGACGGACCGGTGGGCGGGCCGGCCGAAGGAGCGGCCGGAGGTGCGGCTGAAGGCGCGGCTGAAGGTGCGGCGGGCAGCGGCTCCGCCTGCCTCGTGCCCTCGGCGAGCGGGTTCGCGCCCGGCTGCGGGGCGCGCAGCAGGTGGGTGATCACCTCCATCGCGGCGGGCCTCTGCGCCGGGTCCTTGCTCAGGCAGCGGCGTACGAGGTCGGCCGGCTGCCCGTCGAGCAGCCCCAGCTCGGGCTCCTCGTTCAGCACCCGGCTCATCACCGCGTGCGTGCCGTCGCTGCCGAACGGCGCCCGCCCGCAGGAGGCGAACACCATCGTCCCGGCCCAGGAGAACAGGTCGGCCGCCGGGCCCACCGCGTGACCCATGATCTGCTCGGGAGCCATGTACGCGGGCGTCCCGATCTGCGTGCTGCTCGTCATCGTGGCCGGGTCGAGCGTGCGGGCTATGCCGAAGTCGATCACCCGCGGCCCGCTGGCGCCCATGATGACGTTGCCCGGCTTGAAATCGCGGTGCACCACCCCGGCCTCGTGGATCGCGGCCAGCGCGGTGGCGGTGCCGATGGCCAGCCGTTCGAGGTCGCCGCCCGAAAGGGGCCCGTCCTCGCGTACCTGCCGGTCGAGCGAGCGGCCCTCGACGTATTCGCTGACGATGTAGGGGCGGCCCTGCTCGGTGCCCGTGCTGAGCACCGCCGCCGTGCAGAACGCCGCCACCCGCCGGGCGACCTCCGCCTCCCGCAGGAACCGCTCGACGGCGTCGCCGTCGTCGGAGGGGCGCAGCCACTTGACCGCCACCCGCACGTCCATGGGGGTCCTGGCGAGGAAGACGACGCCCTGCCCGCCCTCGCCCAGCCTGCCGAGCAGCTCGAAACCGCCCAGCTGCTGAGGGTCACCGGGCAGGAGTGGCGTGAAGTCGGCCATGCGTCATTGTGATACCACGTTCCGGATCTCCTGGAACCTTACTATTCGATAACCGGCCGGTGGCGGAGGATGTCAGCGTCCGGGCCCGGTCGCCCGGCATGAAACGATGGGATCATGACCGACCTCGCCAGCCGCACCGCCGCCGCCCTCGACGCCGCCGTGGGGGCGGGCCGCGACCTCGGGCTCACCGTGACCGACGCACAGGTGCTGCACGACCTGTTCTCCGTGGTCGTGCACCTCGCTCCGGCGCCCGTCGTGGCCAGGGTGCCGGTGGTGCTGCCGGCGTGCGTCGATCTCGGCCTGCTCGCGCGGCGCCAGCAGACGGAGCTGGACGTGACGCGCTGGCTCGCCGAGCAGGGCACGCCGGTGATCCCGCCCAGCCCGCTCGTGCCCCATGCGCCCGTGCAGCGCGACGGCTTCTCGCTGACCTTGTGGCAGTACGTCGAGGAGGACCGCGGCAGAGAGCCCGACTACGCGGCCAACGCCGAGAGCGTCGCCGGCCTGCACGCCGCGCTGCGCGACTGCCCGGTGCCGCTGGAGTTCCTGTCCGCCGCCGAGCCCGAGTTCATCGCGGGCGCCCTCGACCGGCTCGCCGGCAGGCCCGACCTCATCAGCGCCGCCGACCTCGGCAGGGCCCGCCGCGAGTGGCAGGAGCTCGAGCCCCTCGTACGCTCCCAAGCCGCCTTCGAGCAGCGCTTCCCCGGCATCGAGCTGCGGCCCGTGCACGGCGACGCGCCGGCCGCCAACATCTTCCCCGGCGTCGAGGGCGACCTTTACGCCGACTTCGAGCTGGTCACCCTCGGCCCCGTCGAGTGGGACATGACGGGCCTCGGCCCCGATCTCGCCGCCGCCTACGACCGGGGGGCGAAGGACCGCGGCCTGCGGCCCCTCGACCCCGACGTGCTGCGCTTCACCGAAGCCATCGGCATGCTGCGCGTCATCGCCTGCCTCGACCTCGTCCCGCAGCTGCCCGCGCTGCACGACTTCCTCAAGCCCGCCCTCGACCAGTGGCGCTCCGGCTGATCATGACAGGGTGCGGGTCCACTGCTGGTTGGCGCCGGTTCCGCAGGCGTACTGCTGGATGTCGGCGCCGTCGGCGGTGGACGCGTTCGCCACGTCGAGGCACTTGCCGCTGTGGCGGGCTCTGAGCTGGTGGTAGCTGCCGGTCTGGACCCACTGCCACTGCTGGTTGGTGCCGCTGCCGCAGGTGTACTGGATGACGTTGGCGCCGTCGGCGGTGGAGTTGCTCGCGACGTCGAGGCACTTGCCGCTGCTGACGCTGACCAGCCGGAAGTAGTCACCGCCGAGGTCCTGGAACTGCCACCTCTGGTTGCCGCCGCCGTTCCACGGATACTGCTTGACCTCGGCGTTGTCGGCCGTTGAGGCGCTGACGACGTCCATCACCTTGCCGCTGTGCCGGGCCGTGATCCGGTACGACGGCCCGGCGCCCGAGCCGGTGATCTCGCCGGTGGCGGCGTCGATCGTGACCTGCGCGTGCCAGCTCAGGCTCATGCTCGTCGCCGAGGGGAACGTGATCGGCAGCCACACGTACTGCGAGTCGTTCACCGGCCCGCCCCACGCGCCCGCCCACCGGTCGCCCATGTAGAGGTAGCTCGTCGTCGAGCTGCCCTGCACCGGCAGCACGAACGCCGGCTGCGAGTTGAAGGTCGTGCCGTCGCCCACGTTCGTCCAGCCCGTCCACGGGCCCGCGACGCTGGAGGCGGTGGCGTACTTGGCCTGGTTGGGGTTCCAGCCGGTGGCGCCGGAGGTCAGCAGGAAGTACGTCGAGCCGCGCCTGAACATCGCCGGCGCCTCCCGGTGCGCGTCGTTCCAGAAGTTGCCCACCAGCGCGGCGACGTTCAGGTAGTCGGAGGTCAGCCGGTAGATGTGCAGGTCGTAGTTCTCGTCCGCGGCCGAGATCATGTACGCGGTGCCGCCGTCGTCGTACAGCGTGATGTCGCGCGACATGTGCTGGCCCAGCGGCCGGAAGCTGCCGTGGTAGGTGTAGCCGCCGTCCACCGTGGCCGAGGAGGCGACGGCGGCCCGCGCCTCGCCGTAGTCGCGGCCGTTCTCCTTGTGCATCCACATCACGTAGCGGCCGGTCGAGGCGTTGTAGATGACCTTCGGCCGCTCGATGTTGGCCACGTTCAGTTCGGAGTGGGACGACCTGGTCAGCACGTCGCGCCGGAACTCCCAGGTCACCAGGTCGGTCGAGCGGTAGACGGACACGGCGCGGAAGGTGTTGTCGGCGTTGCGGTTCTCGCCGAACCAGTAGTAGTAGGCGCCCGACTTGAGCACCCCGCCGCCGTGGGCGTGCAGCACGTTGCCCGCGGTGTCGCGGAACTGGGTGCCGTTCGTGATCGTCAGCGGCGCGGCCTGCGCCGGCGCCGAGGGGACCACCAGCGCGGCGGCGATCAGCAGGGCGGCGGCCAGCGCCCGCCCCAGGGATCTCAGCATGCCCGTCCTCCTAGTACGTGAGAGCGAAGGTCGCGTCCTGCCGGTCGGCCAGGGGCGAGCCGGAGCGTCGCCATGGTGTGCCGCCGCACAGCGCTGACGCGAGATCGGGGATCGGGGGTGTCGTGAGCGGGCGTTCGCCGCCGAGTGTTTACGTGAACATCACCGCTGTCAACGAACGGCTGCAACTTTTCAGCAACCGGAGGCAGCGTGCGGATCGCGCCGGCAGGCGGCCGGCGTCCTAGCGGTGGCGGCGGACGATGACCAGCGCCACGTCGTCCTCGCGGGCCCCGAAGGCCGCGATCAGCCGGTCGGCGGCCTCGTTCACGTCGCCGCTGATCGCGGAGGCGGCCTGGCGGGCGATCTCCAGGCTGTCGTCGAGGTATTTGTCGCGGTCCTCCACCAGCCCGTCGGTGAACATCAGCACCGCCCCGCCCGGCGGCACCACCACCCGGTCGATCCTGTAGACCTCTTCGGCCACGCCGAGCAGCAGGTTGCCGAACTTGTCGTGGTAGCGGGCCGCGCCGTCGTCCTCGCCCTCGCCGTCCAGCAGCAGCGGCGGGATGTGGCCCGCGTTGGCGATCTGCGCCTCCCCGGTGGCCGGGTCGAGCAGCATCAGGCACACGGTCGCGGTCATCCGCCGGTGGTAGCGGCGCAGCACGTCGTTGAGCAGCGCAAGCGACTGGTCCAGTTCGATCTTGCCGATGAGCGAGGCGCGCAGCGCGTGCCGCAGCTCCGCCATCACGGTGGCGGCCAGCAGCGAGTGCCCCTGCACGTCGCCCACCGCGAACAGCACCTTTCCGTCCAGCTCCAGCACCTCGTAGAAGTCGCCGCCCACCTCGACGTTGTCCACCGCCGGCTGGTAGCGCCAGGCGATGTCCAGCCCCGCCACCTGCGGCACGCGCGACGGCAGCAGGCTGCGCTGCAGCGTCAGGGCGATGGCGTGCTCCTCGGCGTAGGCGCGCAGCGCCTCCACCGCCAGCGCGACCGCCTGGCCGAGCTGGCGCAGCATGCTCTCCTCGTCCTCGTCCAGCGGCGGGTCGGGCTCCACGCCGATCAGGACGGGCGGCCGGTCGCGCTTGGTGCGCGACATGACGGCCACGATGTCGCGCCGCGCCGGGGTGCCGGGCGCGACCTTCGACCAGTAGGCGTACGGGATGGTCAGCAGCTCCGTGCCGGGCTGCTGGCCGAGCGCCTGCTCGCCCAGCGTCTCCAGGGCGGCGGGCGGCGCGGTCCTGGTGACGGCGGTGGCGGCCGGCGGCCCGGCGGTCAGCCTGCGCGTACGCCCGTCCGGCGTGAGCGCCACCACCCCGGCGTGCCGGTCGAGGATGCGGCAGGTGCCCGAGGCGGCGATGGACAGCAGCTCGTCGAACGTCTGCGCGGCGTTCATCTCCAGCGTGAGATCGGTGAGCGCGCGCAGCCGCCCGGCCAGCCGCTCGGCCCGCTGCCGCGCCCGGTGGTAGCGCAGCGCCGCCTTCACGGTGGCGACGAACTCGTCCGGCTCGATCGGCTCCGCCAGATAGCCGTCGGCGCCCCGGTGCAGGCCGAGCGCCCGGTCGGCGGCGGAGATGGCGGCGCCGGAGATCTGGATGACGGGGATGGACGCGGTCGCCGGGTCGCTCTTGATGCGCTCGCACACCTCGTACCCGGAGATGTCGGGCAGGCGGACGTCCAGCACGACCAGGTCGGGCGACATCTCGCCGATGCGCTGCAACGCCTCCAGACCGCCGGACGCCTCCACCACCGCGTACCCGGCCCTGCGCAGCCAGCTCGACAGGATGTACAGCTTGGCGGGGGTGTCGTCGACGACGAGGACCGTCGCCGTGAACGGCACGGTGTCAGGCATGGCCGCCTGCCATCGCCTGGCGGATCGCGCCGAGCAGCATGTCCCTGCGCAGCCCCTGCTTGCCGAGCACCGCGGCGGCCCCCTCGGGATGGCGGTTCGCGACGGCCAGCGTGATCACGATCACCGGGACGTCGCGCAGCCGCTCGTCGTCGCCCATGCGCTGCAGCACGGCCGCGCCGTCCAGGCCCGGCATCAGCAGGTCGAGCAGCGCCAGGTCGGGCGGGGCCGTCGTCATCGCGGCCAGCGCCGCGGCGCCGTCGGGGGCCTCGTCGATGTGCCCGGCGAACCCGGTCAGCATGCGCCGCACCCCCGCACGGAAGTTCTCGTCGTCGTCGGCGATCAGCACCCGCCCCACCACGGGCACGTCCTCCGGCTCGTACGGCAGCCGCAGCACCGCCGTGGTGCCCGCGCCGGGCTCGCTGGTGAGGGTGAGCGTGCCGCCCATCGCCTCCGCCAGGCGCCGCGCGTACGGCAGGCCGAGCCCGGTGCCCTTGACCCGGGTCTGCTCGGGCCCCGGCACCTGGTAGAACTCCTCGAAGACGCGATCGAGGTGCTCGGCCGGGATGCCGATGCCGGTGTCGGTCACGGTGAAGACCGCCTCGCTGGCCGCCACGTCGTGCGAGATCTCCAGCAGCACCTCGCCCTCCTGGGTGAACTTCAGGCTGTTGGCCAGCAGGTTGCGCAGGATCTTGGTCAGCATCGCCTCGTCGGCCACCATGGTGAACGGCGGCGGCGGGATGCGCACGCTCAGCGTCACCCGCTCGCTGCCCTTCGCCGGCCACATCGTCATGCGCAGCCGCTCGGCCAGCGCGACCAGATCGACCGTGGTGTCCTGCGGATCGAGGCGGCCCGACTCGGCCTTGCCGATGTCGAGCAGCTCGCTGACCAGCGTCAGCAGCGTCTCGGCCGAGGAGCCGATCAGCTCGACCTGGCGGGCCTGCTCGGCGCCCAGCGGCTCGCCGCCCGGCCCGGTCAGCAGCCGCACCAGGCCGATGATCGAGTTGAGCGGGGTGCGCAGCTCGTGGCTGACCGTCGCCCAGAAGCGGTTCTTGGCGTCGCTGGCCTGCCGCAGTTGCGTCGACTTCTCGTCCAGCTCGGCGTAGAGGGCGACGACGCCCCGGTTGGTCTCCTCCAGCTCGGCCGACAACTGGTTGTACAGCGCCATGACGCCCTGGTTGGTCTCCTCCAGTTCGGCGTTGAGCTGGCGGACCTCCTCCAGAGTGGTGGCCAGCTCGTGGTTCTGCTGGCGCAGCTCGTCCATGGCGCTGGCCGGCGCCATGGCCGCGACCTTGGCGCGCAGCCGCGCGATCGACAGCGTGCCCGAGCCGCGCGGCAGCCGCTTGCGCAGCACCAGCCGGCCGGGACGGGCGCGGTCGACGACGTCCATGAGCCGGGCGGCCAGCGTGACGCCCTCGGTGCCGGAAGCGTCGGTCGCCTCGGGGAAGCTCAGCTCGACCACCAGCTCGCCGGCGTCGAGGGAGAACGTGACGAGCATGCCGGCGCCGCGCTCCATCGCGATCTCCCTGCCCAGTTCGCTGAGCGCGGTCGCCACCCTGATCTGGTCCTGCTCCGACATCTCCAGCGCGGCGGCGACCTCGCGGCCCAGCCGGCGCATGGCGTAGACGTCCTGGTCGTCGTCGACCCGGATGGTGGTCAGCCGGTCGCCGCTCACGGCGCGGCCCGCACGGCCAGCACGGTCGCGTCGTCCCTGCGGGTGCCGGCGTCCCTGAGCAGGGTGGCGGCCACGACCACGGGGGTGTGCGCGGACAGGCCGGGGAGCTTGCTGATGTCCCAGCGCTCGGTCAGCCCGTCGGAGTGCAGGACGAGCAGACTGTGCGGGGGGACGGCGTAGTCGTACTCGCGCAGCCTGTCGCGCTGGTGGCCGGCGATGCCCGGCAGGGAGATCATGCCCTGGCGGCCGTCGGCGTGCACGATCCAGCCCGAGACGTTGCCGAGCCCGGCGTAGCGGATCACGCCGGCCGCCCGGTCGAGGCGGGCGACGGACACCGCGCCGCCCCTGGTGCCGCGCAGCGCGTCGTGGATGCGCTCGAGCAGCTGCACCGCGGGCAGGTCGTAATGGTCCTGGAAGACCCGCACCGCCTGGCGGGAGGCGGCGGCCGCGGGCTCGCCGTGGCCAAGGCCGTCGCACAGCATGGCGATCACCGTGTTCCCCGACTCGACGTAGGCGAAGGCGTCGCCGCAGACGGCCTCCTCGCCGATCGGCCGGGCCAGCCCGCTCGCGAGCGAGACGGGGGGCGTGGTGCCCGTGGCGGTGAAGCACATGCCGACCACGGTGCCGCGCCCCAGGACGGTGTAGACGTCGTGGGCCGAGGCCATCCGTGCGATGCCGCCCATGCCGAGGCCGAGCGTCCCCGTGGTGGAGTAGCCGTCGCGCGCCGCGCGCGACAGGTCGTGGATGCCGGGACCCTTGTCGATGGCGATCACCTCGACGGCGGCGTCCGTCTCCGGGTGCGACCGGATCAGCATCACGCCTTCCGCGGCGTGCTTGACCAGGTTGGAGGCCGCCTCGCTGACGGCGACGGCGACCCTGCCGCGGTCGTGCTCGTCGAAACCGCACGACTCGGCCAGCGTCATCGCGGTCCTGCGGGCCGCTCCGATGGCGCTGGCGTCCTCCACGCGGACCCAGGACTCGTCCCGGGAGCGGATCATCTGGCCCACTTGACCACCGTCACCCGCGTGCCCTCGCCCACTTCGGAGTGCAGGTCGAACTCGTCGACCAGCCGTCGCGAGCCGCTCAGGCCCAGGCCGAGCCCGCCGCCGGTGCTCCACCCGTCGGTGAGCGCCTGGTCCAGGTCGGAGATGCCAGGGCCCTCGTCGGTGAAGGTCAGGCGCAGGCCGTCACGCAGGCCGTTGCTGACCACCTCGATGAGCACGCGCCCGCCACCGGCGTACGTGAGCGCGTTGCGGGCGAGCTCACTGGCCGCGGTCACCAGCTTGGTCTGGTCCACCAGCGACAGCCCCACCTGCTGCGCGCTGGTGCGGACCTGCTGGCGCACGATGACCACGTCGCTGTTGCCCGCGATGGCGAGCTCAATGGGTGAGGTCACTCCGGCACCGCGGCATCGCCGGTCTCGTCGCGTTCCTTGAGCATGGCCACGCCCTTTTCGAGGTTGAGAGCGGTACGCACGCCGCCGAGCGAGAGCCCCAGCTCGACGAGCGTGATGGCGACCGCGGGGCGCATCCCCACGACGACGGTCTCGGCGTCGAGCATCCGGGAGATGGAGGCGATGGTCGCGAGCATGCGGCCGATGAAGGAGTCGACGATCTCCACGGCGGTGATGTCGATGATCACGCCGCGGGCCCGGTTGTTCACGATCGCGTCCGCCAGGTCCTCCTGCAGCATGAGGACGCTCTGGTCCTGCAGGTCGATCTGGATGGAGACGATCAGCAGGTCACCGAGCTTGAGAACGGGGACACGTTCCATCAGGCCTGCTCCAGCCCCACGACGATCTGCTTGTCGGCCGACCGCCTGAACTGCACGCCGCTGCGCCGCAGCGTGTACGCCAGCGCGTCGGCCAGCGTCGCCTTGGTGACGATGTCGCCGAACTCGATGCCGAGCGTGACGATCGTGTGGGCGATCTGCGGGCGGATGCCGGAGATGACGCACTCGGCGCCCATCAGCCGCGCGGCGACGACGGTCTTGAGCAGGTGCTGGGCGACCTGGGTGTCGACCGCGGGCACGCCGGTGATGTCGATGACGGCGTGCTCGGAGCCGGTCTCGACCAGCCCCTGCAGCAGCTTCTCCATGACGACCTGCGTACGGGCGGAGTCGAGCGTGCCGACCAGCGGCACCGCGAGGATGCCGTCCCAGAGCTTGACCACCGGCGTGGACAGCTCCAGCAGCTGCTCGGCCTGGTCGGAGATGATCCGCTCACGGGCGGTGACGAACGTCTCGAACGTGAACAGCCCGAGGTCGTCGATGAGGCGCGACAGCCAGATGTAACCGCGCAGCCCGGCGAAGTCCTCCTCGTTCTCCAGCAGCGCGTAGACGGCCTCCTTGAGGCTGAAGACGACGGTGGCCGTCTCCGACGGGGTGAAGCCCTCCCTGGCCTGCGCCCTGGACAGGTCGGCGAGCAGGCCGCGCAGGTCGCTGGTGTCGGCGCCCTCGCCGAGCGACTGCCGCAGGGCCTGGTAGATGTCGCGCAGGCGACCGGCCAGCACACCACGGTCGGCGCGGCCTCCGACGGTGGCGAGCGCGAGGTCGGTCCAGCGTTTGAGGATCGTCTCGTCCTGCTCACGCAGGAGCTGTTCTATCCGGAGCCGGCCGGCGTCGGCGTATGCGGTCAAAGTGCGCTCCCCATAGTGGGCGATTTGCGGTGAATTGCAACGAAGGGTATCGGGCTTTCCACGCTGGAACTATCGCTTCCGCTCCCCGCGCGAGGAGGGCGTCACCCCAGGGCCGCGATGGCGTCCGCGGTGGTGTCGTGGAAGGAGAGCAGCCGGTTGAGCCCCATGATCTTGAAGACGTGGGCGATGTCGGGGGCCAGCCCGGCCAGCGCCGCCCGCGCGCCCGCCTCCCGCGCCCGCTGATGCGCGGTGACCAGGATCGAGACGCCGGTGGAGTCGCAGAACGTGAGCGCCGACAGATCGACCACCAGCGCGTCACCTGGTGCGAGCGTCACGTCGTCGAGCGCCGCCTGCAGACGCGAGGAGGTGTGGTGGTCGAGGTCTCCTGACACGACCAGGACATGGATGCGAGCAGAATGCGGCTGGTAAGTGACGGTCAGACCGTGGTCGTGCTGCACCAAGGCTCCTGAAGGGAGGGGCGGGACGGACGAGGCGGACGCCGTGGCGAAACGTGCGGGCGCCTTGGCCGAGGGGTGCGCTCAGTTTACGCACCGTGGCGGATCGATCGCCGGTGGCCTGAGGTGCGGGGCCGGTCGACGCGGCCCCGCATGGAGGAATTGCTCTATTCTACGTACGGCCGTAGCACCGAGGCCGCGCACCGGATCCGCTGGCCGCGGTCGGCGACCCCACGACCACCCAGCTGGCGGCGAGCCCCACGCTCGCCGCAGAGGAAAGGGTCCGCATGGCACCCGAGGACGACGGCGGGCCCGCGCCCGCGGGCGGCACGGCGATCTTCTCCGCCGACGACGAGGTCGGCCGCGACCTGGCCGCCGTCGACTGGGCCGCGACCCCGCTCGGCCCGCCGCAGGACTGGCCGCAGAGCCTGCGCACGGCGGTCAGCATCCTGCTGTCGTCCCGCTTCTCCATGTGGATGGCGTGGGGGCCGGAGCTGACGTTCTTCTGCAACGCCGCCTACCGCCGCGACACTCTGGGCCACAAATATCCGTGGGCGCTCGGCCGGCCCGCCGCCGAGGTGTGGGCCGAGATCTGGGGCGACATCGGCCCCCGCATCGACGCCGTGCTGCGCACCGGGCAGGCCACCTGGGACGAGGCGCTGCTGCTCTTCCTGGAGCGGGCCGGCTACCCCGAGGAGACGTACCACACGTTCTCCTACAGCCCGCTGCGCGACGACGGCGGCGCGGTCGTCGGCATGCTCTGTGTGGTCAGCGAGGAGACCGAGCGGGTCACCGGCGAGCGGCGCATGGCGACACTGCGCGACCTCGGCTCCGACCCCAGCGTCGTGCGCACCGAGCAGGAGATGCTGGCCTTCGCGGGGCGGCAGTTCGGCCACAACCCGCGCGACCTGCCGTTCACGCTGACATACCTGTTCGACGAGGACGGCCGCGCGCGGCTGGCCGCGTCGACCGGCATCGCGGCAGGCCACCCCGCGGCCCCCGCCGACGCGGCAGGAGTGTGGCCGGCCGAGGAGCTGGCTGCGGGCGAGGCCACGCTGGTCGAGCTGGACGGCGACCCGTTCCGCGACCTGCCCTGCGGCGCCTGGACGGAGCCGCCCACGCGGGCGCTGGCCGTGCCGCTGCTGCGGCAGGGCAGCGCGCCGTACGGGTTCCTGGTGGTCGCGCTCAACCGCTACCGGCCGCTGAACGAGCGCTACAGCGGCTTCATCGAGCTGGCCGCCGGCCACGTCGCGGCCGGCATCTCCTCGGCCCGCAGCTACGAGGCCCAGCAGCGGCGGGCCGAGGAGCTGGCCGAGCTCGACCGCGCCAAGACCGTCTTCTTCTCCAACATCAGCCACGAGTTCCGCACCCCGCTCACGCTGATCATGGGGCCGGTGAGCGAGCTGCGCGCCGCACTCGCCGACGCCGAGCCTCAGGTGCTGCAGGACCTCGAAGTCATCTACCGCAACGGGCTGCGCCTCGGCAAGCTCGTCAACACGCTGCTCGACTTCTCCCGCATCGAGGCCGGCCGCATGCAGGCCCGCTACGAGCCGGTCGACCTGGCGGTCGTCACCGCCGAGCTGGCCAGCGTCTTCCGCTCCGCCGTCGACAAGGCCGGCCTGGTCTTCCGCGTGCACTGCCCGCCGCTGCCCGAGCCGGTCTGCGTCGATCGCGAGATGTGGGAGAAGGTCGTCTTCAACCTGCTCAGCAACGCGCTGAAGTTCACCTTCGACGGCTCCATCACCGTCGCCGTCACCGCGCGCGACGGGCAGGCCGAGGTGACGGTCTCCGACACCGGCATCGGCATCGCCGCCGACGAGCTGCCCCGCCTGTTCGAGCGCTTCCACCGCATCGAGAGCGCCCGTTCGCGCTCCAACGAGGGCAGCGGCATCGGTCTCGCGCTCGTCCAGGAGCTGGTGGCGCTGCACGGCGGCACCATCACCGCGGCCAGCGCCGAGGGGGAGGGCACCACCTTCACCATCCGGCTGCCGTTCGGCGCGGCGCACCTGCCCGCCGGCAGCGTCGTGCCCGCCCGCTCGGGCGAGCCGGTCCCCGCGCTCGGGAACGCGTACGTGCAGGAGGTCATGCGCTGGCTGCCCGAGGACGATCCCGGCGGCGAGCTGCCCGCCGACGCCCGCACCGCGGCGCCCGGCGACGGCGCGCCGCCCCGGGTGCTGGTCGCCGACGACAACGGCGACATGCGCGAATACCTCGTCAGGCTGCTCAGGGGCGCCGGTTACCAGGTCAGCGCCGTCGGCGACGGCCTGCGCGCCCTGGACGCCGTCCGCGCCGACGCGCCCGACCTCGTGGTCAGCGACGTCATGATGCCGCACCTCGACGGGCTCGCCCTGGTCGCGGCGCTGCGCTCCGACCCCCGTACGGCCGGGGTGCCGGTGCTGCTGCTGTCGGCGCGCGCCGGGCAGGAGGCCGCCATCGAGGGGCTGTCGGCGGGCGCCGACGACTACCTCGTCAAGCCGTTCTCCGCGGCCGAGCTGCTGGCGCGGGCCAGGGCCAACGTGGAGCTGGCGCGGATGCGCAACCACCACACCCGCTGGCGCAACGCCATGATCGACTCGTTGCAGGAGGCGTTCTTCGTCACTGACGAGGACGGCGCGGTCATCGAGATCAACGCGGCGTTCACCGACATCCTCGGCTACGGGACCGACGGCCTGCCGTACGCGCCGCTGCACCCGTGGTGGCCGGACCAGGACACCGACCCGCAGGGCCACGCGCTGGTCGCCGAGCTGTTCGGCCGGCTCGTCGGGGAGGGCAGGGGGAGCGGCGTCATCCCGGCCGTCCACCGCGACGGCCACCTGGTCTGGATCGCGGTCACCTTCAACAAGGTCACCGATCCCGACACCCGTCGCCGCCGGGTCGTCGGCACGCTCCGCGACGTCACCGCCGAGCACTACCTGGTGCAGCGCGAGAGCGCGCTGGCCGCGCTCAGCATGCGCGCCTCCCAGGCCGACAATCTGGCCGGCGCCCTCTCCGCCGGCCTCGCCGCCCTCCAGGAGGTCTGGCGCGCCCGCCAGGTCCTCGCCGCCCTCTGGACGGACGCGGAGGCACCACTCGCTCCCGGGGAGGGGCCGCCCGTTCTCGTTCGTGTTCCGGACGGCCAGGACTGGGACGAGCTGCCCGAGCAGCTTCAGGGGGCGCTGAGCGGGCTGCGTGAGCAGCCGCCGCTGCGGCCGGTCGCCTCCGAGACCGATGGTGCCGGCATCACACTCGAACATCCCGAAGGGCTGCTGGCCGTGTGGGTGGATCTGGGGCAGAACCGGCCCTTCTCCACCGAGGACCAGACGCTGCTCGCCCTGCTGGCCGGGCACCTCGGGCAGTTGCTGCACCGCGTGCACCAGCTCGACCAGCAACGCGAGGCCGCGGTGGCGTTGCAGCGGGCCATTCTCGGCCCGTCCACGCTCCCCGACGGTTTCGCGGTCCGCTACGAGCCGGCCGGCCGGCCCCTGGAGGTCGGCGGCGACTGGTACGACATCGTGCCGCTGGCCGGCGCCCGCATCAGCATCGTCGTCGGCGACTGTGTCGGCCGCGGGCTCGCCGCCGCCGCCGTCATGGGCCAGCTGCGCAGCGCCTGCCGCGCCCTGCTGCTGCAGAACTCCAGCCCCGCCCAGGTGTTCACCACCCTCGACAGGTTCGCCGCGCTCATCCCCGGCGCCAAATGCACCACCGTCTTCTGCGGGGTGCTCGACACCGCCACCGGAGACCTCGTCTACGCCAGCGCCGGCCACCCGCCCGGCATCCTGGCCCGCGCCGACGGCGGCACCACGCTGCTGAAGGGCGGCCGCTCCACGCCGCTCGCCGTCCGGCCGGCCCGGCCCCGTTCCGAGGCGACGTGCACGATGCCACCCCGCTCGACGCTGCTGCTCTACACCGACGGGCTGGTCGAGCGGCGCCGCGAGCCGCTGACGGCGGGCATCGACCAGGCCAGCGCCGCCGTCCAGGACGGACGGTCCACCCCGATCGAGGACCTCGCCACCGACGTCATGGCCAGGCTCGCCCCCGACGGCGGCTACAGCGACGACGTCGCCCTGCTCCTCTACCGGCAGCCCGCGCCGCTGGAGGTCGCCTTCCCCGCCGAGTCCAGCCAGCTCGCCCCCGTACGCTCGGCGCTGCGCACCTGGCTGAGCCGCTGCCAGGTCACCTCGGCGCAGGCGCAGAGCATCCTGGTCGCGGCCGGCGAGGCGTGCGCCAACGCGATCGAGCACGGACACCGCGACAGCCCGGGGGAGACGATCCGGCTGCGGGCGGTGGCGACCGGCGACGACGTCCGCCTCACCGTGGCCGACACCGGCCGGTGGAAGGCGCCGCAGCCGGAGGCCAACCCCCACCGCGGCCGTGGCGTCGCCCTCATGCGCGCCCTCATGCAGGAGGTCACCATCCAGCCCGGCGCCGCCGGCACCATCGTCGACATGCATGCGAGGATCGCCCGATGACCGCACCCCTGAACCTGGTCACTTCAGAGCTGCCCGACGGCACCCCGGTGCTCGCCGTCACCGGCGAGGTGGACATGAGCAACGCCGCCACCCTGGACGACGCGCTCACCAGGACGTCGGGCGCCAGCGTGCTGGTGGACCTAAGCGCGGTCGAGTACCTCGACAGCGCGGGACTGACCGTGCTGTTCTCCCATGCCGGGCGGATCAGGGTGGTCGCCAACCCGCTGCTGGAGCCCGTCCTGGAGATCTCGGGCCTCGTGGACGTCACCACCGTCACCAGGAGCGAGGACGACGGCTGACCCCCTGGGGGCGGCAGGCACGGAGAAGGGCCGGACCCGAGCGGGGTCCGGCCCTTGTTCAGCTCATGTGAGCTGCCGCTGCACGCTTAGAGGGTGGCCCTGGCGGAGGCCTTCCACGTGTTGCAGGCGGCGGGGGAGCCGCTGTTGTAGCCGCGCGTCATCCAGGTCGCCTGGGTGGGGCCCCTGCCGTGGTCGTTCTGCGGCCAGCCCTTGGCGCCGTTCTTCCTGAACCAGTCCACGGTGTAGTCCCACTCGCGGTCGGTGAAGTCCGGCTGGCCCTGCAGGGTGGACATGAACACCGCGGAGAAGCACTCGGCCTGCAGCTCGGAGCGGCGCGAGAGCGCCAGCTGCTGCGACTTGCTCGCCCTGGCGCGGGCCGTCCAGTAGTAGCTCCAGATCTTGGAGATCTGCTGCACGTGGTGGCCGTACTCGTGGGCGACGAGCCGCGTGATGCCCAGCGGGAACGGCTGGCGCAGCTGCGTCTTGCTGATCCACATGTACATCGTGCGGTCGGCGGAGCAGTAGACCGCCTCGGCGCCGGTGTTCCACTTGCCGCAGGGCGTGTTCACCTTACGGGTGACGATGCGCAGCCGCGGCTTGGAGAAGGGCAGCTTCGCCTTGCGGAACTGGCGGGACCACGCGTTGTTCAGGCAGGTGGTCACGCGCGTCAGGAACCGCTTGTACGCGGCCGTGCTGCCACGGGGCAGCGAGCCCGGCCTGCAGTTCACGTCGACGAAGCGCCCGGACCGGTAGATCCGGTTGGCGGTCGCAAGCGACTTGTTGGCGAGCGCGGCGCTGCTCTGCGCGGCGCTGTTCACGGCCGCCGGAGCCGGGACCGCCTGCGCCGGAGCCGGCAGTGCCTGCCGGCTCACCGCGGAGGTGGAGGCCGAGGCGGAGCCGGCCATGACGAACACTTGCGAGGACGCGGCCACGGTGAGGGCCACGCCCGCGGCCGCGATGGCCGCGAGTCTGGAATGAGGAAGGTTGTTCATATGTGCCGAAACAGTAGGTCAAGGTATGGCATATTGGGGCCATTTTGAAAAAATTCGTACAAAGAGGCTCACGGTACGTAGGCGACGGGAGGGTTTAGGGTGCTGCCGCATGGGAATGGATGACTGGCTGACCGACACCCGCGACTCCTACGACACCGTCGCCGAGAGCTACGCCGCGTACGTCCGTGACGCCGTCCCCCAGCGCCCGTATCTGCGCCTCCCGCTGGAGCTCTTCGCCGAGAGCGTGCGCGCGGCGGGCGGCGGCCCGGTGGCGGACGTCGGCTGCGGCTCCGGCCACGTCACCGCCCACCTCGACCACCTGGGCGTGAGCGCGTACGGCATCGACCTGTCGCCCGCGATGATCGACCTGGCCCGCCGCGAGCACCCCGGGCTGCGCTTCGAGGTCGGCTCGATGACCGAGTTCGACGCCGAGCCCGGCTCCCTGGGTGGCGTCATCGCCTGGCAGTCCCTGATCCACCTGCCCGACGCCGAGGTCCCCGGCGTGCTCGGCCGCTTCCACCGCGCGCTGCGTCCGGGCGCGCCGTTGCATCTGCTGTTCCACGTGGGCGGCGACGTACGGCTCAAGACGCAGGGGTACGGGGGGCACCCGATGAAGGTCCGCGTGCACCGCCGCGACGCCGGGCAGGTGGCCGGCTGGGTGCGTGCGGCCGGGTTCGAGATCGAGGCCCAGCTGCTGCTGGAGCCGGACGGTGAGCGGCCGCAGGCGTTCGTCTTCGCTCGCAGGCCGGGCTGAGGGCCCGCCGGGGGTAACGCCTGCGTTACCTCGAAGAGGGTCGCCTTCGTGATCGCGCCGGGCGGGGGCCTCCCCTGAGATGGAGGCATGTCTTCTTCGTCTTCGCACGCAGGCGTCGCCGGGCGGCCTGTCGTCGTCCGCGCGGTCGATCTGACGCGCACGTTCGGTCACCGCGGCTCGCTGGTGACGGCTCTTGACCGGGTCTCCGTCGGGTTCGAGGCGGGCCGGTTCACCTCGATCATGGGGCCGTCGGGATCGGGGAAGTCCACGCTGCTGCACTGCCTGGCGGGGCTGGAACGGCCGACGTCGGGGTCGGTGCTGATCGGGGAGACCGACCTGGCACGGCTGCCGGACGGCAGGCTGACGACGCTGCGGCGGGACCGGCTGGGGTTCGTCTTCCAGGCGTTCAACCTCATCCCGACGTTCACTGCGGAGGAGAACATCACGCTGAGCGAGCGGATCGGCGGCCCCCGCGTCGATCGGCAGTGGATGGCGCGGCTGGTGCGGGTGCTGGGGCTGGGCGAGCGGCTGGGGCACCGCCCGAGCGAGCTGTCCGGCGGCCAGCAGCAGCGGGTCGCGATCGCCCGGGCGCTGGCGCACCGCCCGGCCGTGGTGTTCGCCGACGAGCCCACCGGCAACCTGGACTCCCACACGGGCGGCGAGGTGCTGAGCTTCCTACGGCTCGCGGTCGAGCAGCTCGGGCAGACGGTGGTGATGGTGACGCACGATCCAGCGGCCGCCGCGGCCACGCACCGCGTGGTGTTCCTCCGAGACGGACGCGTCGTGGACGAGATGGACGACCCGTCGCCCGAGAACGTGCTGCGCCGCCTCGCCCAGGGACGGACGGCCGCATGATCACCCTGGCCTGGCGGAGCCTGGCGGGCCGCAAGACGGCGATCCTGGCGGCGCTGCTCTCGGTCGCGACAGGAGCCGCGCTCGTCACGGCGACCCTCCTGATCGCCCACGCCCAGGACCGGCAGGGGCCGGCGAGCGTGACGAGCTGGCGCTTCACGGCGGTGGACGCGGTGGTGAAGCCACCGCCGAGCGTCCGGCTGACGAGCGGGCTCACGCTCGACCTGCCCGCGCCGCCCCGGCTGACCGAGCGGCAGATCGACGCCGTCCGCGACGCCCCGGGGGTGACCTCGGCCGCCCTGGAGACCCCGTTCCCCGCCTACCTCGTCGCGCGGGACGGCACGGTGGTCGGTGACGCGTTCACCCGCTCGTGGGGGCATCCCTGGTCCACCGCGGTCGCGGACGGCGCCGCACTGACCGACGGGCACGCACCCAGGAGAGCCGGCGACGTGGTCATCGACGGGTCCGTGGCGGCGGCAGCCGGCGCCGGCGTGGGCGACGAGGTGCGGATCCGGCTCGCGAACGGGACGGAGACGTACACCGTCAGCGGCGTCGCGCGACGCGCGGGCGAGCAGTTCGAGCACGCGCTGTTCTTCGCCCCGGATACGGCCGCCAGGCTCGGCGGCGCGCCCGTGCTGGCGCTGGTGTCCACGACGGACGTCGCGGCGCTGCGCGACGCCGTCCCCGGCCTGCTGGTGGTGACCGGCGCGGCGCGGGCCGGCAGCCTGCAGCTGGACCTGCGTCAGGCCGAGCTCGCGGGCGGCTCGAGCGGGTTCCTGACGGTCATCGCGTCGCTGGCGCTGACGCTCGCCGTGTTCGTCATCTCCAGCACCTTGACCGTCTCCATCGGGCGACGGCGCAGGGAGCTGGCGATGCTGCGCGTCGTCGGCACCCGGCCCCGGCTGATCCGCCGGATGATCGTCTGGGAGGCGGTCCTCATCGGCGCCCTCGGTGGCGTCGCCGGCACGGTCGCGGGCGTCGCCCTGGCCGAGCTGGCGCGGCGGTTCTTCGTCGGTCAGGGGCTCATGGCCCGGGGCTCGGCGGTGGGCGCGGAGCCGGTGGCGTTGCTCGCCGGATTCGGCGCGGCGGTGCTCTCGGCGCTGGTGGCGGCGTGGCTCCCGGCCCGCCGCGCCACGCGCGTCGCGCCGCTCGACGCGCTGCGCGAGTCCGAGGTCCCCGCCCGTCAGCCGGGGCGCGCACGCGCGGTGTCCGGCGGGGTGCTGGCGGCGGCGGCCCTGGCCTGCCTGGCCGGAGCGTTCGCCCTGGGCGGCCCAGTGCCGACGCTCGGCGGCACGATCGCGATGCTGCTCGTGGTGACGGCGTTCCCGCTGCTCGCCGGGGCCGCCGCGCTGCTCGGCCCGCACCTGTTGCGCGGCGCGCTGGCCCCGGCCGGTCCGCTCCTGCGCCGCTGGTCCGGCGGATTCCTCGCCGATCGGGCGATCCGCTCCGACCTGCGCCGGGCGGCGGGCGTGTCGGTTCCGCTGACGCTGCTGGTCGCGGTCGGCTCCGTGCTGCTGCTCCAGGACGGCGCGAACGCGCAGGCGCGCTTCAGGGTGTACGCCGAGCAGGTCACGGCGGACGCGGTCGTGGCCGGAGGCGTCCAGCTCGGCGTGCCGTTGAGCGCCGCCGGCGCCGTCGCACGCACACTCGGGGTCGCGGCGGCGTCGGCGAGTGTCTCCGCGCGCCTCGTCATCGACGACCCGCCCACCTCCCGCTCCAACGGCACCGTGATCGGCGTCGACCCCGCCGGTTTCCGTGCGGTGCTGTCCTACGAGGTCGTCTCCGGGAGCTGGGCGGAGTTCGGCGCGGGCGGCATCGGCGTGTCGCACCTCGTGGCCGAGGACAAGGGCTGGCGGATCGGTGACAGGGTCAGGTTCCTGTACCCGGACGGGACGCCGGGCACGGCGGTGGTGCGCACGACGTACCGCGACCCGATGGGGGTGAGCGACCTGATCATGCCGCTGCCGGCGCTCGTGCCGCACCTCCTGGAGCCCTTCGCGACCGCCGTGTACGTCACGTTCGCCCCCGAAGCCGGCCACGCCGCGACCCTGGCCGCGATCAACGAGCAGCTGGCCGTGGTCGCCCCCGGCGTGCACGCGACGGACCGGGACGCGCATCTGGCGCAGGTGGCCGCGCAGGCCGGCGAGGACGAGTGGATCATCCTCATGGTGGTGGCGATCCTGGGCGGCTACGCGGGCGCCTCCGCCGTCAACGTGCTGATCGGCTCCACCCTGTCCAGGCGGCGCGAGTTCGCCCTGCTCAGGCTGGCGGGAGCACGACGGTCGCGGATCGCGGGCGCGCTCATGGTCGAGTGCCTGCTGGTCGCCACCACCGCTGTCGTCACGGGCGCGGTCATCGCCGCGGCGACCATGACCGCGTACGGATACCTGCTCACCGGTACGATCTGGTTGCCTGTCACGGGCGCGACCTTCTTCGTGATCGTCGCGTGCGCCTACCTGGCCGCCGCGATCGGCACGCTCGCTCCCGCTCACACCGCCATGAAGGTGGCCGCGCTGGAGGCGGTGCGCTGAGATGATGCTCCGGGAAACGGCAGGCGAGCACGCGAGGACGGGAGCCGTGGCAGGGACGGCCTGGACACCGGTCGACGGCCCGGGGGCCGCGCTCCGCCGGCATCCGGTGCGGTTGCTGGTGACGTCCTGGCCGTGGAGGTCGCTGGCCTACCTCGCCACCACGCCTCTGGTCGCGTTCTCGTGGCTGGTGACGTGCTGGCCGCTGCTCGTTCTCGCCGGGCTGCCGCTCGGGCACGTCGAACGCCGGCGGTTGCGGTGGATCGACCGGCGCGCCACGCCCACCCCGCACGCGCCCGCCACGGCACGGGGGCTCGCCGGATGGGCTCGCCTGCGCGCCGGCGAGCGATCGACCTGGACGGAGCTGCTGCACGGCGCCCTGCTGCTGCCGCTGTCGCTGCTCGACCTCGCGCTCGCGTCGGTCGCCCTGCTCATGCCGGTCATGATGGTCGGCTCCGGCGCCGCCCTGCTCGTTCTGCTCGTCCTGGGCGTCGATCCCGGCGCGGTGACCACGGTGCCCGACCTGCCGGCCTCGGCGGGGGCGCAGCTCGGGGTCGCGTGCCTGGGGGTCGTCTGGTTCGCCGCCGGCCTGTACGCCGTGACCCTCGCCGCGGAAGGCCGGCGCCGCCTGTGCAGGATGCTCGTCAGCGAACCCTCGCAACCCCTGCGGGCGCGCCTCGACGAGGTGACGCGGTCACGCGCCCGCATCACCTCGGCCTTCGACGAGGAGCGGCGGCGCATCGAGCGCGACCTGCACGACGGGGCGCAGCAGCGCCTCACCTCCCTGGTCATGACGCTGGGAACCATGAAGTACGAGCTGCGCCGCGGCCACGACATCGGCCCGCTGGTCGACCAGGCGAGCGCCGACGCGCGGCGGGCCGTCGACGAGCTGCGCGACATCGTGCACGGCATCTACCCGTCGGCGCTGCGCGAGCACGACCTCGCCGAAGCGTTCGACGACCTCCTCTCCCGTGCCCAGCGCGCCGGCCTGACCACCGGCGTCGACCTCGCCATCCCGCCGGACCTGCCGACGGACGTCGAGGTCGGGCTGTACTTCGCCGTCAGCGAGCTGGTCACCAACGTCACCAGGCACAGCGGAGCCACCACCGTGACGCTGCACGCGGCCCCGACACCGCGGCGGACCCTGGTCGTCACCGTCGAGGACGACGGGCACGGCGGCGCCGCACCGGGAAGGGGCACCGGGCTGGTCGGCGTCATCGACCGCATCGAGACGCTCGGCGGCCGTGTCGCGGTCTCCAGCCCCGAGGGCGGGCCCACCCGGGTGAGCGTAGAGGTTCCGTGCGCGTCGTCATAGCCGAGGACTCCGTCCTGCTCCGCGAAGGGCTCGCCCGCCTTCTCGACGCGGCGGGTCATGACGTCGTGGCCGCCGTCGGGGATGCCGGCGCGCTCGTGGCCGCCGTCCGCGCCTACACCCCTGACCTGTCCATCGTCGACGTCCGGATGCCCCCGACCCACACCGACGAGGGCATCAAAGCCGCCCATCTGCTGCGCGAGGAGAACCCCGCCGCCCGCATCCTCGTCCTGTCGCAGATCGTCTCGGGCCGCGCCGCCGCCGGCCTGCTCACCACCGGCGAAGGCGGGCTCGGCTACCTGCTGAAGGACCGCGTCGGCGACGTCGAGGAGTTTCTGGCCGCCATCGAGACCGTCGCCGCCGGCGGCGAGGTCATCGACCCCCACGTCGTCCGCAAGCTGCTCAGCCGGCGATCACGCGTCGACGAGCTCACCCCGCGCGAGACCGACGTGCTCGCCCTCATGGCCGAGGGCAAGACCAACACCGCCATCGCCGAAGCGCTCGTCGTCAGCGAGGCCGCGGTCGCCAAGCACATCAACCGCATCTTCGCCAAGCTGGACCTGGGCACCGACGACTCCGTGCACAAGCGCGTCCAAGCCGTCCTCACCTACCTCCGGCGCTAGTGGATTTTACTCAAGGCGATATATCGCGCGTTCTGTGGGTAGCGGAGAGTTCACGCACACTCATGGAGGAAAGCGATATGGGTTGGAGCTACCGGAAGTCCAAGAAGTTCGGCCCGTTCCGGCTGAACCTGTCCCGCCGCGGTGTGGGGCACAGCTGGGGCAACCGGCTGTTCCGCGTCACCCGTTCGGCGGACGGACGCCGTACGTTGTCGATCAACCTGCCCGGCGGCCTGCACTGGCGCAAGACCATCGGCAGCAGCCGCTGACACGTCGTGAAGGGGCGGGCTCCGGCCCGCCCTTCACCGTGTCCGCCTTTACCCGGCCCGCCGTTTCACCACTCCCTCTGCGGGAAGTCGGCGGCGGGGAGGTGACCGCCATGGGGAAGCACGGATACGAGGGCGACGACGACGGGCGCGTACGCGGAGGCGCACCGCACCTGACCGGCGGCGGGCACCCGGGGACGCCCATGCAGGACGACGGGCCGACCTACGGGGTGGGCGCCGGCGGGCGGCCGCTGTGGAACGAGCGTGACCGCGACAGCGAGCGCATCCACGCGCTGCTGCGCCGGGCGGGCTGCGCCGGTTTCATCGTCTCGGCCGGGGACGCCGGGCTGTTCCTGGTGACGTGTACGGACCCCTACCCGGTGGCGACCGGCCGCATCGTGGCCTGCGTGCAGGCGCTGACCAGGGCCGGAATGGCGGTGGCGCCGCTCGTGGGCGACTCGCGCACCTTGCAGGTCAGAGTGACGACCTGAGCGTCAGGCGTCGGATGGTCAGGCGCCGGATGAGCGCCAGCGGCGCAGGATGGCCTCGTCGTCGCGGTCGCCGTGCCAGGACGCCTTCTCGTCGATCGCGTGCGGCAGCCACTCCTGATAGTCGGGCGCCTCGGGGGTGATGTCACGGGTGCCGTCGACGTGGGTGCCGTCGGGCAGCACGGTGGCGGCGGGGACGCGGAGGACGCCGCCGGCCAGCAGAATCGCGGTCATGTGCTTCATCCCCTCCGTGTGATACCGCGTGTGATGGCGCGCACTTCGATCACCACAGTCTCGTACCCCAGCATAGCGGCCGGATGCGCCGCCGCCGGGAGCCGTTCGTTCAGCCGATGCCGTACCGCCTGGCGAACCAGGTGTAGACCTGCTGGGCGGTGTGCTCGTCGTCGAAGAGCTGGATCAGCCGCCGCGCCCGCCGCACCAGCACGCACGCGAACGCCTCGGCGTACAGCTCGGTGACCGTCTCCCGGTACGGCGGCGCCAGGTAGCGGGCGCTCCTGGCGTGCAGGTGCAGCCAGAACGGGCTCTGCGACGGCATGCCGTCCATGTCGTCGGTGGCGTGCCCCAGCTCGTGCGCCGCCACGCTCGCCGACGGCGACGGCACGCTGCCGACTCCGATGGCGCGCCGCGCCGGGTCGTAGACGCCGGCGCTGCGGTCCCACCAGCCCTGCTGGACGGGCAGCGAGGTGCCGCGCAGGTGCTCGAACCCCGGTAAGTCCGGCACCGAGCCGGGCCCCACGACGATGCCGCCGTGGAGGTGGCCGGCCAGCCGGGTGCCGAGGACGCGCGGCACCGCCGAGAAGGTCATGATCGCGAGCAGGGTCTCGGCCGGCGGGAACGCGCCAGGGTCCCACGCCCTGCGCACCCGGTCCTCGAGCGCGCCGACATGAAGCCAACCCGGCCGTCCCCTGCTCTGGCTGGCCACTCACGTTCCCTGGTCATCGCTCTTGCACCGGCGCAGGGCGGGCCGGCGGGGGAGCGCCCCGCCGGCACACCCGGCATTTGATCAAGAACCTTATCCATACGCGAGCCGCGCCGCATCTCGGCCCCTCCGGCTCAGCGGGTGACGCTGCAGGCGTCCCTGTTGAGCGAGATCCGGCTGGGCAGCGAGCTGTCACCCGTGTGACTCACGAGGTAGCCCATCGTGACACTGGCGCCCGGCGCGATCGCGGCATTATGGGCCGCGGACGCGGCGGTGACCATGTCACCTGACTGGGTGAGGTCGGTGTTCCAGTCGGAGACGACCTGCTGGCCGCGCGGCAGCGGGAAGCGCAGCGTCCAGCCGTTGATCGGGGCGGTGCCGGTGTTGGTGATCGTGAGGTCCACGGTCATGCCGGTGCCCCACGCCTGCTTGACGTACCGGACGTGGCAGGTCGGCGTCGCCCGCTCGAACGTGACGCGGTGCAGGCCGCCGGGCAGGTCGTTGACGACGTACAGCTCGCCCTCAGGCGTCGCGCCGAACGCGGTGACCTGTGTCGGCGTCTGGCCGAGCTCGGCCTGCTGGTAGCCGCCCTTGCCGTCCTCGCGCAGCGCCCACACCGTGGAGGAGCAGTAGTCGGTGGCGATGTAGGTGCCGCCGACCAGGTCGGCGAACCGCTCGCCGCGATACACCTCGCCACCGATCACCGCGCAGCCGCCGGTGTGCGGCGAATAGGTGAAGACGGGCTTGGTGTACGTCTCGTCCGGGCGGCACTGCGCCTCGTCGAACACCTCGAAGCCCTCGAAGCAGGACCAGCCCAGGTTCGCGCCCGCCTGGTCGCCCGGCTTGACGTGGTTGATCTCCTCCCATCGGCCCTGGCCGACGTCGGCGATCCACATCGAGCCGTCGGCGTGGTCCACGGAGAAGCGCCAGGGGTTGCGGCCGCCGTACATCCAGATCTCGCCCCGCGCGCCCGCGACGTCGGCGAAGGGGTTGTCGCCGGGCACGCAGTACGCCAGGTCGCCGCAGGTCCTGCTGACGTCGATGCGCAGGATCTTGCCGAGCAGGGTGTCCAGGCGCTGACCGCTGTCGAACGGGTCGCCCGAGCCGCCGCCGTCGCCGATGCTCATGTAGAGCATGCCGTCGGTGCCGAAGGCGAGGTCGCCGCCGTTGTGGTTGGTGTTCTCGCCGTGCTCCTGGGCGAGCAGCGGGTCGAGGCCGTCGTCGTCCATGTCGTACCTGGCGAGCGTGACCGCGCCGTCCGGCAGCGCCGTGTAGGCGAGGTACAGCTCGTGGTCGTCGGCGAAGCCGGGGGAGAGCGCGATGCCGAGCAGGCCGCGCTCGTTGCCCGACTCGTCCACCGATGAGGTGATGTCGATGATCGGGTCGGGAGCGAGGCCGGTGTCGGGGTGGTAGACGCGTACGGTGCCGCGCTTCTCCACGATGAACAGCCGGTCCGTGCCGTCGTCCGGGGCGGCGATGGCGACGGGGCGGCGTAGGCCGAAGGCGACCTGGGTGGTGACCGCGTTGATCTCCTCCAGCGGCACCGCCGGTGCCGCGCTCGCGGCGGCCTGAGGCGGAGTGCTGACAGCGAGGAGGGACAGGGCGAGCAGCGTGGACGCGGCCCAGCGTTTTCCTGGCATGCCGGGGACGGTATAAGATCGTCCGCCGCCGTTACCAGGGTCGCGATCAAGCCGCGTGGTGCCTTGCCGGGCCCCTCCGCTGGCCTGCGGCGATACGGCTGCGCCTGCCGCAGGCCGATGAAACTTACATCGCGGGGGAGCGGGGCCTCACGCGCGAGGGCAGGTCGGCCAGCACGGCGTCCGCGGCGCGGCGGCCGGACACCAGGGCGCCCTGGAGCGAGCCGGTGTCGCGGTGGTCGCCGCACACGTACCGGCCGGCGCGCAGGCGTACCGGCTTGCGCAGCGGATGCGGCGGCGGCATCGCGGGCAGCGCGGCCGGGATCGGGTAGGTGGCGACGTGCTCCCAGCCGGACGTGTCGCCGTAGATCTCGCCCAGCCGCCGCAGGACCGTACGCTCGTCCACCTCCAGGCCGAGCACCGAGGTGGACACCAGCGCCCGCCCGTCCAGGGAGTACTCCGGCGCCGCGTCGGTGACGACGAGCGTGTCGGTGATGACGCCGGTGGCGTCCACGATCTGGGTCGGCTCGCCCAACGGCGAGCGGGGAGCGGCGTGGTAGAAGGTGGTCACCGCGCGCATGGGCGGCGCCTCGATCTCCTGCAGCAGCCGTGCGGCCGTGTGCGGGTCGGCGGCCACGACGACGGCCGGGCCGCTGATCGTGGTGCCGTCCGCGAGCCGCACCCCGCCGTCCGTCACCTCCTCCACCCGCGCGCCGAGCGTGACGGTGCCGGGCGGCAGCCGGTCGGCGAGCCGGCGGGGGATCTCGCCCATGCCGTGCGCGGGCAGGCCGATGGTGCCGCGGGCGAACGACCGCCACAGCAGGTGGAAGACCCGGCTGGACGTCTCCAGTTCGCGTTCGAGCAGCACGCCGGCCAGGAAGGGACGCATCAGGCAGTCGATCATCTTGGGCGACATGCCCCAGGCGCGCAGCTCCTCATCGGTACGCCGCTCGCCCCCCTTGCGCAGCACCGAGGCGGGCAGGGCGAGGTCGCGGCCGGTGACGGCGGACAGCACGGCCTTGTCCTTGAGCGTCCCGACCCCGGCCATCAGCGCGCTGAACGCGTGCCGGGGGTGCCGCCACGGCAGCATCACCCTGGCCTCGGCGGTCCTGCCCCGCACGATCACGCCGGAGGAGAACGGGCGCAGGTCGAGCGCGCCGATGTCGAGGACGCGGCGGGCCTCGGGGTAGGAGCTGATGAACACCTGGTAGCCGCGGTCCAGCCGGAATCCGTCCACGAGGTCCGTACGCACCCGGCCGCCGACCCCGTCGGACGCCTCCAGCACCCGCACGGGCACCCCGGCCTCGTGGAGGCGAAGGGCGCAGGCGAGTCCCGCCATCCCGGCGCCGACGACGATGACGGGCTCTCGCGGTCCCCGGTCGCTGTCCATGCGGGGCCTCTGCCCGCGCGTGCCGCCCTCCAACATTCCCCTTACGAATCTACAGTGTAAAGGCGTCGGGTTGGTGGTGCACCTCGTTTCATCCGTACCAAAATCCCATCAATGAGGCCCCAGCTGGGAAGACCTCCCTTCATGGGGGAGGTTCCGCGTCAGGAGAGCGCCGTCATGGTGGTGGGCGGGCCGACCGTCGTCCTGGGATCTGGGCGCCCGCGGGTCGTTCCCGCGCACTACGACAGATGGGCGCACTTCAGCGAGGGGGCGGATGATCTGGTGAAGGCGTTCGACGAGGCCGGCTTGTCGTCGAACGCCTTCACCTGGCCGCGCACGGCGCGTGGGTCCGGTTGGCCGATTGAGCGTCAGGTCGTGTGAGCGCGTTGGTGGGCCTCTTCGAGGGTGGCGCCTTCGAGCAGGGCGGTGATGTCGCTGGCGAAGCGGCGGCGCAGGAGCTACAGGGCTTGCCGGCTGAGGCCGGTTTCGTGGGGTTCAGGGTGGAGACCCTGGAGCTGCGCCCGCCGGTGGCCTGCGTCCTCGCCGTTGCCCCGGGTGGTGAGGAGGCGCCAGGTGGTGAGGGCCAGGTGGGCGCGCATCAGGCCGGTCGGGGTGGTGAGGTCGAGGCCGAGCGTGCGGCCGAGGTGGTCGAGGCGGCGGGCGACGCTGCTGTGGTGGAGGTGGAGGAGGTCGGCGGCGCGGCGGAGTGAGCCGGTGGCGCAGTAGGCGTCGAGGGTTTGGAGGTCTTCTGGGGCGAGGGTGGCGACGGCGGTGACGTCGGGGTTGTCGCGGACGGCGGCTTCCGGGATGTGGGCGAGCAGGGCCATGACGCCGAGGTCGTCGTGGTGGGTGATGGGCCGGCGGGGGGTGGTGAAGCGGAGGGCGGTGCGGGCTTCGTGCCAGGCGCGGGCGGGGTTGGATGCGGTGCCGATGCCGGCGCGTACGTCTGCGGGGAAGCGGGTGGGGTCGAGGGTGGTGGCGAGGATGGCGCCGACGCCGGCGAGGGGTGCGGCTTTGACCGGGCTGGTGGGGCAGATGGCGGTGCCGATCTGGCCGAGGGGGAGTGTGGTGTGGACGGCGGCGACGTGGAGGCGCAGGCCGGGGGCGAAGCCGAGCAGGCGCAGGGCGCGGGCTCTGGCGGCTTCGTCGGTGTCGGTGCTGATGGCGAGTTCGACGAGGGCGGGGTCGGCCATGGTGGTGCGGGCGGGGCCGTAGCGTTCGACGACGGCGGCTGCGGCGATGGCGAGGCGGTCGAGGAGGAGGTCGTCGAGGGTGCGGGGGGTGTCGTGGCGTTCGAGCCAGCAGGTGCCGATCTCTTCGTCGTCGAGGAGGATGGGGGCGCTGGTGGAGGGCGGTTGCGGTGGGCCGGTGACCTGTTTGCCGTCGGGGCCGAAGCGGATGGCCTGGCCGGTGCCGTGCAGGCGGATGCCGGTGACGCATTCGGCGAGGCCGGCGGATGCGCGGGTGAGTGCGGGCAGGTCGACGCGGCGGCGCATGAGGGTGTCGTAGAACATGACGACCCTGATGGCGCCTCCGGCTTGAGAGTCGAGCTGGGACAGTCGTACGGCGAGAGCCTCCACGTCTGCCAGGGTATGCGCCGTTCGGTGCGTGGGGCGGGGGCGATGTGCGACGGATGGCGGATGATGCGAAGGGGCGGGATGGCGAGGATGGCTGGCATGGATCCCGAACTCGAACCATTCATCCCGTTGTTTCCGCGCGCCGACCTGTCGGACCCGGTGGCGGAGCGGAAGAACTTCACCGCGCTGGCCACGTCGTTGCCGGCGCCCGATCTCAAGGACGTGGAGGTGGCGGACCATACGGTGCCGGCCGATCCGGACGTTCCTGTGCGGGTGTATCGCCCGCGTGACGCGCAGGGCGGGATCGTGTGGCTGCACGGCGGCGGTTTCGTCATGGGCGACCTGGACACCGAGCATCCGTGGGCCGGCCGGGTGGCGGAGGGGTCGGGCGCGGTAGTGATCTCGGTGGGGTACCGGCTGGCGCCGGAGCATCCGTACCCGGCGGCGCTGGACGATGTGTGGGCGGTGCTGCGGTGGGCCGCCGAGCACGCGGGCGAGCTGGGGTTCGACCCGGAGCGGCTGGCGGTGGGCGGTCACAGTGCGGGGGCGTGCCTGGCGGCGGCGGTGTCGTTGCGGGCGCGGGACGAGCAGGGGCCGCCGATCTGCTTCCAGCTGCTGAACCAGCCGGCGCTGGATGATCGGCAGGAGACCTGGTCGGGGCGGGCGTTCACCGAGACGCCCTGGATGAACCGGGACAAGGTGTCTGCGATCTGGCGGCATTATCTGGGTGGGGCGCCGGCCACGCCGTATGCGGCTCCGAGCCGGGCCGAGGATCTGTCGGGGTTGCCGGCGGTGTACATCGCGACGGCGGAGTTCGACCCGAACAGGGACGAGGCCATCGAGTACGGGCTGCGGCTGTTGCAGGCGGGGGTGCCGGTGGAGCTGCACCAGTGGGCGGGCACCTTCCACGGCTCGCAGGCGTTGCTGTCGGCCGAGGTGTCGCAGCGGCAGCTCGGCGAGGTGACGGCGGTGCTGCGCCGGGCGCTGGCTCGCTGACGGTGGCTCGCTGACGGTGGCTCGCTGAGGGTGGTGCTGCGCCGCGCTTCGGCTCGCTGAGGGTGGTGCCGGGCCGGCCGGAGCGTGTTTCAAGGGGCCGGCTCTTCGGCAGGGCCGGTCAAGGGGCCGGCTCTGCGGCAGGGGCCGGTCCCTTCGCGGTGCGGCCGCGGAAGGCGCGGCGGTAGGCGCCCGGGGTGGTGCCGAGTGCGGTGTGGAAGCGGCGGCGCAAGTTGGTGGCCGAGGAGAGCCCTGAGCGGCGGGCGACCGCGTCGAGCGGCAGGTCGCTGGTTTCGAGCAGGTCCTGGGCGGCGGCGATGCGCTGGGCGAGCAGCCATTGGCCTGGGCTGATGCCGAGCTGGTCGATGAAGCGGCGGGTGAGGGTGCGGGCGGACTGGCCGGCGCGGGCGGCCATGGTCTCGACGGTGAGGGGTTCGGCGAGGCGGGCGGTGGCCCAGTCGAGGAGGGGTGCGAGGGTGCCGTCGATCTGGGCGGGGCGGGGTGGGGCTGTGTATTGGAGCTGACCGCCTTCGCGGTGGGGCGGCATGACCATGGCGCGGGCGATGTGGGCGGCGTGGCGGGCGCCCTGGTCGCGGCGTACGAGGTGGATGCACAGGTCGATGCCGGCTCCCGCGCCGGCGCTGGTGGCGAGGTCGCCGTGGTCGACGTACAGGACGTCGGGGTCGACGCGGACGTGCGGGAAGCGGGCGGCGAGTTCGGCGGTCAGGCCCCAGTGGGTGGTGGCGGTGCGCCCGTCGAGGAGGCCGGCGTGGGCGAGGGCGAAGGCGCCGGAGCAGATGCTGACGAGGCGGGCGCCGCGCGCGTGGGCGCGGCGCAGCGCGTCGGTGACGGCGGGTGAGGGCGGGTCGGCGGGTGGGAGCCAGCCGGGGATGATCACGGTGTCGGCGTGGGTGAGGGCGTCGAGGCCGTCGGTGACGAGCATGTCGTAGCCGGCGCGGGTGGGGACGGGGCCCGGGTGTTCTGTGCAGACGCCGAAGGTGTACGCGGCGGGCAGCTCGGGTCGCTGGATGCCGAAGACCTGGGCGGCGCAGGCGAGTTCGAAGGTGGATTGTCCTGGGCGGACGAGGGCGGTGACGCGGTGCATGTCTGAAAAGTAGCGCGAGATGTCTTTTCTGACACTCGGCGGGGGCGGTGGGCGGCTGTCAGGGTGGTGGGCATGACGACACATCAGAACCTGCCGGGGTACGTGTGGGCCGCCATGGAGGACGCCCCGGTGCGCGAGGTGTTTCCCGGCATCCGGTTGCGCCCGTTGTGGCGCGGTGAGAGCGGGGCGGGGGCGTACGTGCTGGAGATGGACGCCGGGTCCTGCTGGGAGGGCGTGGACGTGCACGATCCTGGGCCGGAGGAGGTGTTCGTGGTGTCCGGGGTGTTCAATGACGGTGAGCGGGACTATCCGGCGGGGACGTTCATCCATGCTCCGGCGGGTTCGTCGCACGTGCCGCAGTCGGCGCAGGGGTGCACGTTGTTCCTGTTCTATCCGGAGGGCTGAGTGCCGGTGGTGTCCATGCGGAGGAACTCGGTGATGCGCAGCAGGCGGGGTGCGCGTCTGGCGCTGTCGGGCAGGTCGGGGAACGCCTCGTCGCGGCCGACGATGCGCGGGGCGGTCAGGTCGATGTCCTTGCCGTCGGCGTGCAGGCGGGCGTGGCCGGTGGCGAGGATGTTGCGCACCCAGTCCGAGCGTGAGCCGTAGACGAGGATGAACAGGTAGCCGCCGGGGACGGGGAAGGCGTCGAGCGGGGTGCGGTAGGCGCGGCCGGAGGTGCGTCCGACGTGGGTGAGCACCGGGTAGCTGCCGCGGCGGATGGACATGGGGTTGAAGATGCGCTTGTTGACGTGTCCCCACCAGAGCGGCATGGGCATGGGGGCCTCCTCAGGCTTACGGGCGTAAGGCTGCTTACAGGTGTAAGGTTGGCTTACGCTTGTAAGGCTGTCAATCCCCCGTACCGGAGCCGCCCGTGTCACCATCGCTGAGCCGCGACCGCGTGCTGGAGGCCGCGATCAGAGTCGCCGATCGCGGTGGCGAGGCCGCCATCACGATGCGGCGGGTGGCGCAGGAGCTGGGGGTGGAGGCGATGTCGCTCTACCACCACGTGCCGAGCAAGGAGGCCATGCTCGACGGCGTCGTGGACAAGGTGTTCGCCATGATCGAGCTGCCCTCCGGCGGCGGCGACTGGCGGGCGGCCATCCGGGCGCGGGCCGTGTCCGCGCGGGCGGTGCTGGGCCGGCACAGCTGGGCGCTGAGCCTGCTCGACTCCCGCCGCGACCCTGGCCCCGCGACGCTGAGTCACCATGACGCGGTGCTCGGGGTGCTGCGGGGGGCGGGCTTCTCGGTGGCGATGGCCGCGCACGCGGTCTCGGCGATCGACGCCTACGTCTACGGGTTCGTGCTGCAGGAGTCGGTCCTGCCGGTCACCACCCCCGACGACAGGGAGGAGGTCGCCGGCAACATCCTGCAGGGGGAGGCCGCGGCGCAGTGGCCGCATCTGGCCGAGCTGATCGTGGAGCACGCGCTGCGGCCCGGCTACGACTACGCCGAGGAGTTCGGTTACGGCCTCGACCTCATCCTCGACGGCCTCGAAGAGCGGCGGCGCGCCGGCGGGTGATGGACGGGCCAGGCCGGCGTCCCTACCGTCGATCACATGGCACACCAGACGCCCCCCGACCGCCACCTCATCCGCTACAGCGGCCACGCCGCGTTCTCCCCCGAGGTCATCGCCCGCGCGTCGGGCACCTCGCTGTTCACCGAGAGCGGCCGGGAGCTGCTCGACTTCACCTCAGGCCAGATGAGCGCGATCCTCGGCCACTCCCATCCCGAGATCGTCGCCACCGTACGCGAGCAGATCGCCCGCCTCGACCACCTGCACAGCGCCATGCTCAGCCGCCCGGTCGTGGACCTGGCGGCGCGGCTGGCCGCGAGCGTGCCCGGCCCGCTGGACAAGGCGCTGCTGCTGACCACCGGCGCCGAGTCGAACGAGGCCGCCGTCCGCCTGGCCAAGCTGGTGACCGGCCGGCACGAGATCGTGTCGTTCGCCCGGTCGTGGCACGGCATGACGCAGGCCGCAGCGAACGCCACCTACAGCGCCGGCCGCAAGGGGTACGGCCCTGCGGCGCCGGGCAACTTCGCGCTGCCCGTGCCCGATCGGTTCCGTCCCGCCATCGTGGACGCCTCGGGCGAGCTGGACTGGCGCCGCCAGCTCGACCTGGGGTTCGACCTCATCGACGCCCAGTCGGTGGGCAGCCTGGCGGCCTGCCTGGTGGAGCCGATCCTCAGCTCGGGCGGCGTGGTCGAGCCGCCGCCCGGCTACCTGCCGGCGCTGGCCGAGAAGTGCAGGGAGCGGGGGATGCTGCTGATCCTGGACGAGGCGCAGACGGGGCTGTGCCGTACCGGCGACTGGTACGCCTTCCAGCACGAGGGCGTCGTGCCCGACATCCTCACGCTGTCCAAGACGCTCGGCGCGGGGCTGCCGCTGGCGGCGGTGCTGACCAGCGCCGAGATCGAGCAGCGCGCCCACGAGCGGGGCTTTTTGTTCTTCACCACCCACGTCAGCGACCCGCTGCCGGCCGCCGTCGGCAACACCGTGCTGGACATGCTGGAGCGCGACCGGCTGGACGAGCGCGCCCGCCGGCTGGGCAAGCTGCTGCGCGGCCACCTGGAGGAGCTGGCCACGCGGCACGAGGTGGTGGGCGACGTGCGCGGGCGCGGGCTGCTGCTCGGCATGGAGCTGGTGGGGGACGACGTGCTCGGGCCGGGCGGCGCGGACCGGCTCGGCGCTGAGGTGACCCGCCGCTGTTACGGGCTGGGCCTGCACATGAACATCGTGCAGTTGCCCGGCATGGGCGGCACGTTCCGCATCGCGCCGCCGCTGACCGCGGGCGAGGACGGGCTGAGCCGCGGCGCCGCCATCCTGGACGAGGCGCTCACCGGAGCCGCGCGCACGCTGTGAGGGAGCCGCGACGGCCACGGCGTTGATCTTCGGCCCGGGCTTCTACCAGTACGCTCGGGTCGCCAGCCGGCACTTCGCGTGGGGAGCGGGTGACGCCGCGCTCGAAGGACCGCTTCCCGGCGGCGGCCGCGCGGGGATGCTGCCGTCGTTCTTGATGGATCGGATGATGGATTGTCAGGGGCGGAGGATGGCTTGTTCGAGCAGCTCGTGCAAGGTGCGTTGCTGCTGAGGGGTGAGGCCGGCCAGAGGTGAGTCCTGGATGAGGAGGTCGAGGAGGCGTTCGCGCTGGGCGTGACCTTCGGGGGTGAGGACGAGGTGCTTGGCGCGGCGGTCGGTGGGGTGCGCGCGGCGTTCGATCAGGCCCTGTTTCTCGAGCCTGTCGACGATGAAGGTGGCGTTGGACGGCTCGCAGCTCATGCGTTCGGCGAGTTCGCGCATGGTCATGGGGCCGGTCATCTCCCGTAGCGCGGTGGCCTGAGGTGCGGTGAGTCCCAGGGTGGTGGCGCGCTCGCGTACGTGGTCGGCGATCTGCTGGGCGAGTCCGTTCACCAGGCCGCACAGTTCGCGCTCGGCGGCGGCCTGCGGTTCCGGGGGGATGGTCATGGGTTCATGGTAGCAAGTGCTTCAAGTCAACATATTTCAAGCTTGATTGTTTCAAGCTTGACGCTTTATGGTGGCCCACGATTCGACTTCGAAGAAGGGCATGCGGACATGGAGAATGACGAGCGGTTGCGGCGGCCGGCGGGGATCCGTACGGTGCGGCTGGGCGACACCAAGGTGTCCTTCGTGCCGGACGGGGCCATCCAGGGCAGGCCCCGCCGCTGGCTGCCGGACACCACCGACGAGACCTGGGCCGCCCATCCGCAATACCTGGACGCCTCCGGCCATCTGGTGGCGAGCGTTGGCGGCCTCCTGGTCGAGCGCGGCGACCGTGCGCTGCTCATCGACGCCGGCTGGGGCCCGGTGTCGCTGCCGGCTGAGCCGGGAGGCCCGAACGGCGCCGTGCACGGGGGCGCGCTGCTCGACGGCCTGGCCGAGCTGGGCCGCGATCCCGCGGAGATCGAGGCGGTGGCCTTCACGCACCTGCACATCGATCACCTGGGCTGGGCCTGGCGTCTTGCGCCCGGCGAGGACCGGCCGGTGTTCGCGCGGGCCGGGTACCTGGTGGCCGAGCCGGAATGGGCGCGGCGCGACCTGTCCGCGCAGGGCGTCACCGAGGAGGCGGCCGCAGCGCTGGCGCCGCGCGTGCGCACGGTCGGCGACGGGCAGGAGATCTTCCCCGGCGTGCGGGTGCAGGTCACCGGCGGTCACACGGCCGGGCACGCGCAGTACGTCATCACCGGCGGCGGTATGCGGCTGATCGCCTTCGGTGACGCCCTGCATGCACCGATCCAGGTGGACCACCCCGAGTGGTCCTGCCTCTATGACCATGACCCTGCCCGGTCCGCCGAGCATCGCCGAGCTCTGGTGGCGGAGCTGGAGCAGCCGGACACGATCGGCTTCGGGATCCACTTCGCCGACGCGGTGTTCGGGCGGGTCCGCCGGGACGGCGCCGGCCCTGCCTGGCGTCCCCTGGACGTCTGAGCGGATGCCGAGCGTTTCCGGACAGCGTGGAGGTGCGGGTGACGGCGGTGAGGTCGCCGTCTGCTGGCCGGAATTCTGCTGGCCAGAATGAGGTGCTTACCCGGGTCGGCCTGTGGTTTCCCGCACGGCCGACCGGGTGAGGCGGTCGGCGAGCGCGACGACGAGGTCGCGCAGTTCGGCGGGCTGCTCGACGGCGAAGGGCAGGTCGAGCGCGGCCAGGACGGGAGGCAGCCGGTCGAGGTGGTCGGCGTGGAGCTCGACGCGGGACCAGCCGTCCTGCGGGGATTCGGTGACGAGGGCGAAGCCGGGCGGCAGCCGGGTGTGGATCTGGGCGGCGGTGCCCTGGATGCGCAGGATGACGTGGTGCCGGTGAGGGGCGGTGGCGAGCCTGGTGAGCAGGTCTTGGGCGGGGTCGTGGAGGCCGGCGGGTGGGGTGAAGGTGCCGGGCCGGGTGGTGGCCTGGGCGATGCGGTCGAGGCGGAACGTGCGCTCTTCGCCGATGGCGGGGTCGGTGCCGGTGACGTACCACTTGCGGTTGTGGGTGACCAGGCCGTGGGGATGGAGGGTGCGTTCGCTGCGGTGGCCGTCGGCGGCGGTGTAGCGGATGGTGACGGGGCGGTGGTGGCTGACGGCGTCGGCGAGGGTGAGCAGGACGCCGGTGTCGGGTGCTGTGCCGGGTGCTGTGCCGGGTGCTGTGCCGGGTGCTGTGCCGGGTGCTGTGCCGGGTGCTGTGCCGGGTGCGGCGGCGGGCCGGGCCGGGGTGGTGAAGGCGAGGGTGCCGAGGAGGGTGTCGAGCCGGTCGGCGAGGCGTCTGGGCAGGACGCGGCGGATCTTGGCGGTGGCGGTCTCCGAGGCCGTGCCGGTGCCCTGGGCGGTGATGAGGCCGAGCAGGACGGCGAGAGCCTCGTCGTCGGTGAGCATGAGAGGCGGCAGGCGGTAGCCGGGGGTGAGGCGGTAGCCGCCGTGGCGGCCACGTACGGACTCGACCGGGATGTCGAGGTCGATGAGGTGGTCGATGTAGCGGCGCACGGTGCGTTCGTTGACGCCGAGGCGGTCGGCCAGCTCGGTGACGGTGCGGGTGCCGCCCGCCTGGAGGAGCTCCAGGAGGGTGAGGACGCGGGTGGTGGGTCGCGGCATGTTCTCAAGTCTGCTGCAGATACCGGGCGGATTCTGCCCGGTATCAGGTCTAGCTTGTGGGGCGTTCGCGATCGACTGGTCAGCAGGGAGCTGTCATGGATTTCATCTCGACCCGGATCATCACCGCCGACGTGGCGCGGCTGGTGGGCTTCTACGAGCACGTCACGGGGGTGCGGGCGGCGTGGGCGAACGAGGACTTCGCGGAGCTCAGGACGGCCACGGGCACGCTGGCGATCGGCGGGGTGCGTACGGTCGCGTTGTTCGCCCCCGACTCGGCGCGCCCGGCCGAGAACCGCAGCGTCATCGTCGAGTTCCTGGTGGAGGACGTGGACGCGACGTTCAAGGGCCTGCCTGAGGAGGCCGACGTGGTGAACGAGCCGAAGACGATGCCGTGGGGCAACCGTTCGCTGCTCGTCCGGGACCCCGACGGCAACCTGGTGAACGTCTTCACCCCGGTCACCGACGCCGCCCGGCAGCGGTTCGGCCGGTAGCGGTCAGGGGGCGGCGAGACGGCGGGCGGCCTCGGCGCCGTCATCGGCGCCGAGGCGATCTGGCCACGCGCTCGGCCGGCCGGACGGGGGGGACCTCAACACGATCACCGTCCGGCCGATCGGCCGGACGGCGTGATCAGCTCACGCCAGTTCCCCACCTCCTGCGCGGTCAGGGCGCGGGCGATGATCGCGGCCCGGTCGAGGCCGCCGGTCAGGCGCTGGCCGCCGTTCTGGTCGGCGCCGAACCGCAGCGGCCTGGCGGTGCAGCCGGTGATGCCGCCGGAGGTGACCTGGCCGGTGGCGGCGCGCTCGCCGTCCACGTAGAGGGTCAGCGCGCCGGTGCGGTCCAAGGTGACCACCACGTCCAGCCAGCGGCCGGTGGTCAGGGCCGCGTCCAGGGTGACGCCGGCGCCCGCGCCGATGAAGCGGACCCTGCCGTCGGGCGTGAGGTCGATGAGCACGCCGTCGGTGCCCGGGTCACCGGAGGGCTGCGAGTCGAACAACCGCCGGTAGCCGCTGCCGGCCACCTTCACCTCGGCGGCGAAGGTGGCCTCGCGCAGCAGGCCGAGCGTGGTGGGCTCGGTGGTCAGGTAGGTGCTCCCGTCCAGCAGCAGGCCGCTGCCCGACGGGGCGGTGGCGTCGTAGGCCGGGTCGCCGCCGGTGAGGGTGGCGTGGCGGCCGTTGCCCGAGGTGTCCTCGACGGTGGCGCCCTCCCGGGCGTCCCAGGCCACCACTGCCGAGCCGGCGGGAGCCGGGGCGCAGGGGTCGAGGGCGAGGACGGCCGTGGCGGCACCCTTCCACGAGCCGCCGGTGACCGTCGCGGACAGCACGGCGGTGCGGCTGCCGTCGGCGGGGCCCGGGGTGACGGTGAACGCCGCGGTCCGCTTCCCGCCGCCCGGCACGCCCGGCAGGCGGCG
>NZ_JBEXLH010000062.1:0-50707 GCF_040609855.1 Nonomuraea sp. NPDC004580 | reverse complement strand
GCGCCGGTCAGCGCGCCCAGCCACAGCGGCGCGACCGTCGCGAACCGGTACGTCAGCGACCGCCCCTGGTGCACGGGAGCGCCGTCGGCGGCGAAGAAGTGCTGGTACTGCTCAAGGAAAAGGCGCAGGCGGCCGGCGTAGCGCTCGGCGCGGGCGGTGTCGCCCGCCATCCGCGCCCACAGGGACGGGTAGAGGTGCAGCGCCCAGCCGCAGTAGTAGTCGAAGTTCTTGCCCTTGCCGTCGGTGTACCAGCCGTCGCCGGCGTACCACTCCTCGATGCGCTCCAGGCCGCCGGTGATCTCGCCCGGCTCGTACGGCCCGCCCACCTCGGCCAGGAACTGCTCGACGATCACCCGGAACAGCACCCAGTTGTTGTCGGGCGTTCTCCTGCCGATGAACCCGGCAAGCCAGCTCACCACCCGCTCCCGCTGCTCCGGTGAGAGCCGGTCGAAGATCCACGGCCGGGTCTCGTGCAGCGCCAGCGCGATCGAGGCGGCCTCGACCAGCGGCTGCGCCATGTCGGTCAGCGGCGGCCAGGCGTAGGGGTGGCGGGGGTCGGTGCCGGCGATCAGGCCGCTCGCGTACCGCTCGATCAGTTCCGGCTCCACGTCGCCTTGAGCGCCGGCGATCCTGAAGGCGGCCAGCAGGAACGTGCGGGCGTAGCCCTCCAGCCCGTCGCTGACCGTGCCGGAGATGCTGGGCTCGCCGGGCAGCCGGTACTGCGAGAAGCCCTCGGTGGCGTACGGCGCCACCGACGCCAGCAGGTGGTCGGCCAGCGCCTCCCAGTGGGCCCGGGTGTAGCCGGTGTGTCCGGACAGCCGGTCGTCGGGCGGAGGGAGGTGCAGCGGCATGAACGGCATCCTAAGCGGATCAACCACTCAGCTTCGAGAGCGGGGCCGGATCGGGAGGGGGTGGACGGCGGTGATCAGCGGCCAGGTCAGGGCGGCCATCTCGGCCGGGGTGCGGGGGCAGCCGCGGTGCAGCCAGTCGGAGGCGACCCCGATGAGGGCTCCCGCGGTGAACGCGGCGCTCACGTCGTGCGGGTCGCCGTCCTGCGCGGATGGCTCCTCGCTGAGGCGGGCGTGGATGGCGGCGGCGGTGCGGCGGCGGATGTGGTCGGCGACGCGGGCGCTGCCCTGGGGCCCGAGCAGCGCGCGGTAGAGCCCCGCGTGCTCGGCGAGGCTGGCGAAGAACGCCTCCAGGGACGCGGCGGCCTCGGCCAGCGGGTCTTCGGCGTCGACGGCCGGCATGGGCAGGGATTCGACAAGCCGGTCGATCATCGCGGTGCAGGCGGCCTCGGCCAGCTCGTGCACGTCGCGGTAGTGGTCGTAGAAGGTCGAGCGGCTGACTCCGGCGAGCTCGGCGACGTCGGCGACGGCGATGCGGGACAGGTCGCGTTCTTCGACGAGCCGCAGCAGTGCTCGGGCCAGGGCGGCCTGGGTGCGGCGGACGCGCCGGTCACCCGACGGCGTGTTGCTTGCTCGTGTGGTCGCCACACGCTTCACCCTACCTTCTGACTACAGGTGAAGGTTTTCCTACATGTGTAGGGTAATGTTCAGGGCGAGATGCCGGAAAGGACCAGGACATATGCGCATACACGCAGCCGGGCACGGGAGGAAGGCGGAGTGACACCGCCAGAGAGCATCCTGATCGTCGGCGCCTCCGCCGCGGGCCTGAGCACCGCCGAGGCGCTGCGCCGCCAGGGCTACACCGGCCGCCTGACGCTGCTCGACGCCGAGCCGCACCTGCCCTACGACCGGCCGCCGCTGTCGAAGCAGGTGCTGGCCGGGGCGTGGGAGCCGGCCCGTGCGCAACTGCGTACGCAGGAGCAGCTCGACGCGCTGGGCGCCGCCTTCGTCCGCGGCGAGCCCGCCACGGCACTGGACGCGCGGGAGCGGGCGGTCACCACGGCGTCGGGCCGCGTGGTGCGGGCCGACGCCGTCGTCATCGCGACGGGCCTGGTCCCGTGCCGGCTGCCGGGACAGGACGGCCTGGCGGGCGTCCACGTGCTGCGCGGCCTGGACGACTCGCTCGCCCTGCGCCTCGGCCTGACCGCGGCCCGGCGGCTGGTGGTCGTCGGCGAGGGCGTGCTGGGCGCGGAGATCGCGGCGACGGCCAGGGGCATGGGCCTCGGCGTGACGCTCGTGGGCATGGGCCGGGCGATCCTGGCCGACCAGCTCGGCGACGTCATCGCCGGGCACCTCACCCGTACGCACGAGGAACGCGGCGTGCGACTGCGGCTCGGCGTCACCGTCGAGGCGCTGACCGGCGCGGCGGGCAGGGTCAGGGGCGTGCGCCTGGCCACCGGCGAGACCCTGGACGCCGACGCCGTCGTGGTGGCCATCGGCTCCCGCCCGGCGACCGGCTGGCTGGCGGGCAGCGGGCTGCGGCTGGGCGACGGAGTGGAGTGCGACGCGCGCTGCCGGGCGGGCGGCGGCGTCTACGCGGTCGGCGACGTGGCGTCCTTCCACCACGAGGTCATGGGCCGCAGGCTGCGGCTGGAGAACCGGACGAACGCCACCGAGCAGGCCCAGGTCGTGGCGGCGAACCTGCTGGGCGCGGACCGGCCGTACACGCCCATCCCCTACTTCTGGACCGACCAGTACGACGTCAAGATCCAGGCGCACGGCCTGCCGTCGCAGGAGGCCGTGGCGAGCGTCACCGACGGCGACCCCGAGCAGCACCGCTTCGCCGCCGTCTACCGCGAGGAAGGCCGGGTCACCGGCGTGCTCGGCTGGAACATGGCCAAGCAGGCCCGCGTGCTCCGCCAGCAGCACCTCACCCGGGCATAGAAGCCGATCCGTTCACGAGAAGAGGCCGCATGAGTGTCAATGAGCAGGTCCTGACCTACCCGATCCCCAACGACGCGGCGCTGGACCCGCCCGCGGAGTGGGCGCGGCTGCGCGGCGAGTGCCCGGTGGCGCACGTGAAGCTGCCGAGCGGCGACGGCGCGCGGCTCATCACCCGGTACGAGGACGTCAAAGCGGTGCTCGCCGACCCGCGCTTCACCCGCCAGCTCACCGCCCCCGACGCGGCGCGGCTGTCGGCGGACGGCGGCGGGGTGTTCAACAGCGAGGTCGCCCAGATCATCCCTGATGGCGGCGAGGGCCATCAGCACTGGCGGCGGCTGGTCGGCCGGTGGTTCACCGCCAAGCGGATGGCGGCGCTGCGGCCCGCGATGGCGCAGATCGCCGACGACCTCATCGACGACATGGTCGAACGGGGTGCGCCCGCCGACCTCAAGGCGTCGCTCGGCTTCCCGCTGCCGGTGTACGTGATCTGCGACATGCTCGGGGTGCCCGCCGAGGACCGGGACCGGTTCTCGTACTGGTCGGACACGTTCCTCAACCTGACCCGCTACACCAAGGAGGAGATCGACGCCGCGCAGGCGGAGTTCTTCCAGTACATGTCCGACCATGTCGAGGCCAGGCGCGCGCAGCCGGGCGACGACCTGCTCAGCGAGCTGCTGGCGGCCGGCGGCCCCGAGCAGGGCGGGCTGTCGGACCTGCAGATCCTGGTGACCGGCATGGGGCTGCTGGTGGCCGGGCACGAGACCACCGCCAACATGATCGGCAAGATGGTCGCGATGCTGCTGGCCGACCGGGGCCGGTGGGAGCGGCTGCTGGACGAGCCCGCGCTGATCCGTACGACGGTCGAGGAGTCGCTGCGCATGGACGCGAACTCCGGCTTCGGCCTGCCCCGCTACCTGCCCGTCGAGAGCGAGGTCGGCGGGGAGGTGCTGCCCAAGGGCACCACGGTGATCTGCAGCATGGCCGCGGCCAACCGGGACGAGAGCGCGTTCGAACGCGCCGGCGAGATGGACCTGACCCGCAGCCCCAACCCGCACCTCGCCTTCGGCTCCGGCGCGCACTCGTGCCTGGGGCAGTCGCTGGCGCGCACCGAGCTGCAGGTCGTGCTGGAGGTGCTGCTGCGCAGGCTGCCCTCGCTCGAACTGGCGGTGCCGGTGGCGGAGCTGGAGCGGGTGGAGGGGCTGGCGGTCGGCGGCCTGCGTACGCTTCCCGTCCGCTGGTGACCCCGCTGATCTGAGAAGGAGACGACATCGTGAAAGTCATCGTCGACGAGGACAAGTGCTGCGGCGCGGGGCAGTGCGTGCTGCTCGCGCCCGAGGTGTTCGACCAGCGTGAGGACGACGGCATCGTGATCCTGCTGGACGACTCGCCCGGCCCCGGCCAGCACGCCGTGGTGCGCGAGGCGGCCGCGGTGTGCCCGGGGGCCGCCATCGAGCTCGCGGACTGAGGCGGACTGGATACCGGGCCCGCCCGGCGGTCGTGGCGACCGGGCGGGCTCCCGCACGACGGGGCGCCCAGCTGACCGACGTCAGCGGGGCGCCCTCGGCGTTCCCGCGATGATCGACCGGGTGCGCGCCGGGATGGTGTCGGGCAGGCCGGCGAGGATGTCGGCCAGCGTGACCCCCGCCAGGCTGCGCCGCCACGCCTCGTGGGCCTCGTACATCTTGGCCGCGAGCACGCACGTCTCCTGGCAGTCCTCCTCCGGCAGCGCGCCGCGCCCCCGCATGCGGATCTCGCGGCACTCGTACGGCGACGCCGCCCCATCGACCGCCTCCACGATCTGCAGCAGCGTGACCTCCCCCGGCGGCCGCCCGAGCCTGAACCCTCCCCTCGGCCCCGTCGTGGCGGCCAGCACCCCGGCTCTGACCAGCGCCTGAAGCTGCTTGGCCAGGTAAGGAGCGGGAAGGTCGTAGTAGTCGGCGAGCTGTGCGGCCGACGCGGTCGCTCCGGGGTCGAGTTGCGCCAGCGTCGACGCGCAGTGCAACAACCATTCGGTGCTCACAGGCAGCTTCACGCCGACCATCATATCGGGGAGATTGAGGATCCATTTAGTCCGAGATATGGTGACGCCGTAGCACGAGGAGAGGAAAGTCATCATGCGTATCGCAGTCGCCGGGGCCACCGGCAACATCGGCTCCCGTACGGTCGCCTTCCTGGAGGGCGACGGGCACGAGGTCGTCCGCGTCAGCCGGTCGCTGGGCGTGGACCTGGTGACGGGCGAGGGCCTCGACCAGGCGCTGACCGGCGTGGACGCGGTCGTCGACGCCATCAGCGCCCCGCCGGTCAGCAGGGAGCAGACCGTCGAGCTCTTCGGCACCACCACGGCCAACCTGCTGGCCGCCGAGCAGCGCGCCGGCGTGCGGCACCACGTGCTGCTGTCGATCGTCGGCGTGCACCGCGTGCCGGGCAACGCGCACTACGCGGGCAAGCGGGAGCAGGAGCGGCTGGTGGAGGCCGGTCCCGTGCCATGGACGATCGTGCCGGCCACGCAGTTCCACGACTTCGCCGAGATGGTCGCGAGCTGGACCGAGCAGGACGGCGTCGCCACCCTCGCGCCGCTGCTCGTCCAGCCGATCGCGCCGTCCGACATAGCGGCCGTGCTGGCCGAGGTCGCGGCCGGCGAGCCGCAGGGCCGCCACGCCGACGTCGCGGGCCCCGACCCGCAGGACCTCGTGGACATGGCCAGGCGCACGCACCAGGCGCGGGGGCGCGAGGTGAAGCTGGTGCCGACGTGGCACGGGGTCTTCGACGCGTCCATGGCGGGCGACGTGATGCTGCCGGGCGAGCGTGTGCGCATCGCGCCGACCACGTTCGAGCAGTGGCTGGCCGAGCAGGCTCAGAAATACTGACGGATGCGGAAGGGACGGACGAACAGCGACGCGGACGCGCGGCTGATCAGCTTGACTTTCCTGATCCTCGTCTTCTTGTCGATGCGCACCTTGACGCACTTCATATACACGTCGTGATGGCCGGGCGGCGCGTAGCGGGAGATGATGACCCCGCGCCGGCCGAAGTTCCGCCCGGTCAGGCCCACGCCCACCTCCCGGAAGGTGCGCCACGAGCCCTTCAGGGGGAAGGCGGTGGAGCCGGCGATCGCGTGGTTGGCGGCGTCCGGGCAGTGCAGGAGGACGCGGATGACGTCGTTCTGGTGGGGCGACTCGGGCGAGACGAAGAAGGACGTGAGCTTGCGCCACTTGGGCGTCTTGTCATCGTTGTCGTCGTTGTCGTCGTCCTTGCCTGCCTGCGCAGGGGTGGCGGTGAGCACGACCGTCACCACCATCGCCGCGATCGCCCGCATCCGTCCCCCTCACTTCCTGTGACTCCCCCCATGCTGACGAACGCCTCCATCACACCGGAAGCGCCACGCCGAACCGGCGGTGCACGTGCCGCATAAGCTGCCGGTCATGCGGCGTTTGAGCAGTACGGTGGTCATGGTGACCGGAGACGGGGCCGCGCGGCCTGCCCCAAGGTGGTGCCTGATCAGCTGCTCACGGGCTCGACACCGTCGTAGTCGACGAGCAGGTGGCGCGGGCCGCGCAGGATCGGGCTCGGCCGGTACGGCGGCGGATCGGCGACCAGCCGGGGCGCGCGCAGCCTGCGGATGAGCTCGGTCAGCACGATCTGCGCCTCCAGCCTGGCCAGCGGCGCACCGAAGCAGTAGTGCACGCCGCCGCCGAAGCCCAGGTGCTCGTTGCCGGACCTGCAGGGGTCGAAGGTCTGCGGGTCAGGCACGTGAGCGGGGTCGCGGCTGCCCGCCGCCAGCGCGAGCACGATCGGTGACCCGGCCGGGATGGTGACGCCGGCCACCTCGATGTCCTCCAGCGCCACCCGCGACGAGATGAGCTGCACCGGCGGCTCGTACCGCAGCAGCTCCTCCACCGCTGGCACGATCAGGCCAGGATCGGTGCGCAGGCGTTCGAGCAGGGCCGGGTCGCGCAGGAACGTCAGCATGCCGTTGGCGATGAGGTTGATCGTCGTCTCGTGCCCGGCGATCAGCAGCAGCACCGCGGTGGCGACCACCTCGCGCTGCTCCATGCCGCCTTGGGTGATCAGCCCGGACAGCAGGTCGTCCCCCGGTTGCGCGCGGCGCTCCTCGACCAGCTCCCCGAGATAGCCACGGAGCTGATCGGCGACCGCCTGCCGCTCGCGCTCCCGCTCGGCCCTGTCATGCTCGCCAGGGCCCAGCGTGTCGATGATCCGGTCGGCCCAGGCGTGGAAGCGCGGCTCGTCCGCCTCCGGCACGCCCAGGATCCGGCAGATCATCGCGACCGGCAGCGGATAGGCCACCTCGTCCACGAGGTCCGCCTGCCGCCGGTCCGCCAGGCCGTCGATCAGCCGGGTCGTCACCTCCAGCATGGCGGGCCGCAGCCCGTCGATGAGCCGCGGCGAATGCGGCGGCCCGAAGTGGCGCATGGTCAGGGCACGCAGCCGGTCGTGCTCGGGCGGGTCCAGCCCGATGAACGACGGCGCCGGGTCCGGCGACGCGTCGGGGACGCGCAGGTTGCGGCGGTCGGAGCTGACCCGCGGGTCGTGCAGCAGCTCGACGATCTCCCGGTACGTGCTCACCACGTACGTGCCGTCCTCCTGCCGCGCCACCGGAGTCCTGCGCAGCTCGTCGAAGAGCGGGTAGGGGTCGGCCCTGTTCGCCGGGTCGAGAATGCGGTCGAAGACGCTCATGACGCTCCCTGGGGTGGATGCAGCAGCGTGGCGCGGCGTTCCGCCGGGTCGTGCCCGGTCACCACGACGGTCGCGCCCGCCGTGGCCACCACCCGGTCGGGCACCCCCGCCGGCACGGGCCCCGCCTCCTCCCGCCGGTCCACGTGCCGGAAGTCCGGCGGGAACGGCGCGGCCCGCTCGATCAACCGCTGGTAGAACTCCAGCCAGATCCCCTGGTCGAAGGTGACGGCGGCGGTGACGCGGCCCTGGTAGCCGTACACGGCGGCGAAGCGCCGCCCGGCCGTCGAGCCCTGCGTGATGACGACCTGGTCGGCGAACGTGGGCACGCCGACCGACTTGATGTTGACGCCGAACTGGCTCGACCAGAACACCGGCACCGACAGGTGCGGCCAGCGGTGCGCCTGGTCGCTGACCATGTTGTGGGCGGCGATCTCGGCCTGGGCGACCGCGTTGCCCCAGTGCTCCAGCGTCATGAACTGGTACTGGTAGAGCGGGTGCGGGAAGCGCGCGATGTCGCCGGCCACGAAGACGTCGTCCATGACCAGGCCGTTGGTGTCCACCGCGCGGCAGCCCGCGTCGCAGGTCACGCCCCACACGCCGGCGGCCAGCCCGGAGTCGTGCAGCCACTCGACGTTGCGGATCGAGCCGAGCGCGACGACCGCCACCTCGGCCGCCACCGTGGTGCCGTCCGACAGCCGGGCGCCGCGCAGCCGGCCGTTCCCGTCGTCCTCCAGGGCGGTGACGGTCGTGTCGCAACGCAGGTCCACGCCGTGGTCGCGGTGCAGCCGCGCCGCCACGTCGCCGATCACCCGGCCCAGCGCGTTGACCAGGGGGGCGGGGCCGCGTTCGACGACCGTCACCGGTAGATCCAGCTCGCGGCAGACCGAGGCGATCTCGCTGCCGGTGAACCCGGCGCCGAGGATCAGCACCCGGTTCGGGCGGGCGGCCAGCGCCTGGCGCAGGCCGGCCGCGTCCTGCTGGGTGCGCAGGGTGTGGACGCCCTGGAGGGCGGCCTCCCTCTCATTGGGCCAGGGCCTGGCGCGGGTGCCGGTGGCCAGCAGGACCCGGTCGAACGGCAGCTCACGGCCATCGGCCAGGCGTACCCGCTTGGCCGCGATGTCGAGGCCGGTCGCCTCCGTGCCCCACAACCACTCGGCCTCCACCTCGCGCACGCTGGGCAGCAGCGTGTGACCTGGCGGGATCTGGCCGGTCAGCACCTGCTTCGACAGCGGCGGCCGGTCATAGGGGGCGTCGCGTTCCGCGCCGACCACGGTCAGCTCGCCCGCGAAGCCGTCGCGCCGCAGCACACCCGCCGCCCGCGCGCCGGCCAATGAGGCGCCCACGATGACGATGCGCTCGCCGTGGCCCTTCGGCTGGGCGCTCTGGCGGGGGACGTACGGGCTCTCGGCCGCGTCGAGGTGGATGGCCTGCACCGGGCAGGCCGCGGCGGCCCGCAGCACCTGCTCGCGCTGCTCGTCGGCCGGGTCGAGGTCGTACAGGAGCGCCTCGTCGCGGATGGTGAAGACGTCGGGCGCGAGGAACGCGCACTGCCCGTATCCCTGGCAGCGCGTCAGGTCGACGACGACTTTCACGAAGGCCACTCCCCCGTCGAGCGAGCACGCGCCTGGCTCGCTCGGCGGTGGCGGGCCCGGCCCGCGGTGACCTACCCGGGGCGGGCGCGCCGTAGCCTGCCCGAGCTGATCCTGCCCGGGTTTTTGCCCAGGTCGAAGGGCCCTCTGCGGATGGCTCTCCTGCTGCAAGCTCTCCTGCGGATGGCTCTCCTGCTGCAAGCTCTCCTGCGGATGGCTCTCCTGCCGAAGGCGGCGAAGCGGACGCCTCCGGCACGCGGGATCAGCCCACCGGCTCTGCCGGACCGACTCTGGCCGGACCGGCGGGAAACGCGCCCCCCTGCCGGTCGGTCAGGTGGTGCTCAGTGAGCGGCCTCGTACTGCTCGACGACGGAGGAGGCGATGCGGCCCCGCTCGCTCACCGGCAGACCCTGTGCCTTGGCCCACTTGCGGATCTCGGTGGCCTTCTCGCGGCTCACCGCGCGCGAAGAACCGCCGCGGCGGCCGCGGGCGCCCCTGTCGGCGCGGACGGCGCGGGCTTTGGTGATAAACGGCGCCAGCGCCTTCTCCAGCTTGTCTCTGTTGGCTCCGGAGAGGTCGATCTCGTAGTTCGTGCCGTCGAGCGCGAACCTCGTGGTGCCCTCGGCGTCACTGCCGTCGATGTCATCGATAAAGGATTCAACAATGCGCTTCGCCATTAGGGTGCTCCAAATACGTTCACGTTGCAGGTACTGTAACGCTCTTCAGCAGGAAGTGCATCTTAGGGGCGTGGCGTGGCTCCGGCCGCCCGTCACTCCGGCGCTTGCCCTGGTCATCCCCCTTCACTCCGCCCACCTCCCGATTCCGGGCCCGGCACGGCACCGCCGCCCTGACGGCCTTCAATGGCGCGGAATCGGCGGTGTTGAAGAGCAATTCAAAGGATACGGTTCGGCCTCGCACATAGGCGAACTCGTCACATCGGCCCGTAGCCGGCGGCGCGGACTCAACCGTTCCTCAAGACCTGCGGGCGCCGGACGGCGCCATTGACGGGCGCCGGACTTGGGAGCGTTCCACCTTTCGGGGGATGTCCGAAGCGCTTGCGCCTGAATGATCACTCCCCTAACTTATGGTCCATAACTTTCGGGGGTGATCAGGTGCGCACGGGCGGCCGCCCGGCCAGCTTCACCGTCGCCGACGTGATCGCGGCCGGGAAGCGGATCGGGCTCAACGAGCTGACCATGCAGCGCGTCGCCGACGCGCTCGGCGTCACCACGGCCGCGATCTACCGCCACGTGCCCAGCAGGTCGGCCCTGGAGACGCTGGTCGGCGAGGCCATACTCGACGAGCTGCGGCTGACCGACGACCCCGCGCAGCCGCTCGTCCCCCACCTGGTGAGCTTCGCCGGGCAACTGCGCCGCTTCACGCTCGACCATCCCGGCACCGCCGGCTACATGCTGCGCCTGTTCCCGCGCGGAGCCTCCGGCATCCGGCTCATGGAGCAGGAGCTCCATGCCCTGGGCGAGCGCGGCTACGACCCCGCCGCCGCAACCGTGGTCGCCTCCGGCATCGCCACCATCGCGCTCGGCGTCAGCGTGGCCGAGCAGGAGCAGGCCGCCGTCGCCGGGTCGGAGGTCGTCGAGCACGCGCTCACCGCGATCGCCGGCTCGACCCTGCTGCGGCAGGCCCAGGCCGGCATCCCCGAGCACACCTTCGAGGACTACTTCCTGCTGCTGCTCACCTCCGCCGCCGAGGGGCTGGTCGCCCGGCTCCCGCCCGGCGCGCCCATCCCGGCGCCCGAACCCGCCGTGAGCCCCACGACGACCCCGATCACGGAGAAGACGCCCTGAACACCGACGACCACCTCTTCCCCGACGACCCCGCCACAGTCGGGCCGTACCGGATCGAGAAGCGGCTCGGCAGCGGGGGTCAGGGCGTCGTCTACGCGGGCCGGGCTCACGACGGGCCGCTCGTCGCCATCAAACTGCTGCATCCGCACCTGGTCGCCGACGGCCTCGCCCGCGAGCGGTTCCTGCGCGAGGTGGAGACGGCCAAGCGGGTGGCGCCGTTCTGCACGGCACAACTGCTCGACTCCGGGTTCGCCTGGACGCGGCCGTACATCGTCAGCGAGTACGTGCCGGGGCCGTCGCTGCAGAGTTCCGTACGCGACGACGGGCCGCGCGGCGCGGCGGCGCTGCACCGGCTGGCCATCAACACCGCGACGGCCCTGGCCGCCATCCACGCCGCCGGGGTGGTGCACCGCGACTTCAAGCCGGCCAACGTGCTGCTCGGGCCCGACGGTCCCGTGGTGATCGACTTCGGCATCGCCAAGGCGCTCGACCAGAGCCAGTCGGTGATCTCCAGCCAGCCGTTCGGCAGCCCGGCGTACATGGCGCCCGAGCAGATCTCCAACGGGGACGTGGGGCCGCCCGCCGACTTGTTCGCCTGGGCCGCCACCATGTACTACGCGGCCACCGGCCGGCGCGCCTTCCTCGGCGACGGGATCCCCGCGACGCTGCACGCGGTGCTGTCGAGCGAGCCCGACCTGTCGCCGGTGGACGAGCGGCTGCGGTGGCTGCTGCGGGACTGCCTGGCCAAGGACCCGTCCCGCCGGCCGACGTCGGGGCAGGTGGTCGATCGCTTGAGAGCTTTGACGGGCGTGACGGACCGCCCCTCCCCCACCACACCGCCACCGGCCCCGGCAACATCCGCCGGCCCCCTGACCCCGCCCCAGGGCTTCCTAGCGACCTCACCTCCGAGCGGCCCCCCGACCCCAGCCCACGGCTTCCCGGCGACCTCGTCTCCGAGCGGCCCACTGACACCACCCCACGGCTTACCGGCGGCTTCACCCCCGAACGGCCCGCTGACCCCGCCTCACGGGTTCCCCGCCACCTCTTCGGGGCCGGGCGTTGTGCCTGGCGCGCGGTCCGATGACACCGCGCCGCGCGCGGAGGCGCGGGGGGCCGCGCTCGGCACCGGGCCCGTCACGGGTGGAGGCCGGATGCGGGTGCTCAAGGTGGGGGTGCCGGTCGGAGCGGTGGCGCTGATCGCGGCGGCCGGGATCGGCTGGCACACCTTGTCGCCCGCCGTCTCCCGGCCGGAGGCGGTGGCCCGCGTCCCCGTCCCGGCCGCCACCGAGCGTACGCCAGAACCCACCCCCACCACTTCCCAGCAGGCCCAGGAGGCGAAGGACCTGGCCAGCGCCACCTCCCGGCCGAAGACGGCCACGCCCACCACCTCCCGCCGCCGGCCCACGTCCACCTCGCCGTCCACCTCGCCGTCCACCGTGCCGGCCACCACCGCCGAGCGCACCCCCTCGCCATCCGCGACGACCACCACCCGCAGGCCCGCGACCCGTACGCCCAAGCCCACCCCCAAACCCACCAGGTCGCCCACCGCGAAGCGTTCGACCAGCGCGCCCGCCCCCGAGCCCAGCACGGGCACGATCACGTGGACGGACGTCAACGCCTACTGCAAGGCCAAGGGGTACAAGCCGTCGTACAGCGCGGGCTGGGGCTACACGCGGTGCAACGGCTCCGACTCGGCGGTGGACCCGGCCTCGGTGTGCCGGTGGAAGTACCCGGACTACCCCAACGCGACCGCCGAGACCCCGGCCAACCCGTGGATGCCGACGGCCACGTGCCAGTTGTCCTGACATCCCCTAAGCGGGTCTCGGGGGCGAATCCAGGGATGACCCCGAAGCCGGGCACGAGGGGGTTCGCCGACAATTGCCACATGACGATGAGGAAAGTGGCACTGATCGCAGGTCTCGCCGGGGTCGCGGCGTTGACGACGGCCTGCGGCGTGGCGGACGCACTGAACGAGGACTCGGCCGCGTACGACGTGACCGGCCAGGTGGCGGCGCTGCAGGTCACGACCGACGCGGGCACGATCGAGGTGATCGGGTCCGACCGCCGGGACATCCGCGTGACCGAGCTGCTGAGCTGGCGCAAGAGCAAGCCGACCACCAAGCACCAGGTACGCGGCGACACGCTCGAACTGTCCTTCACCTGCCCCACGACCTGGGGGTTCGGCTCGATCGGCGTCAACTGCGACGTCGCCTACCGGGTCGAGGTGCCCAAGGCGACCCGCGTCCGGCTGGCCTCCGACTCGGGCGACATGACGCTGACCGGCCTGTCGGGCGACGTGGAGGCGACCAGCGACTCCGGCGTGATCAAGGGCGACGGGCTCACGGGCAAGCGGGTCGTCACGAAGACCGACTCGGGCGACATGAACCTGGCCTTCGCCGGCCCGCCGGACGTGCTCACCACCGACACCGACTCGGGCGACACCGTCGTGCGGGTCCCTGAGGGGCCGTACCGGGTGAAGACCACGTCGGACTCCGGCGACGAGAACATCAAGACCGCCCACGACCCCGCGGCCCAGCGTTCGATCAACCTGTCCACCGACTCGGGCAGGCTCGAGCTGGCGCCCGCCTGACCGCCAGGACGTAGGGTCGGGATCACCACCACACCGGTCCTTCCGTGGAGCGCCCATGACCGTCACTCCCGCGCAGCTGCGGGCCCTCGCGAGCCGGGCGGAGGCACTCGCCGCCGAGGTCCGCGCCGCGTGCGCCATCACCCCCGACGTGCACCCGGGCGAAGCCGACCCCTTCGTGGCGGCCCGCCAGGCCGCCGACTGGCTGACCAGGGCCACCGACGACCTGCGCCACGCGGCGACGGACCTGGCCCGCACCCAGGTGGAGCCCTGCGCCATGGCCTGGGCGGTCTGCCCGGAACACGGCAACACCCTGACCTCCATGGCCGGCGTCTCAACCTGCCGGGTCTGCGGCCACAGCACACCGACCCCGAGACCGGGCGAGCCCTGCGGCGCACCGGTGACCTGGAAGGTCATCGACCCCGCGGGCACCGAGACCAGGATGTGCGCCGGCCACGTCCTGGGCGCCCGCGCCGTCTCCCAGGGCGCCACCTTCATCCACCTCGACCAGGCCCTCACCTGAAGCGCTCACCCTCACCCACCCTCTAGCTAGGAAACGGCCTCGATGTCGGTCATCGCCGTGATCTGGTACCAGTCGAAGCCCATCCAGGTCTCCTGATAGCCGTGGACGGCAAAATAGCCGCGCATGTACCACATACCGACCCGTTCGGCGAAGGGCCTGGCCTCCTTGGAGCTGTGCTTCACAGTGACGCGGACAATCGTGCAATCGGTCACGGTGATCCTGGTGAATGGCTTCTTCGGACACCGCGCGGAAGGTAGAGAGAAGCCGTCCTCCCCAGGACCGCGGGGGCCTTCGCCGACGAAGAGGCCGTCCCCGGAATCTGGTAGGTGAGTGCCGAAGTAGTCGGCGTCGAAGTACGCCAGGATGCGGATCTTCATTCCCTCGTGTTCTTCGAGGAACTGCAGCAGCCTGAGCGAGCTGTCCAAATCGTGAATGGTGACGTACTCATCTGCGTTGCCGTCCTTGTCGCTGTCTTCGGCGAACGTCGGAATGTTCCGCGGGTCGGGCGGATACGGCTTTCTCCAGGCCTTATCGGCCAGGTCAAGGGCTTGTTGCGACACCTGCAACGCCTGCCGTGACAGGTCCAGAGCGACGATGGCGACCACGAGGGATGCGGCGGATAACAAAGCCGCGATCACGTCGATGACGGAGGCCCTGCCGGTCTTCCGCTCTCTTTGCATAAGCTCTCCCTGGTCAGCGGGCATTCGGCGGACACCTCCCTTCGTACGGCACGCGCCGCCGCATGGGGAGAAATACTTCCGTTCTCCTTCGCATGGCAGATGTCGGTCACATCTGACACTTAGACCAATTCCGGCATTTCGGTTGATGGCGCTGATGGTGCGCAGTCCAATGGCTCCCGTCTCAGGTCGACGCGCCCTGAGGAGTGCCTATGACCCGGGAGCAAGTGGAACAGGCCCCGCGCCGCGCAGAGCAACTCACGATCAGGCAAGACCCGCGCTGGACCGCGCGGCCGCCCTCATGGGCCAGAACGTCTGGACGGGACCCGCCGCCCAGCGCTTCGCCGACGAGCCGGCCAGCCAGCGCCAGGCCCTCAGCGCGGGATGCGCAGGCGTGGTGGACGAGTTGCGGGCGCCGGAGCGCCTCTGCCCACGGCAGGCAATCCGTGGAACCGCATCGGCCAGCAGCGCCAGGACGTCTTCGACCCGAACCTGGTTTCCGCCAACCCGATAGCCGAGCAGGCCAAGGACGCTGTGGAGAGCGTCGCGGGGCCGGGTGAGATAGTGATCGACTACTCCCCCGCCCGCGCCGCCATCGGGCCCGACTTCGAGCTGCAACGAATGCCATGAAAGGAGGGGACGCGCCGTGGTGGCGCACCCCCTCCCGGACGCTTTACTCGACTTCCACCACGGCCTGAGCGAACTGGGCCTCATGCAGCCGGGCGTACGCGCCGCCCGCCGCCACCAGCGACTCGTGCGTGCCCTGTTCCACGATCTGCCCGTCCTCCATGACAAGGATCAGGCTGGCGTCGCGGATCGTGGACAGGCGGTGGGCGATGACGAAGCTGGTACGCCCCTCGCGCAGCGAGCTCATCGCCCGCTGGATGAGCACCTCGGTGCGCGTGTCGACCGAGCTGGTGGCCTCGTCCAGGATGAGGATGGCCGGCTCGGCCAGGAACGCCCTGGCGATGGTGATGAGCTGCTTCTCGCCGGCGCTGACCGCGGCGCCCTCCTCGTCGATGACGGTGTCGTAGCCGTCGGGCAGGGTGTGGGCGATGCGGTCGACGTGGGCGGCCTCGGCGGCGGCCTCGATGCGTTCGCGGGTGGCGTTCTCGGCGCCGTAGCCGATGTTCTCGGCGATCGTGCCGCCGAACAGCCAGGTGTCCTGCAGCACCATGCCGATGTTGGAGCGCAGCTCCTCGCGGGACATCTCGGAGATGTCCACCCCGTCGAGCGTGATGCGGCCGCCGGTCACCTCGTAGAAGCGCATGATGAGGTTGACCAGCGTCGTCTTGCCCGCTCCCGTGGGGCCGACGATGGCCACGGTCTGGCCGGGTTCGACGGTCAGCGACAGGTTCTCGATCAGCGGGCGGTCGGGGCTGTAGGAGAACGACACGTTCTCGAACGCCACCCGGCCCCTGACCTGCTCGGGCCGCGCGGGCTCGGCGGGCTCGGCCGACTGCTCGGGAGCCTCCAGCAGCTCGAAGACCCGCTCGGCGGAGGCGACCCCCGACTGGACGAGGTTCGCCATGCCGGCCACCTGGGTGAGCGGCTGGCTGAACTGCCGGGAGTATTGGATGAACGCCTGCACGTCGCCCAGCGAGATCGAGCCCGACGCCACCTTGAGCCCGCCCACCACGGCGACCAGCACGTAGTTGAGGTTGCCGATGAACATCATGGCAGGCTGGATCACGCCGGAGATGAACTGGGCGCGGAAGCTGGAGCCGAACAGGGCCTGGTTGTGCTCGGTGAAGGTGTCCTCGGCCTCCTTCTGCCGGCCGAAGACCTTGACCAGCGTGTGGCCGCCGTACATCTCCTCGATGTGGCCGTTGAGCTTTCCGGTCGAGGACCACTGCGCGATGAACTGCGGCTGCGACCGCTTGCCGATGAGCGCGGTGACCCAGACCGTCACCGGCACCGTGACGAGCGCGATCAGCGCGAGGACCGGCGAGATCACGAACATCATGACCAGCACCGCCACGACCGTCAGCAGCGAGGTGATGAGCTGGCTCATCGTCTGCTGCAGGCTCTGGGCGATGTTGTCGGTGTCGTTGGTGGCGCGGCTGAGGATCTCGCCGCGCGGCTGGGAGTCGAAGTAGCTGAGCGGCAGCCGGCCCAGCTTGGCCTCGATGCGCTCGCGCAGCCGGGCGGCGGCCCGCTGCACGACGGTCGTGGTCATGCGGAACTGCACGATGCCGAGCGCCGCCGCCAGCAGGTAGACGGCCAGCACCCAGCCGAGCACCTGGGCGAGCCCGGTGAAGTCGATGCCCTGGCCCGGCACGACGTGCATCGAGGAGACCATGTCGGCGAAGGTGTCCTGGCCCTGGGCGCGCAGCCCGGCGACCGCCTGCTCCTTGGTGGCGCCCGGCGGGAGCTGGGCGCCGATGACGCCGGAGAAGATCAGGTCGGTGGCGTGGCCGAGGATCTTGGGGCCGATCACGGTGAGCGCGACGCTGGTGGCGCCGAGCGCGAGGATGACGATCAGCAGCGTGCGCTCGGGCCGCAGCAGCCGCATCAGGCTGCGCAGCGTGCCGCGGAAGTCGAGCGCCTTCTCCGCGGGCCCGCCCATCATGCGGCCGGGCCCGAAGCCGGGCTGGGGTCGGCGCGCGGGCGCCTGGGCCGTCATGCTGCGGCCTCCTGTTCGGTGAGCTGGGACAGGACGATCTCCCTGTACGTCGGGCAGCTCGTCATGAGGTCGGCGTGGGTGCCGCTGCCGACCAGGCGGCCGTCGTCGAGGACGAGGATGAGGTCGGCGTCGCGGATCGTGTTGACCCGCTGGGCCACGATGACGATGGTCGCGTCGGTGATCTCCTCGGCCAGCGCGGCCCGCAGCCGGGCGTCGGTGGCGTAGTCGAGCGCCGAGAACGAGTCGTCGAAGAGGTAGATCTCCGGCCGGTGCACCAGGGCCCTGGCGATGGCCAGGCGCTGGCGCTGGCCGCCGGAGACGTTGGTGCCGCCCTGGGCGATGGGCTCTTCGAGCTGTCCTGGCATCGCCTCGACGAACTCGCGGGCCTGCGCGATCTCCAGCGCGCGCCACAGCTCCTCGTCGGTTGCGTCGGGGCGGCCGTACCTGAGGTTGGAGGCCACGGTGCCGGAGAAGAGGTAGGGCGCCTGCGGGACGAGGCCGACCGCGCGGGACAGCGCGGCGGGGTCGAGGTCGCGGACGTCGACGCCGTCGACCAGCACCTCGCCCTCGGTGGCGTCGAACAGCCGCGGCACCAGGTTGAGCAGCGTCGTCTTGCCGCTGCCCGTACTGCCGATGATCGCGGTCGTACGCCCTGGCCTGGCGGTGAAGGTGAGGCCGGACAGCACCGGCTCCTCGGCGCCCGGGTAGCGGAAGCCGACCGAGCGCAGCTCCAGCTCGCCGTCGTGGCGGCCGGGGGTGACGGGGTTCGCCGGCGGGTGAACGGTCGGCTCGGTGTCGAGCACCTCCTTGATGCGCTCGGCGCAGACCTCGGCGCGCGGGATCATCATGAACATGAACATCGCCATCATCACCGACATGAGGATCTGCATGAGGTAGGAGATGACCGCGGTCAGCGCGCCCACCTGCATGGTGCCGTCGGCGATGCGGTGGCCGCCGAACCAGATGACGGCGACGCTGGAGACGTTCACGACCAGCATGACCGAGGGGAACATCAGCGCCATCAGCCGCCCGACCTTGAGCGAGACGTCGGTGAGCCGGTCGTTGGCCACGCCGAAGCGCTCGCGCTCGTGCGTGTCGCGGACGAAGGCCCTGATCACGCGGATGCCGGTGATCTGCTCGCGCAGCACCTGGTTGATCCGGTCGATGCGCTCCTGCATCGTACGGAACAGCGGCCGCATCAGCACGACGATCGTGCCCACGATGACGATCATCAGCGGCAGCACCACGAGCAGCAGCGACGACAGCGCGGTGTCCTGGCGCAGCGCCAGCACGATGCCTCCGACGCACATGATCGGCGCGGCCACCATCATCGTGAACGTCATCAGCACCAGCAGCTGGACCTGCTGCACGTCGTTGGTGGTGCGGGTGATCAGCGAGGGCGGGCCGAACCTGTTGACCTCCTGCACGGAGAAGGCCTGGGTGCGGTGGAAGACGGCGGCCCGCAGGTCTCTGCCCAGGGCCATGGAGATGTAGGCGCCGTAGTAGACGGCCACGATCGAGCAGACGATCTGGATGAGCGTCACACCCAGCATCAGCAGCCCGATGCGCATGATCGTGCCGGTGTCGCCCTTGACGACCCCGTCGTCGATGATGTCGGCGTTGAGCGTCGGGAGATAGAGCGTGGCCAGTGTCTGGACGAACTGGAAGAGGACGACGAGCGTGATCTCTTTCCCGTACGGCCTGAGCTGGACGCGCAGGAGACGGAACAGCATCAACTGGTGCTTTCTGTGAATGGAGTGGGGGAAGGCCGTACGAGCAGCCCGTCGAGCAGCACGGAGACGATCTCGTCGTCGTCCATGTCGCTGAACTCGTCGCCGGCGGGACCGAACTTGGCCTGGGTGCTGACCGCGATCAGCATGAGCAGCAGGTGCGCCGCGGCCTTGGGCGAGCGGCGCAGCCGGTCACGGTCGGGCTCCATGAGGCCGGCCACCGCGTCGGCGATGTGGCGGCGGCTGCTGAGCAGGTGCTCGGCGAACTCCTTGTCCCGCATCGCCACTTCCCCGACGCCGGCGTGGAGCCTCTCGTTGGTCTTCATGCCGGCGCGCACCAGCTTCACCACCTGGCTCAGCCGGGTGCGCAGGTCGGTCTCGGTGCCGACGGCCTGGATGCGTTCGACGGCCGGTCGCGGGTCGAACGCGTGCATGAGCGTCGCCCGTACGAGTGACGCCTTGTCGGGGAAGACGCCGAAGATCGTGCCCTCGGCCACGCCCGCGGCTTCGGCGATCTTCCTGGTGCTCACCGCGGTGCCGTGTTCGCGCAGCAGCGGGAGCGTGGCGGCGATGAGCGCGGCCCTCCGGTCTTCCGGGGCCATGGCCGGCACCCGTCGCCTCTTCCTCATGCGAAAGAGGCTAATGAGTGAGTACTCGCTCGTTCAACGGGTTTATCCGGAAAAAGCCACCGTCGAGCGCTAAATGCCCTGGTCGGGGGACAGACGGGAGGTCACCAAAATGCCGCGAACCGTCTCCTCCAGCGAACTCTCCGGCCCCACCACCACCACGGCGAGGCCGCGGCGGGCGTCTGTCTGTCTGAGGGCGTGGGCGACGGTGGATTCGCCGGAGCCGGAGTTGCCGCGGATGACGACGAGGACGGTGTCGGGCGAGCCACACAGCACGTCCGACACCGTACCTCCGGGATCAGGCGGCGGCGCCGAGGTAGCCGTTCGGGTCGAGGACGTACTTGCGGGCCGCGCCCTCGTCGAACTCCTGGTAGCCGCGCGGCGCCTCGTCCAGCGGGATCGGCGTCGCGTTGACGGCCTTGGCGATCTGGACGCGGTCGTGCAGGATCGCCTGCATGAGCCGGCGGTTGTAGCGCATGACCGGGCACTGTCCCGTGGTGAAGCTGTGCGACTTGGCCCAGCCGAGCCCGATCCTGATCGACAGCGACCCCTGCTTGGCGGCCTCGTCTGCGGCGCCCGGGTCGCCGGTCACGTACAGGCCGGGGATGCCGAGCGCGCCACCCGCCCTGGTGATGTCCATCAGCGTGTTGAGCACGGTCGCCGGATGCTCCGTCTGCGCCTCGCGGCCGTGACCGCGCGCCTCGAAGCCGACCGCGTCCACGGCGCAGTCCACCTCGGGCTCGCCGATGATCTGCTCGATCTGGTCCTTGGGCTCGCCCTGCGAGACGTCCACGGTCTCGCAACCGAAGCTGCGCGCCTGCTCCAGTCGCTGCTCGTTGAGGTCGCCGACGACGACGACGGCTGCTCCGAGCAGCAGCGCGGACGCGGCGGCGGCCAGTCCGACCGGGCCGGCGCCGGCGATGTAGACGGTCGAGCCGGGCTGCACGCCGGCGGTCACGCAGCCGTGGTAGCCGGTCGGGAAGATGTCCGAGAGCATGGCCAGGTCGAGGATCTTCTCCATCGCCCGGTCCTTGTCGGGGAACTTCAGCAGGTTCCAGTCCGCGTACGGCACCAGCGCGTACTGCGCCTGCCCGCCGATCCAGCCGCCCATGTCGACGTACCCGTACGCCGAACCGGGCCGGTCGGGGTTCACGTGCTCGCAGATGCCGGTCTTGCCCTCCTTGCAGTTACGGCACCGGCCGCAGGAGATGTTGAACGGCACGGACACGAGGTCACCGGCCTTGATGAACTCCACACCGGGGCCCGTCTCGACGACCTCGCCGGTGATCTCGTGGCCGAGCACGAGGCCCTGGGGCGCGGTCGTACGGCCCCTGACCATGTGCTGGTCGCTGCCGCAGATGTTGGTGGCGACGGTCTTGACGACGGCGGCGTGGGGCAGCTTGCGCCCGACGTTGCCCGGGTTGACGCCGGGACCGTCCTTCAGCTCGAAGTCGGGATAGTCGAGCTCGTGGACCTCGACCTTTCCTGGGCCTTCGTACACGACTCCCTTGTTGCCGGGCATGGGGAACTCCCCCCTTCAGAAGGTGACGGGCGTACGGTTCTCGACGGCCTTCCTGATCACCCCCCTGCCCGCGACATTGCGACAGAAGTTGAAAAAGACGTATAAACCGCCCTCTCCTGCCGAATATACCCACCGCTTTCTGCCCGCTTCCGACTGTGACCGACTAGGGGCCCGCCGTTGACCGAGACCTGCCGTAGCCATGGAAGAAGCTTTCATGGATCCGAAAACTATCGGTCGCCATAGAAGCATGTGAGATCCATTGTTTCCCGCCTCATTACTCATGCCTGTCCGAAACATTTCTGTCAGGCGTTGACACATTTCGGTGCCGTTCTCACAATGACCGCAGGTGCAGCCCCCTAAGACGATCAAAGGGATCAGCATGATCGACCGGAGACGCCGCAGCGCGCTCGTCACCGCGCTCTTAGGCGCGATCCTCGCCACCTGCCTCGCCGTCACCGCCACCTCAGCCGTCGCGGCCCAACGCCACGCCGCCGCAGCGGACTGCAGCGCCGGGTACGTCGGGCTGACGTTCGACGACGGGCCCAATCCCGGCAACACGCTCAACCTGCTCAACGCCCTGACCTCGAACGGCCTGCGCGCCACCATGTTCAACACCGGCCAGAACGCCCAGAACAACCAGAGCCTGGTCAGGGCGCAGCGCGACGCGGGCATGTGGATCGGCAACCACAGCTGGTCGCACCCCCACCTGACGCAGCTCGGCAGCGCGCAGATCACCTCCGAGCTGCAGCGCACCCAGCAGATCATCCAGCAGGTCACGGGGAGCGCGCCGCGGCTGTTCCGGCCGCCGTACGGGGAGACCAACGGCACGGTCAGGGCCATCGAGCAGCAGCTCGGCCTCACCGAGGTGCTGTGGGACGTCGACTCCCAGGACTGGAACGGCGCGAGCACCGCCCAGATCGTCCAGGCCGCGGGCCGCCTGCAGAACGGCCAGGTCATCCTCATGCACGACCAGTACGCCGCCACCCTGGCCGCCATCCCCCAGATCGCCGCGAACCTGCGCAGCCGCAACCTGTGCGCCGGCATGATCTCCCCCAGCACCGGCCGCGCCGTCGCCCCCGACGGCGGCGGGGGCCCCACCACCCCGCCGCCCGGCGACTCCTGCACCGCCGCCATCACGCCGGGCCAGCAGTGGGGCGACCGGTTCAACCTGTCGGTGACGGCGTCGGGGTCGAACTCGTGGATCGTCACGGTGACGCTGAATTCGCCGCAGCGGGTCATCGCCACGTGGAACGGCAGCCCGTCCTGGGACTCCAGCGGGCGCGTGATGACGATGCGGCCGAACGGCAACGGCAACACCTTCGGCTTCACCGTCCAGCACGGCGGCAACTGGACCTGGCCCTCGGTCTCCTGCCGCACCGCCTGACGACCGCCTGACGACTGCCCGACGACTGCCCGACGTCCCGTCCGGCCGCGCCGCCTGGTGCCCTTTCCGCCGCGGCCGGACGGGGGGAGGCGGCGGGTCCTTGAGCCGGGGCCCGCCGCCGGCCGCTCAGCGCGGGGCCGCCAGGGGGAGCAGGATCTCCTCCACGAGCGTGACAACGTCCTCGGCGGTCGCGGTCCTGGCCGGCTCCGACGCCAATGAGGAGCTGGGCGACGCGCTCGCCGTCCCGTACGGGGAGAGCCTGCACGACGAGCTCATCGACGGCGACCCGCTCGCGGACATCACCGCCACGCGCAACGTGCTGCGGGTGTGGTGCGCCGGGGTCGAGCGGTCATGACCGTGCCGGGACCCCCAGGCCCGGGACGATCATGATCGTTCGTACGGTCAGGAGCCGTCACCAGCCCCAGCCGTCTCCCCAGGGGCCGCCCCAGCCCCACCAGCGCCTTCTCCTCCAGCGCCAGCGGCGCCTCCGCCAGCGGCATCGCCAGCCGTGTCGGCCGCAGCCGCCCCCTTGCTCGAATCCGGGACCTCCAGCCATGGTCGTTCCTCCCCCGTAGCTTTGCTCCCTTCGTGTTCAGGCTAGGCCAGCAATCACCACAAACTGGGGCATATTTCGCGATTTCACGGTGCCTTGACGGCGATATCACTACGTAAAGCGGCTACCGGACCGCGCCCGCCTCCGCCTCCATCCAGGCCGCGATGTGCCGGGCGTAACTGTCCGGGAGGGGCAGCGGGTCACCGCCGATGGTGAACACCGCGCACAGGATGTTCACCCCGAACAACCGGTCCCAGACCCTGGCCCGGCGATAGGTGTCGGCGTCCACGGCCGCCCGCACGTTCTCCCAGCCGTGCCAGCCCATGAACGCGGCGTCGATCGCCGGGTCGAACAGCTGCGCCCGGTCCCAGTCGAGCACCCCGACCAGCGTGCCGTCCTGCGCCCAGTGCACGTTGTCGCCGGCCAGGTCGCCGTGCACCAGCACGTCGGGCACCGTCTCCAGCTCCAGCGCCGCGGCCAGCCTGCGCTCCGCCTCGGGCCGCAGCCCTTCCGGCAGCCGGGGCAGCACCTCGTGCTCCAGCACGCGCGCCCAGTGCCCGTCGTGCGCCCTGGGCGCGGGCAGCAGCCCGCGCAGCTCCTCCGTCACCGGCAGCTCGCGCAGCGCCGCCAGCAGCCCGGCGATCTGCCCGGGATCGCCCTGGCCCTCCGGCAGCCCCGTACCGTCGAGCCAGGAGACCGCCACGGCCCTGCGCTCGCCGAAGTCGGTCACCGGCGTCAGCGGCTCAGGCACCTCGAAGGGCGGCCCGGCCGCCCGGACCGCGCGCAGGATCTCGACCCCGCGCGGCATCTGCGCCGCGCCGAGCGGGCGGCGGGAGACGCGTACCGCCGCCACGCCCGGCAGCAGCACCACGTCGTGCACCCCGCCGGGACCGCGCCGCGCCCGGTCCAGCGGCGCGCCTGGCACCAGCGCGTCGGCGATCTCCAGCAGGTCGTCGGTCAAAGGTTCTGGCTCGTTCACCGCGCGAGCCTATCCGCCGCCGAAGGATCAAACCTGCCCAAGGGGCGCGTGTCACCGCCGGGGCGGCGGACCGCGCATGCCTAGCGTGAGGGCATGCACGAACGGTTGCGCCACCGCTGGGCGGCTCTCAAGGAGTCGCCGTACGGGCCGGCCACCGTGCTCATCCTCATCGTCTCGGCCGGAGCCGGGCTGTTCGCGGGCTCCTACACGTACGCCATGGCCAACCCCACCCCGCATCGGATCCCGGTCGCGGTGGTCGGGGTGAGCCACGAGACCGTGCGCGGCAGGGCGTTCGCCGCCGGCCTCGAACGGCAGCTCAACGCCTCGCTCGCGCTGATCTACCAGCCGTCACCGGCGCACGCCCGGCAGCTGGTCGAGGAGCAGCGGGTCTTCGGGATCCTCGTGGTGCGCGGCTCGGACGTCAGGCTCGACGTCTCCGGCGCCGCGGGCGCGTCGGTCGCGCAGGTGCTCACCCAGGCCGCGCCCGTGGCGGCGGCGCGCATCGGGGTCCGGCTGACCGTGCGCGACATCAAGCCGCTGCAGCGCGGCGACCCGCGCGGGCTGGCGCTGTTCTACATCACGCTGGCCGCGGTGGTCATGGGGTTCATCGGCGCCGTCCAGCTCAACGTGCACGCGGGCGGGCTGACGCCCTGGCAGCGCATCGCGGCCGTCCTCACGTACTCGGCGCTCGGCGCGCTGGCCATCGTCGCCGTCGTCGACTGGGTGCTCGGCGCGCTCAACCTGCCGATCATGGAGTCGTGGTTCATCCTGGCGCTGACCATGTTCGCGTCGGGGATGGTGTTCACCATGTTCAACACCCTCGTCGGACGCTGGGCCATGCTGCCGACCTGGGGACTGATGGTGCTGCTCGGCAACCCGTCGTCGGGCGGCGCGGTGTCGTGGCCGCTGCTGCCCTCGCCGCTCGGCGCCATCGGCCGCTGGCTGCCGCCCGGCGCCTCGGTCAACGCCCAGCACACCGCCGTCTACTTCGGCGGCCACCAGCGGCTGATGCCGTTCCTCGTCCTCGCTGTGTGGGCGCTGGGCTCGATGGCGGTCTTCCTCATCCTGCGCGAGCGCCGTCCCGGCTCATGACCGCAGGGCCGCGGGCGCGGCCACCCGCATGGCGAGCAGGGCGACGTCGTCGCAGAACCGCTCGCCGCGGTGCGCGAGCAGCCGGTCGCACATCTCCTCCAGCGGCACGTCGCGCAGTTCGGCGGCGGCGCGCGCGAGGTCGGCCATGCCCGCGTCGATCCCCTCAGGCGGCTCCTCCACCAGGCCGTCGGTGTAGAAGATCAGGTTCGAGCCGGCCGGGACCACCTGCTCGTGGTCGGGACGCGGCAGATCGGGGGCGACGCCGAGCGGGTGGCCGGCCTCCGCCCGCAGGTAGAAGGCCGCGCCGTCGTCGGTGACCAGCAGCGGCGGCGGATGGCCCGCGCTGGACCAGCGCAGCAGCCACTCCGTGTCGCCGCGCTCCTCGAGGCGGGCCACCAGCACCGTCGCCATCGGCCCGCCGTGCAGGCCGTGCAGCACCTCGTCCAGGCGGGCGAGGATGCGGGACGGCGGCCGGCACAGCTCGTACGCGATCACCCGGAGCATGTTGCTGATCTGGCTCATGACGACCGCCGAGCGCACGTCGTGACCCATCACGTCGCCCACCACCAGGCAGGCCACGCCGTCGGGCAGCATGACGACGTCGTACCAGTCGCCGCCGACCGGCGGGATCGCGGTGGAGGGGCGGTAGCGGGCGCACGCCCGCAGGCCGTTCATGTCGGGCAGCTCGGGGAGCAGGCTGCGCTGGAAGGACTCGGCGCCGCGGCGGATGCGCTCGTACAGGCGGGCGTTCTCGATGGCCACGCCGGCCGCGCTGGCCAGGGCCGCGATGAGCCGCTCGTCGTCGCCGGTGAACGGGCCGCCGCCGCGCTTGTCGGCGAAGTACATGTTGCCGTAGACGGTGCCGCGTACCAGGACGGGCACGCCCAGCAGGGACTTCATCATCGGGTGTGAGGCCGGGTAGCCGCGGAAGGCGGGATGCGTGGTCACGTCGTCGATGCGCATCGGGCGGGGCCGCGAGACCAGCTCGGCCAGCAGGCCGTGGGCGGTGGGCATGCGGCCGATCGCGTCGGCCACCTCGTCGGGCACCCCGTAGGTGACCAGGTCGCTGAACTGCCCCTGCTCGTCCAGCACCCCGAGCGCGCCGTAGCGGGCGTCCACCAGGTCGGCCGAGACCTCCACGACGGTGCGCAGCGCCTGGTTCAGCTCCAGCTCGGAGCTGATCGCCAGGATCGCGTCGAGCAGCCGCTCCATCCGGCCGTGCAGCTCCTGGATCTGACGCAGGCCCGCCCGCATGCGCTGGACGCTCTCGGCACCCAGCGGGCCGAGGTCCGCACCGTACGCGCCGCCGTCGCGCTCCTGCTCGCTCACCTCCACCCCCCGAGATGCCGCCGCCCTCCCCTCATGCCCCGTGCCCCTGGCATGACACCTGGTCACAGGCCCGCTCGATCAGGGGTCCGGTCTTGACTCTCAGCATTCACCCAGCTTGACCCTTTAGCGTTATGGGATGGTTACCAACGTGGCCGCCGAGAAGGGCAGCGGCCTGCAGGGGCACGAACGGCCGGCGGCCCGGCGGCAGACCTGGCTCGACGCGTTGCGCGGTGTGGCCGTGCTGGCCGTGCTCTTCGAGCACCTGCTGGACGCGCTCTTCCCCGAGGTCCGCGCCAACGTCAGCCCGTGGTTCGACTTCGGCCAGTACGGCGTGATGGTGTTCTTCCTCATCAGCGGCTACGTGGTGCCGGCCTCGCTGGAGCGGCGGGGCAGCGTCACCGGGTTCTGGGCGGGCCGGTTGTTCAGGCTCTATCCGCTGTGGATCCTGGTGGCGCTCGCCGGGACGTTGTTCGGGCTGGTGCCGGTCTACTGGGAGCTGCCCGACCAGGTCGCCGACCACCCGCTCACGGGCGCCCTCGCCCACGTGACCATGATGCAGGACTTCCTCCAGGTGCCCGGCGTCGTCAACGTGTTCTGGACGCTGTCGTACGAGATGGTCTTCTACCTGCTGGTGACCGCGCTCTTCCTGCTCGGGCGGGGACGCCCCCGCACCACCGGCGTGCTCGGCGTGGCGGTGACGGGCGTGCTCGTGGGCGGGATGCTGCCCGCGGGCGCGCTGTCGGGCGCGCTCGGCGTCGAGGTGACCGTCGTGGCCGCCACCGGCGTGGGGGTGCTGGGGCTGGCCGCCGTCCTCATGGGCGGTCACCGTCTCCGCCTGGCCGGCGGCGCCGCCGTGGGGGCGCTGGCCATCGTGCTGCTGTGCGTCAACAGCCGGATCGGCGCCTGGCAGAGCGTGGCGATCCTGGGCACGATGTTCGCCGGCACCGCGCTCTACCGGCTCGACCACGGGCAGCTCAGGCGCGGCGTGGGGCGCTGGGTGATCGGGCTGGTGCCGGCCGCGTCCATCGCCGCCGCCTTCTGGTACGGCCCCGGCTGGGGCATGCCGGGCGACGAGGCCATGGCGTTCCGGTGGAGCTGGTCGGCGGCGCTGGCGGCGGCCTGGCTGACGTTCCTGGCCTGCCGCCTGGTGCGCTCGTACGCGATGCCGCACCCCCTCGTCCGCCTCGGGCTGATCAGCTACTCCGTCTACCTGCTGCACCCCCTGTTCATCCAGGTGCTGCGGCGGCTGGTCCCCGACCCCGGCCCGGTGCCGCTGCCCACCCGCATCGGCTATTCGCTGGTGGTGTGCTGCACGGTGGTGGGGTCGGCCGCCCTGTCCTACCGGTACGTCGAGCGGCCGGCCCACGCGTTCGGCCGCCGGCTGACCAGGCCTGCGGTCAGAGCGTCGAGCTGAGCCCCTGCGCGATCTTCCGCAGCTCGGCCTTGACCACCGTGGCGCTCTTGAGGTCCTTGGCGTAGGTCGGGCTGAACGAGATCTCCGCCCACTGCCGCTCCTTCAGCTGCACGAACATCGTCGGCGTGCCCTTCATGCCGTCCTCGCCGACGTTCTGGACGACGAGGTATCCGGCCCGGCCGCCGACGGTGACGTCCTCGCCGTCCCCTTCGCTCCGGTATATCTGGATCCGGTCGGTGAGCTCCAAGGAGGCGTCGTTCTCGTACATGTAGATCTGGACGCAGTAGAAGCCGTTCTTGTCGCCCTTGTAGTCGTAGCCGGCGCTGTAGCTGTCACCGAAGTCGATCGACCAGCGCTGCCACCGCAGGCGCTTGGGCAGGTAGCCCACCTTGACGTGGCCGAACTCCCGGCCGTCGCCCAGGTCACCGAGGTCCGGCGGGTCCGACCGCATCGGCGGGGTGTCGTCGATGGCCGGCGGCTCCACCGTGGCCGTCACCTGGTCGGGGAAGGTCGCCAGCGAGCCGGCGGCCACGTACCCGACCGGCATGGCCGCGATCACCGCCACCGACAGGGCCGCCGCGGTCGCGCTGAGCCTCCTGCGCCGGCTCCTGGTGCGGGCGACCACCCGTTCCAGCAGGTCGGGCGCCGCGTGCAGATCCGCGGTCGCCTCGGCCATGAGCCGGCGCAGCTCGTTCTCAAGCGTGGGCATTGCTGATCACTCCCTCCACGTCCGCGCCGCCGAACGCCGCACGCAGCTTCGCCATCGCCTTCGACGCCTGGCTCTTCACCGTCCCCGTCGAACAGCCCAGCACCTCGGCCGTCTGCTGCTCGCTGAGGTCCTCCCAGTAGCGCAGCACGACCACCGCGCGCTGCCGTGGCGGCAGCCTGCGCAGCGCCTCCATCAGGACATGCCGCAGGTCGGCGTCCGTCGTGCGGGCCGCGCGCTCCGGCGGGGTGTGCACGGGGATGAAGCTGAGGATCGCGCGGCGGCGGGCGCGGCTGATGGAGAGGTTGATGATGGTACGGCGCACGTAGGGCTCGGGGCTGTCGTGGCGGACTCTGTCCCAGTTCCGATAGGTCCGCTCCAGCGCGGTCTGCAGCACGTCCTCGGCCTCGCTCGCGTCACCGCACGCGAGGTACGCCACGCGCAGCAGGCTCGTGCCGCGCGCCGCCACGAACGCGCCGAAGTCGTGTTCCGCGCCGTTCACGATCGTCTGTCCAATGTCACGCCCTCTGATACGCCCGGGCCGGGAGTCGCGTTGCCCGGCGGTCGGCGATTATTTCGCGGGCAACCTCCGGCCGGGCCGGGGCGTATAGGAGGGCGTGACGAGACGTACGAGAATCGCGGGCCTCCTGGCGACCGCCGTCGCCGCCGGACTGGCCCTCGGCGCCGGCATCATGACCGCCTCGACCGCCGCCGTGTCACCCGAGGGCGCCTACTGGCACACCCGGGTCATCCACGCGTCGGAGCATCCGTGGCAGTTCGGCACCAAGGCGGACCCCTACCGGCTGACCGAGCGGCAGATCATAGAGGACTGGGCCACCCGCGACGGCCGGTTCTGGACCGGCAGCAGGGAGCTGGGGGCACGGCCGATCAGCGCCGCCGACGAGCAGGCGTGGCAGCGTGACGGCTCCCCCGGCAAGTGGAGCGAGTCCATCGACGGCAAGACAGTGAAGCTGTCCACCCAGCCCGCCAACGGGCACGTCACGCCGAACCGATCCTCGACGCAGTTCTTCCTGGCGGGGCAGCGGCTGACGTACGAGGAGGTGCAGCGCCTGCCCGCCGACGCCGAGCGCCTGAAGGACTGGCTGCGCCAGGCCGGCCGGGTCCACCGAGTCCCGGAGAACGGCCTGGACTCGTGGGTGACGTCGGCGCTGCCCCTGCTCCTGCACGACCTGCCCGCTCCGAAGGAGGTCCGCACCGCCGCGTACGAGACGCTGCTCACGATGCCGGGCGTGCGCGCCGCCGGCCAGGCCACGGACGCGCTCGGCCGCACCGGCAGCGCCGTCGTGTACATACGCCAGGGGGACAAGAACGCGACCACCCAGCGGTTCATCGTGGACACCGAGCGGATGATGCTGCTGTCGTACGGCTACGCGACCGACAACCCTGACCGGCAGCCGGCCGGCAGGGACGAGACCACGGTGGTGGAGGCCGGCTGGACCGACGCGCCACCGGCGGTCCCCGCCCTCCCCTGACCGGCCGGCGGGCAGGTGAGGGCATGGCGATCTTCCGGGTTCCGCTCTACGCTCCTGACAACGGTCATGTGTCCCGGGGAGCGTTCATGACCGGACCCAGCTCGATGCGCGTGATCATCGCCGGTGCCGGCATCGCCGGGCTCACCGCCGCTGAGCCGGTGACGGCTCGGCGGCCGGCCGCGACTCGTGCCCGCGGCCGAGCCTGCTGGGCCACCAGGCCCGGCCGCCCAGGTCGCGGACGAGCGCCGGCACCAGCAGCGACCGCACCACGAGCGTGTCGAGCAGCACGCCGAACGCGACGATGAACGCGGTCTGCACGAGGAACGTCAGCGGGATCACGACCAGCGCGGCGAACGTGGCCGCGAGCACCACGCCCGCCGAGGTGATCACCCCGCCGGTGCTGACCAGGCCGCGCAGCACGCCCTCGCGGGCACCGTGCGGCTCCGTCTCCTCGCGGACCCTGGACATCAGGAAGATGTTGTAGTCGACGCCCAGGGCCACCAGGAAGACGAACCCGTACAGCGGCACCGACGCGTCGCTGCCGGTGAAGCCGAGCAGGTGCTCGAAGACGAGCATCGAGACGCCGAGCGTGGCCAGGAAGTTCAGCGCCACGGTGGCGACCAGCAGCACGGGCATGGCCAGCGAGCGCAGCAGCACGATGAGGATGAGCAGGATGATCACCAGCACGACCGGGACGATGAGCAGCGTGTCCTTCTTCGCGGTGTCGGTGGTGTCGAGCTGCTGGGCGCTGTAGCCGCCGACCAGCACGCCGCCCTCGGAGTGCAGCGAGTCGCGCAGCCGCTTGACGGTGTCCTTGGCGGCGTCACTGTCGGGCTCGTCGCGCAGCGTGGCCTCGATCAGCACCTTGCCGTCGACCACCTTGGCCGCGCCGCCGGGACGCCCGCTCTCGCTGACCGGCGCGGCCTCGAAGACGCCGTCGACGGCCTTCGCCCTGTCCGTCACGGCGGCGGCGCGCTCCTCCGGCGCGACGATGACGGCGGGCTGGCCGGAGCCGCCGGGGAAGTGCTCGCTGAGCGCCGCCTGGGCGGCCACGGAGGGCGCGTCGTTGACGAACGTCTCCTCCAGCGGCACGCCGCGCGCGTTGAGCTGGGGCGCGAAGAGGGCGAGCGCGGCGAGCGGCAGCACGGACGCGGCCCACACCAGGCGCGGCCTGCGGTCGATGAGCGTGGCCACGCGGCCCCAGATGCCGCTCGCGCCGGCGTCGGCCGGGCGCGGCTTGGCCGGCCACAGGGCGGCACGGCCCAGCAGGACCAGGGTGGCGGGCAGGAAGGTGAGCGCGCTGAGCGCGGCGCAGGCGATGCCGATGGCGCCGACCGGGCCGAGTGCGCGGTTGTTGGTCAGGCTGCTGAGCAGGAGGGCGAGCAGGCCGAGCGCCACGGTGGCGGCGCTGGCCACGATGGGCTCGATCGAGCGGCGCAGCGCGATGCGCCCGGCCGCGAACCTGTCGCGCCCGGCGGCCAGCTCCTCGCGGAAGCGGGCGGTGAGCAGCAGCGCGTAGTCGGTGGCCGCGCCGATGACGAGGATGGACAGGATGCCCTGCACCTGGCCGTCCACGCGGACGATGTCGCGGTCGGCCAGGAAGTAGACCACGGCGCAGGCCAGGCCGAGCGCGAAGACGGCGCCGGAGATGATGATCAGCGGCAGCAGCACGCTGCGGTAGACGGCCAGCAGGATGACCAGGACGGTGACGAGCGCGACGCCGAGCAGCAGGCCGTCGATGCCGGAGAAGGCGTCGCCCAGGTCGGCCCTGGTGGCGGCGGGGCCGCCGAGCTGCGTGGTCAGACCCTCGACGGGGACGGCCCCGCGGATGCGGTCCAGCACGTCGCCGAGGCCGCCGCTGCTGATGTCGGGGCTGAGCTGCACGATGCCCTGCAGCGCCTTCTCGTCGTCGGAGGCGAAGGCGGGGGGAGGGGCGCCGACGACGCCGGACGTGCCGCGCAGCGCGGCGAGCGCCTCGGTGGCCGCCGCGGTCTGCTCGGGAGTGACGGCGGCGCCGTCCGAGGTCCAGATGACGATGACGGGTTGTGTGTCTCCCTGCCGGAACTTCTCCTGCACCTGCAGAACCCGCGTGGATTCGGCGCTCTCGGGCAGGAAGGCCGCCTGGTCGTTCGTGGAGACCTCGGAGAGCTTGCCGGCGAACGGTCCGAGACCGCCGCCCACGGCCAGCCAGGCCAGCACCAGCAGTGCCGGGACGAGCCGGCGGATCGATCGCCGCGCCATGCGGGGTCACCCTTTCGCCATGCTCAGTAGCTCGACTAGTGAGATTCTCAATTATCAAGCTAATGTAGCATGGTCCGCATGAACGGCGGCGAGGGGGACGGCGAGCCTGAGATCGACCTGCGGTCCTTCGCGACCCGGCTGCGCCGGATGACCGCCGAGTTCAACCGCATCGCCCACGAGTTCGCCCAGGCACAGGGCCTGCACACCACCGATGTGCAGGCGCTCATCATGATTTTCGACTCGCCCGGCCCGATCACGCCCGGCAGGCTGCGCGAGGAGCTCAATCTCACCTCGGGCGCGGTCACCGCCTGCCTCGACCGGCTGGAGCGGGCGGGGCACATCCGCCGGGTCCGCGACGCGCACGACCGGCGGGTGGTCCACCTGCACTATCGCGAGGCCGCCCAAGAGCTGGCCGGCGCGTTCTTCCGCCCGCTGGGCCGGGGCACCGAGCGGGTGCTGAGCCGGTTCAGCCCGGGCGAGCTGCGCACGGTCGCCGCCTTCTTCGACACGATGAACGAGGAACTCGCCGTCCTCCGCTCGACCCCCCGCTGACGCGAACCGCCCCCCGCCCCGCCCGCGCTGCGGTCGGCCGCCGCCCCTGGAAGCGGCGCTGGGGGCGGCGCTGGGCTTGGGGGCCGGCCCCGGGCACGCACGAGGTCCCGGGCACGAGGGTCAGGGCGTGAGGGTCAGGGCGCGAGGGTCAGGGCACGAGGGTCAGGGCACGAGGGTCAGGGCACGAGGGTCAGGGCACGAGGGTCAGGGCGCGAGGGTCAGGGCGCGAGGGTCAGGGCGCGAGGGTCAGGTCGTCGTTGAGACGACGACGCGGCGGTTCTTCGCGCGGCCCGCGGGGTCGTCCGAGCCGCCGGGCTTGGTGTTCGGGACCACCGGCTTGGTCTCGCCGTAGCCCCGCGCCTTCAGGCGCGACCGATCCAGGCCGCCCTCGGTGGCCAGCCACTCCACCACCGCCTGTGCCCGCCGTTCGGACAGTGGCTGGTTGTGGGCGTCGGTGCCCTTGGCGTCGGTGTGGCCGTCCACGGTGACCGTCGCGTCGCCGCCCGCCTTCTTCTCGATCTCGCCGGCCACCCGCCGCAGCTCGGCCGCCGCCGCGGGCTTGATCGTGGCGCTGTCGAAGTCGAAGAGCACGTCCGCCTTGATGCTGAACGCGATCGAGTCCTCCCCTTCGTACACCTCGCTCTTGCCCACCTCGTACGCCTTCAGCTCGGCCGCGGGAATCTCCACGGCCGGCACCTCCACCGCGGGCACCTCGACAGCGGGCACCTCGACCGCCGGGATGCACTCGTTCTGCTCGTTGCACGCGCTCGGCCGGATGATGAACGGCCGGATCACGAAGGGCCTGATCACGAACGGCCGGATGATGAAAGGCCGGATCACGAACGGCACGATGCCGCCGTCCTTCGGCTTGACCTGGCACACCTCGGGGGTGGACACGCCCTTCGCGCCGACGGCCTTGGCCTGCCGCCCCTCGGCGCGTACCGGGTCGAGCTTGATGCCGCCGGCGTCCACGCCGGGGATCTCGACCGGCGGGATCTCCACGGCCGGAATCTGCACCGGCGGGATCGACGCCGCGCCGAGGCAGCCGCCGGGCGCCGGCGCGATCTCGGTGCACTGGGCGGGGATGTGCAGGGCGGGGATGTCGACGCCGGGGATGGTGTGCTCGGGCACGGTGACGCCGCCGACCGTGGCGGCCGGGATGACCACGGGGTCGCTGTGCACGGCGGGGCTGTCGACGGCGGGGATCAGCGTCCCGTTCGGGCAGCTCTTCGGCTCGTCGGCGGGCATGGCGGGTGTGGTGGGTGTGGCGGGTGTGGTGGGTGTGGCGGGCGGCTGCGGGTCCCCCGGCGGGGTCGCGCTCGCGCTCGTGGCGCCCGCCGCCGTCTGGCGTTCCTCGCCGCCTCCCCCGGTCACGGGCGCGCCGCACGCCGCCAGCACCATCACGAGCAATGACGTCACGAGCAGGACCCTGGTCATGCCGCATCTCCCCATAGGACTTCAAGGTGATCCACGACAGTAGGGCATCGGCCTTCAGGATCCGCATAGCGGCCGCATCGAGGAGGCGGCAGCCCGTCCCTCTGCCCGGCGCGGACGCGGGTAGGCCGTGATGCTTGACCTTGGGCGATCAGGTGAATTTGCCCTTTCTGTGGGGAGAGGAGAGGTTCACCGGATTCCACTGAACAAGGGGTGATGGTCGTGGAGGGAGACGAGGAAGCGATTCGGGTGGGGGTGGAGGAGGAGTTCCACGTCGTCGACCTCTCCACCCGCCGCCTGGCCGCGCGAGCCGAGCTCCTGCTGGAGTCGCTGCCTCCGGAGAGCTACGCGCGTGAGCTGCAACGTTCGACGGTGGAGTCCAACAGCGCGCCGTTCTTGAAGCTGGATGACCTGGCACGCGACCTCGGGGAGCTGCGCCGGCGGCTGGTCGAGCAGGCCGACGCGGTGGAGCTGGGCATCGTCGCGGCCGGCAGCGCGCCGCTGGTCGAAAGACACGAGCAGAAGGTGTCGCAGGAGCCCCGCTATGAGCAGATGCTCAGCGACTACCAGCAGCTCACCAGGGACCAGCTCATCTGCGGCACACACGTGCACGCCCAGGTGCGCGACCCTGATCTGGCCGTCGCGGTGGCGCACCGGCTGACGCCGTGGGTGCCGCCGCTGCTGGCGCTGTCGGCCAGCTCGCCGTACTGGGACGGCGAGGACACCGGGTACGCCAGCTACCGCAGCCTGATCTGGCAGCGCTGGCCCACGGCGGGCCCGATCGACAAGTACGACTCCGCCGCCGAGTACGACGAGATGATCAAGGAGCTCATCCGCACCGGCGTCATCACCGACCCCGGGATGATCTACTCCGACATCCGTCCCTCACAGCACGTGCCCACGGTCGAGCTGCGCATCTGCGACTCCTGCCCGCGCGTCGAGGACATCGTGCTGATCACCGGCCTGTTCCGCGCGATGGTGGCGAGGGAGCTGCAGGAGATCCGCCAGGGCGTGGAGCGTACCGTGCAGCTCGCCGCCGTACGCGCGGCCTCCTGGCAGGCGGCCCGCTCGGGGCTGGAGGGCGAGCTGATCGACCCGGTGAGCGGCGTGCCCCGCCCGGCGCCGGTCGTGATCAGGCGGCTGGTCGAGGGCCTGCGGCCGCAGCTGGAGGAGACGGGCGACGCGGAGCTCGTATCCGTGCTGGTCAAGGAGGCGCTGGCCAGGGGGACGTCGGCGGAGCGGCAGCGGCGCGCGTTCGCCAGGCGGGGGCGGCTGACCGACGTGGTGGACCTGCTGCTGGCCGAGACCAGGGCGTACGGGTGGGATCGTCCAGGCGATCCGCCCGCGTACCGGTCGGCGTCGTGAGCGTGCCATGTGCGGATTGAGCGGAGAGCTGCGCTTCGACGGTGAAGAGGCCGACATCGGGGCCGTCGGGCGGATGACGGAGACGATGCACGCGCGCGGCCCCGACGGCTCCGGCCTGTGGTCGCGCGGCCCCGTCGCGCTGGGCCACCGGCGGCTGAAGATCATCGACCTGTCGGACAAGGGCGCCCAGCCGATGGTGGACGTCGAGCTTGGGCTGGCCGTGGTGTTCAACGGCTGCCTGTACAACTACGCCGAGCTGCGGCACGAGCTGCGCGGCGCCGGTTACCGCTTCTCCTCCACCTCCGACACGGAGGTGCTGATGAAGGCGTTCCACCGGTGGGGGCCGCGCTGCGTCGAACGGTTCAAGGGCATGTTCGCCTTCGCCCTGTACGAACGCGCCACCGGCCGGCTGATCCTGGGCCGCGACCGGCTCGGCATCAAGCCGATGTACCTCGCCGAGGACGGCCGCCGGCTGCGCTTCGCCTCGTCGCTGCCGGCCCTGCTGGCGTCGGGCGGGGTGGACACCGGCATCGACCCGGTGGCGCTGCACCACTACATGACCTTCCACGCGCTGGTGCCCGGCGAGCGCACGATCCTCGCGGGGGTGCGCAAGCTGCCGGCGGCGACCGTACGGGTGATCGAGGCGGACGGCACCCGCACCGACCACCGCTACTGGGACCCGCCCCACACCCGCGGCGCGCTCCCGGAGGCGGCCGGGCTGAACGGCCGCGAGTGGCAGGACGCCGTCATGGACGGGCTGCGCGCCGCCGTACGCAGGAGGACGGTCGCGGACGTGCCCGTCGGCGTGCTGCTCTCCGGCGGCCTGGACTCCAGCCTCATCGTGGCGCTGCTGGCCGAGGAGCACGAGCCGCCGGTCACGTTCAGCATCGGCTTCGAGGCGGCGGGCGGCGAGCGGGGCGACGAGTTCGGGTACTCCGACCTGGTCGCCCGCCACTTCGGCACCGATCACCACCGCATCCGCATCCCGGACGAGCGGCTGCTCGACGGGCTGCACGGCGCGGTGCGGGCGATGAGCGAGCCGATGGTCAGCCACGACTGCGTCGCCTTCTACCTGCTGTCGCAGGAGGTCGCCGAGCACGTCAAAGTGGTGCAGTCGGGACAGGGGGCCGACGAGGTGTTCGCCGGTTACCGCTGGTTCCCGCCGCTGGCCGGGGTGCCCCGCGAGCAGGCCGCCGACGTCTACGCGCGCGCGTTCTTCGACCGGCCGCACGACGAGCTGGCCGCGATCCTGCCCGAGGAACGCCTGCTCGACCACGACGCCAGCGGCGACTTCGTGCGCGAGCACCTGGCCCGGCCCGGGGCGGACACCGCGCTGGACGCCGTGCTGCGCCTGGAGACCACCGCCATGCTGGTGGACGACCCGGTCAAACGGGTGGACAACATGACGATGGCGCACGGGCTGGAGGCGCGTACCCCGTTCCTCGACCACGAGCTGGTGGAGCTGGCCGCGGCCTGCCCCGCCGAGCTGAAGCTGGCCCACGGCGGCAAGGGCGTGCTCAAGGACGCCGCCCGGCGGCTGCTGCCCGCCGAGGTCATCGACCGGCCGAAGGGGTACTTTCCCGTACCGGCGATCAGGCACGTGGACGGGGCGCTGCTCGGCCTCGTGCGTGACGTGCTGACCAGCCGGGCGGCGCGCGAGCGTGAGCTGTTCCGCCGCGACTACGTGGACCGGCTGCTCGCCGACCCGGACAGGGACAGGACGCCGACGGGCGTGAACACGTTGTGGCAGCTCGGCCTGCTGGAGCTGTGGCTGCAGACGCACGGGCTGTGATGACACGTCCCGCCGGCGAACCCCGCTCGCCCCTGCCCGTGGGCGGAGCCGGGCCGGTGTACCCGTTCGCGCTCCCCCGCCTGGACCACCTGGCTCGGCGAGAGCATCCGCATCCGGACGGGTGCCTGCTCGGCGGGCTGTCGTACCTGCCAGGGGTGGCCGGGCTGACCGCGTGGAGCTGCCTGGCGCCCGCTCTGGCGCCCGACAACAGTGCGGTCGCCTTCGTCAGCGACCACGACGGGTCGCCGCGCGTGTGGATCAGGCCGCTGCTCGGGACGGGCGAGGCGTGGGTCGTGGACACGGGGCCGCAGCCGGTGGTGGACGTGAGCTGGGCGCCGACCGGGGCACATCTCGCCGTGCTCGTCGCGCCGGGTGGCGGCGAGCACACGCAGGTGTGGACCGTTCAGCCGCACGGCGGTGACCTGCGGCTGCTCGCCGCGCCCGACGGCGGGTCGGCGGCGCTGGTGCGCTGGACCGGGCGCGGGGAGACGGTCCTCGTCACCGAGACGTCGGCGGACGGCGTGTCGAGGGCCGTGCTCGTGGACGCCGTCACCGGCGGGCGGCAGGTCATCGCCGCCGGTCCGTTGCTGCGGCCGGTGGCGGTCAGCCGCGACCACGCCAGGATGCTGCTGCGGCGCGGGCCGCGGGGCCGCCGCCGGATGTACGTGGTGGACCTGCGATCGGAGGCGCTCGGCGGGCACGAACCGAGCGGTGAGCGGCTCCTGCTGCCCGGTCTGCCCGGCTCCACCGACGACGGGGCGCTCTCCCCCGACGGCAGGACCGCGTACCTGGTGTCGGACGCCGGCCGCGACCGGGCCGCGCTGCTCGCCGTGCACCAGGGGGCCGAGGCCGTGGTGCTGGCCGAGCGGCGGGACGCCGAGCTGGACCGGTTCGCGCTGAGCGCCGACGGGCGCCGCGCGCTGCTCGTGTGGAACGCGCACGGCCGTTCCGAGCTGGACGTCATGGACTTCGAACGCGGCCGGCTCCGGCACCTCCCGCCCCCGCCCGCGGACGTGGTCACCTCCGCCCGCATCGGCTGGGACGGCACGCTGGCCGCGCTCGCCGCCGAGAGCCCGCAGGAGCCGTCGCACGTCGTGCTCTGCGACCTCGACCAGGGCCAGTACCGCTACGCGGCCGGTGCGGGGCGGCTGCCCACGGCGGCCGGCGCCGAGCTGGTGCGCTTCCCCGCGCGCGACGGGCTGGAGCTCGCCGCCTGGCTCTACCGGCCGCCGCACGCGCAGGGGCCCGCGCCGTACGTGCTGTTCCTGCACGGCGGGCCCGAGGACCAGGAGCGGCCCGCCTTCAACCCGCTCTACCAGAGCCTGCTGGCCGCCGGGATCGGGGTGTTCGCCCCGAACGTGCGCGGCTCCGGCGGGTACGGGCGGGCCTTCCGCCAGGCCGACGACCGCGAGCTGCGCTTCCGTGCCATCGACGACGTCGCCGACTGCGCGGCGGAGCTGGCCCGCATCGGCGCCGGTGACCCGTCGAGGCTGGCCTGCATGGGCTGGTCGTACGGCGGCTACCTGACGCTGGCCACGCTCGTCACCCATCCCGGCCTGTTCCGGGCCGGCGTCACCGTGAGCGGCATCGCCGACTTCGAGACCTTCTACGCCCGCACCGAACCGTGGATCGCCGCGGCGGCGGTCGGCGAGTACGGCCACCCGGACACCGACCGCCACCTGCTGCGCGCCCTGTCACCCCTGCGCGCCCTCGACCGCCTCACCGCTCCCCTGCTGGTGGTGCACGGGGCCCAGGACACCAACGTCCCGCTGTACGAGGCCGAGCAGGTGATCGCCGCGGCCGCCGCACTCGGCCTGCCCTGCGAGTCGTTGCTCTTCGACGACGAGGGCCACGAGATCCGCCGCATCGCCAACCGCGTCAGCTACGTCTCCAGGGTCACGGACTGGCTCTCCGCCCACCTGCACCCCCACCGCTGAACGCGCGCACCACCCGGCTCGGGGAGGCAGGCCACCCGAGCACGGCGGAGGAGGTGGGCCGGGCGCGGCGGAGGAGGTAACCCAGGCGCGGCGGGGCAGGTCGCCCGCGCCTCGGCCGGTGCCGTCACGGCGCGTCAGTAGGGGCGGCCGGTGCCTTCGCCGGGGAGGTAGCCGCCGTCGTCGGCGCCCGTGCGGCCGGAGCCGCCGTCCGGGTCGTCCTCCTCGTCCGAGGCCACCCAGTCGACGTCGGCGCTGATGTGTTCGCCGCCGCGCAGCGCCCCTTCCGGCTCTGACGGTGGTTCGCCCTCGTCGTCCACGATGAGGCCGTGTTCCGACTCGTCCACCGGGCCTTGCACGCGGAAACCCGGGTCGCCCGGTTCGCCCCGCTGCTCGCGCTGGTCCTCCGGCATGGGGTGCGGGCTCGGGCCGTAGGTGGCGACGTGGTCCTCTATCTCGTCCGTACGGGAGGCGACGGCCTTCTCGTCCGACCCCGCCGTCACCGACCATTCGTCGTCGCGGCCCGTGACGTATCCCATGGGCTCGGCGTACCCGGAGTCGTCGGAGCCGGTGATGCCGGCGGGCCCCACGTCGCCGCCCATGTTGTGCAGGTCGGGGTCGAACGTCGTGCCTTTGTCCTGCTCCCTGCGCTTGTCGTCGTCGTCCTTGCTCGCCATGGTCCTCCCCTCACTCCGGCTCTATGTGCATGGCGGCCTCCTCGGCGGTGAAGCCGCCGCCGTCTGGGCCGACCTCGGTGGCGATCTCGTCGGGCTCGTCGTCCCCGTGCGCGCCCTCGTCGGAGGCGACGAGGCGACCGGCGGGCCGCGGCTCGTCCCACACCTGCCCGGACGGCTCCTCGGGTTGCGCGCCGGGCACGGGGTCGACGCCGCTGTCCCGCTCGCGGCGGGTGTCGAGGTCGGAGCCGACGCCGAGGCCGCCCTCCTCGGTCACCCGATCCACGGCGGGGGCGCCGGAGTCGTCACCGGCCCGGGGCCCGGCGGTCGCCCCCTCCTCCACCCCGAACTGGGGCTTGTCCTCGGGCACCTCCCGATCCAGCCGCCCGGACAGCGACTCGCCCTGGATCTGCTCGTCGTCGGTGGTGCCGAACTCCTCCACGGCCACCGGCTCGTCGGCGGGCAGGGGCGCCTCCTGTGGATCGACCGCCCACTGCTGCTGCGGCGTGCCGTCCTGGAGATCCGGTATGCCTTCGTCCTCGAACCGCGAACGAGGATCGTGCTCTGGTACGTGATGACTCATCTCAACTCCCTCAATTCGCCCGCTGCCCCCAAGGTCTCCGCAGTAACGCGGCCCGCGCCCCGCCAGGCGAAGCGCGGGGGGCCAGGAAGTGCGGGTGGCCAGGAAGTGCGGGCCGCCAGGGAGTGCGGGGCCCCTCACTCCGCCGGCTCGCCGTCCTCCGTGCCGGAGGTGAGGTCCTCGGCCGTCTGGCCGGACTGGCGCAGGGCCTCCTCCATCGCCGCCTGGCCGGCGTGCCTGGGCTCGTCCGCGGGCTCGCGGGCGTTCCGCTCGTCTTCCTGGGCCGCGTCCAGCAGCCGCTCGGTGTCGGTTTTCGCCGCGTTCTCATCAGGAGTGGTCATGCGGCTACGGCTACCCCCCGCGTCGAGCAGCGAACGCCCAGGTGGGGGCGGACGGCAGCCTGGACGCGCTGGAGCTGACGGCGGGCAGCTCGCTGCTCAACCCCATGTACCTGTTCCGCGGGGACGCGCCGGTCAAGGAGTTCGCCGCGGCGTTCCGGCCGCCGCAGCGGTGGGGCGTCCGCGCCATGGCCGAGGGCTTCGACATCGTGGCCATGGGCCGGGCCCTGCTCAAGGAGCCCGGCCTCATCGAGCCCGATCGCTCAGGCGGGCTCGTGACGCCAGCCCGAGGGGGCCGTGGAGGTGACCGTGACCTCGCCGCCTGACCGGGTGACCGTGAAGCGGGCCGGAGTGCCGGTCGCGGGGTCGGTGACGGTGAGCGTGGTCTCGCCGTCGGGCCCGGGGTAGACGCGCAGGGTGAGGCCGTCGAGGTAGGCGTAGTCGGGCCGGTCGTCCCTGGCGCCGACGGGCAGCACGGCGCCCTCGCGTACGTAGATCGGCATCGAGGTGAAGCCGTGCCGCTCGGTACGCCAGCGCCCGCCCTGCACCCGCTCCCCCGTCAGGTAGTTCGTCCACGTGCCGTCGGGCAGGTAGAACTCCACCGTCCCGTCGGGGGTGAAGACGGGCGCGACGAGCAGGTCGGGGCCCAGCATGTACTGGGTGTCGAGGTGGGCGGCGTTGCGGTCGCCGGGGAACTCCATCGCCATCGGCCGCATCACCGGCGTGCCGCTCTCGTGCGCCTCCACGCCCGCCTGGTACAGGTACGGCATCAGGCGCAGCTTGAGCTTGGTGAACAGCCGGGTGACCTCGACCGCCTCCTCGTCGAACGCCCACGGCACCCGGTAGGACGACGAGCCGTGCAGCCGCGAGTGCGAGGACATCAGCCCGAAGGCCGCCCACCGCTTGAACACGCCGGGGTCGGGCGTGCCCTCGAAGCCGCCGATGTCGTGGCTCCAGAACGAGAAGCCGGAGAAGGCCAGTGACAGGCCGCCGCGCAGGCTCTCGGCCATCGACTCGTAGGAGGAGCCGGAGTCGCCGCCCCAGTGGACGGGCAGCCGCTGCCCGCCGGCCGTGGCCGAGCGGGCGAACAGCACCGCCTCGCCCCGCCCGCGCCGCTCCTCCAGCACCTCGAACACGGCCTCGTTGTAGAGCTGGGTGTAGAGATTGTGCATGCGCTCGGGGGCGGAGCCGTCGTGGTAGACGACGTCGAGCGGGATGCGCTCGCCGAAGTCGGTCTTGAACGCGTCCACGCCCTGGTCGAGCAGGCCGCGCAGCTTCGACTGGAACCACCGCGTCGCGTCGGGGTCGGTGAAGTCGACCAGCCCCATGCCGGCCTGCCACATGTCCCACTGCCAGACGCCCCCGTCCGGCCGCCGCAGGAGGTAACCGCGCTCGGCGGCCTCGGCGAACAGCGGCGAGCGCTGCCCGATGTACGGGTTGATCCACACGCAGACCCGCAGGTCCTTGGCGTGCAGCCGGGCCAGCATGCCCTCGGGGTCGGGGAAGACGCGCGGGTCCCAGGCGAAGTCGCACCAGTTGAACTCGCGCATCCAGAAGCAGTCGAAGTGGAAGACCGACAGCGGCAGGTCACGCTCGGCCATGCCGTCGATGAAGGAGGTGACGGTCCGCTCGTCGTAGTCGGTGGTGAACGAGGTGGACAGCCACAGCCCGTACGACCAGGCGGGCAGCCGGGCGGGGCGGCCGGTGAGCGCGGTGTAGCGTTCGATGATCTGCTTGGGGGTGGGCCCGTAGATGACGAAGTACTCCAGGCTCTCGTCCTCGACGGAGAACTGCACCCGCTGCACCACCTCCGACCCCACCTCGTACGACACGTGCCCCGGGTGGTTGACGAAGACGCCGTAGCCGCGGTTGGTGAGGTAGAACGGCACGTTCTTGTACGCCTGCTCGGAGGAGGTGCCCCCGTCGGCGTTCCAGATGTCGACCGTCTGCCCGTTCTTGGCCAGCGGCCCGAAGCGCTCGCCGAGCCCGTAGACCACCTCGCCGACGCCGAGCGAGAGCTGCTGGGCGAGGTGGGCGGACGGCCCCGTCCTGGGCTTGCCGACCGGCCCCGGGTCGGTCTGGGCGTCGGCGGCGAGCTGGAAGTAGCCGATCGACTTGTGCCCGCTCGTGGTGAGCGGCCGGTCGTCGGCGTGGAAGGCCAGGTTCCAGGGGGCGCCGGGCGTCACGGTGGCGCTGAGCGCGCCGCTGGTGAGCGTCGTGCCGTCGGCCTTGGCCGGGCCATCGCCCGGCAGGTCGAAGCCGCGCTGCTCGCCGCCGCCCCTGTGGTGGTCGATGCGGACGCGGATCACGTTCTCCAGCGGTGACGACAGCCGCAGGGTCAGCACCGGGCGGTTGAGGGTGTCGCCGCGCCGGGTGATGACGGTGGTGGGCGCGGTCACGGTGATCGCGTCGGCGCCGGCGTCGATGTCGTAGGCCTCGGCCGCGTACAGCGCGGTGACGCCTGGACGTAGCTGCCAGAGCCCGTCGGTGAACTTCATGCCCATCAACCTTTCAGGCCGCCGGCGAGCAGGTCCGCGCGCCAGAAGCGCTGCAGGACCAGCAGGAGGATGATCAGCGGGATGACCGCGACGGCGGAGCCGGTGATGACCAGCGAGTAGAGGTCGCCGTCGCCCGCGCCCTTGCCGAGGAACGTGTACAGGCCCAGCGTGATCGGGTATTTGTCCTGGTCGGAGAGCATGATGAAGGGCAGCAGGAAGTTGTTCCAGATGCCGACGAACTGCAGCAGGAACACCGTCACCAGGCCCTGGATCATCATCGGCAGCACGATCGTGACGAAGATCCGCAGCTCGCCGGCGCCGTCCAGGCGGGCCGCCTCCAGCGTGCTCTCCGGCACCGACGCCACCGCGAACACCCGGCACAGGAAGATCCCGAACGGGTTGATGATCACCGGCAGCAGCACCGACCAGTGCGTCCCGGCCAGGCCCACGGCGGCCAGCAGCAGATACTGCGGCACCGCCAGCACCACGCCGGGCACCAGCACGCCGGCCAGGATCGCCGAGAACAGCACCTGCCGGCCGCGGAAGCGGAACTTCGCCAGGGCGTAACCGGCCATCGCCGCCACCAGGGTCGACAGCACCGCGCCGAGCCCCGCGTAGATGAGCGAGTTGAGGCCCCACTTCCAGAACTGGCCGCCCCCGTACGTGCTGAGGTCGATCAGGTTGTCGATCAGCCCGGTGCCCGGCGCGAACGAGAACGTGGTGAACAGCTCGCGCGAGGTCTTCGACGCGGCCAGCACCACCCAGGCGACGGGCGTCAGGCAGTAGAGCGCACCGAGCAGCAGCACGACCAGCGCCAGCCGCGGCCTGCGCCGCTTCACCCCGCGCCGCCGGCCGAACTGGCGGTCGCCGGTGCTCGTGACGGCGGTCATGCGTTGTCTCCGAAGGTCCGGCGCTGGAAGAAGCGCAGCAACAGCAGCGAGATGGCGAGGATCCCGACGGCCAGCACCACGGACGCGGCAGCGGCCCCGCCCAGGTTGTCGTTCGAGAACGCCTCTTGGTAGATCTTCATCAGCGGCACCCACGTCCAGCTGATCGTGGTCGTCATCGGCCGCAGCGTGGCCGGCTCGCTGTAGAGCTGGAGCGTGCCGATCACCGAGAACAGGCCGGTGAGCACGAGCGCGGGCGCCACCAGCGGGATCTTGATTCGCCAGGCGATCTGCAGCTCACTGGCGCCGTCGATGCGGGCCGCCTCGTAGACCGAGGTGGGGATGGCGCGCAGCGACGTGAAGATGATGATCATGTTGAAGCCGACGCCCGACCAGAGCGCGATGTTGGCCAGCGAGAAGTAGAGGGCGGGGAAGCCGAAGAAGTCCAGCGGCCCCGCGTTCAGCTCGCGGGCGATGTAGGTGATCGGGCTCGTGCTGGGCAGGTACAGGAAGCCCCACAGCAGGCTGGCGATGACGCCGGGCACCGCGTACGGCAGGAAGATCGCCGTACGCGCGAAGCCGCGCGCCCGCACCCTCGGGGTGTCGAGCAGCAGCGCGAACAGCAGGGCCAGGCCGAGCACGCTCGGGATGGAGATCACCCCGTACAGCAGCACGCGGCCGAGCCCAGCGGCGTACTCGGGGTCGCTCAGCGCGGCGGTGTAGTTGTCCAGCCCGACGAAGGTCTGCACGCGCCGCCCGAACGCCCCGCCGCCTTCGACGCGGAAGCCGCGGAAGCTCAGGTAGATCGCGTAACCGATCGGGATGACCATGAACAGCGTGAACAGCACGATCGCCGGCGAGGCGAACAGCCATGGGGTGGCGACGGCGCGCAGGCGGGTGCGGCGGCCGGCGGAGGAGGCGGGCATGAGACGTCCAGGATGGGTCGAGCCGGGGGCCCTGGCGGGCCCCCGCGCTTCTTACTGGGTGACGGTGTAACCGGACTTCTGCAGGTCGGCGACCACCGCCTGCTGCGTGGCCTGGTACACCTCCCGGAAGGAGGACTTGGCCAGCGCGGCCTTGTTGAGCGCGTCGCCGAAGGCGCTCTGCGCCACGTTGACGTTCGGCCCCCAGGTGACCGGGATGGTGGTGTTCTTGATCACCTGGTCGGTGACCTGGTAGAAGTCCTTCTGCTGCGGCATCAGCTTAGGCGGCTCGTGCGCGAGCGTGGCCTGCCGGCCGGCGTTGCCGCCGGGGAAGAGGTCGAGGCCGAGCAGCAGCTTCGAGCCCTCCTCCGAGGCGCCCAGCCAGGCCGCGAACTTCGCCGCCTCGGCGGCGTGCTTCGACTTCTCCGGCACCAGGAACGCCGACCCGCCGAGGAACGGCACGGCCGGGTCGCCCTTCGTCCACTGCGGCAGCGGCGCCGACTCCCACTTGCCCGCGGTGTCGGGCGCGACCGTGTAGAGCACGCTCGGCGCCCAGGCCGCGGCCGCCCAGCTGAGGATCTTGCCCTTGTTGACCTGGGCGTTCCACTCCGGCGTGAGCAGCGGCTCCACCTTGACCAGGTCGCGCTCGACGAGGTCCTGCCAGAAGTCGGCGGTCTTCAGCGACGGCTCGCTCGCGATGCCGACCTTCCAGCTGTTGCCGTCGGTGCTCCACCACTGCGCGCCGGCCTGGGCGGCCTGCGCGGCGAAGAACTCGAGCTGGCTGGCGGCGAAGCTGGCGATGTAGGCCTCGGGGTCCTTCTTGTGGATCTTCTCGGCGGCGTCGGCGTACTCGGCCCACGTGGTGGGGACCTTCACGCCGAACTTGTCGAACAGGTCCTTGCGATAGGTGAGCACCATCGGGCCGATGTCCTGGGGGACGCCGTACACCTGGTTGTTGAAGGTGGTCTGGGCCCAGATGTTCGGGTCGACGTTCGCCTTGACGGGCGCCACGTCGGCGGTGATGTCCTTGACGGCGCCCGCCACGACCAGCGCGGGCACCCCGCGGTACTCGATCTGCACCACGTCAGGGGTGTCGCCGGCCTGGTCGGCGGCCAGCAGCTTGGCGGCGGTGTCGGACGTGCCGCCCACCTCCGAGAGCTTGACCGTGACGTTGGGGTTGAGCTCGTGGTACCTGTCCACGATCGCCTGCGCGCCGGGGTCGCTGCCCTTGAGGCTCCAGGTCCAGAACTGCAGCGTGACCGGACCGTCCGCGCTCGCCGTGCCCGAGGATTCCGGCTCGCTCGAACCGCATGCGGCCAGCGACGCCGTCAGGGCCGCGACCAGTGCGGCGGCGCCCAGGAGCGTCCTGCGCCTGCGGCGCGGGGGCAGGGAGGGTGGGGTCATGGCGGTCTCCTCGGACAGCTGCTCTCCGGCGGGGGGCCGGGTCTTGCGTGGGGTTCCTAACCTGATGTTAACGTTGTCATTCTGTCAAGCCCCTTCTTGTAACATGCCACCGGAGCCCGCCCCCGTGCCTGCCTTCCGCAACCCCGTCCTGCCCGGCTGCCATCCGGACCCGTCGATCTGCCGGGTCGGGGCCGACTTCTACCTGGTCACCTCGTCGTTCGCGTACTTCCCTGGACTGCCCGTCTTCCACAGCCGTGACCTGGTGCGATGGCGGCAGCTCGGCCACGTGGTGGACCGGCCGGGCCTGCTGCCGCTGGAGGGGCTCGACGTCTCCGACGGGCTGTGGGCGCCGACCATCCGCCACCACGAGGGCCGGTTCTACGTCGTGTCCACGCTCGCCGTGGAGCGGCGCGGCCGGATCACCTTCGTCGCCACCGCCGACGACCCGGCCGGGCCGTGGTCGGACCCGGTGCCGCTGGAGGCCGAGGGCATCGACCCCTCGCTGTTCTTCGACGACGACGGCCGCTGCTGGTTCACCGCCTGCCGGGACGCCGCAGGCGACGTCGGGCCGGGCGAGTTGTGGATGCGGGAGCTGGATCTCGAGCGGCTGAAGCTCGTGGGGCCGACCCACGTGCTGTGGCACGGCGCCGTACGAGGGGCGTGGGTGGAGGCGCCGCACCTGTACAAGCGGGACGGGACGTACCATCTGATCGCGGCCGAGGGCGGCACCGAGCGCAACCACAGCGTCACCGCCGCCCGCTCGGAAACCGTCACCGGCCCGTACGTCACCGACCCGCGCAGCCCCCTGCTCACCCACCGGCACCGGGACCCCGGCGAGCCGGTGCACAACGTGGGCCACGCCGACCTGGTGGACACGCCCGACGGCGAGACGTGGGCGGTGACGCTGGGCGTCCGCCCCATCGACGGCACCCACACGCTGGGCCGCGAGACCTTCCTGGTGCCCGTCACCTGGACGCCCGCCGGGCCGGTCTTCGCCCCTGAGTCAGGCGGCGTCCGCCTGGACGAACGCCTCCCCTCGATCGCCGCCGCCCTCCCCGAGGACGAGCCGCCGGCCGGGCGGGAGCACTTCGACGGGCCGGTGCTCGGGCCGGAGTGGAACAGCCTGCGCGGCCCGGTGGACGACCGGGTCAGGCCGGGCGGCGGGCTGGAGATCGAGGCCGGTCCCGAGCCGCTCGCGTCCCTGGGGGTGCCGGCGTTCGTCGGGCGGCGGCAGCAGCACGTCCGTTTCCGTGCCCGTACCAGCCTCGCCTTCACGGGCGCGCGACCGGGCGCGGAGGCGGGGCTGGCGGTCTTCCAGAACCAGGACCAGCACGCGACGCTCGCCCTCATCGACGGCGAGGCGGTGCTGTCCGTACGGGAGTCGGGCGTCCCCACCCGCCTGGCCACCGCGCCGGTGCACGGGGAGGCGTTGCTGGAGGTGGAGGGCGACGAGACCGGCTACACCTTCCGCGCCGGCTGCGCCACCACCACCTGCGCCACCAACTGCGCCACCAACTGGGCCACCAACTGGGCCACCCTCGGCACGGTCGAGCGCGCCGTACTCAGCACCGAGCGCGCCGGCGGGTTCGTCGGCGTCTACCTGGGCCTTTATGCCTCCGGCGGCGGGCGGGCCAGGTTCGGCTGGTTCGACTACGAGCCGGCCTGATCCCTGGGCGGGGCGGTGCTGCGGCGGACCACCAGCTCGGGCGGGATGCGCTCGGTCGCGGGCGCGTCGCCCTTGATCCGCCCCAGCAGCTGCTCGACGCAGCGCTCGCCGAGCCCGAGGAAGTCCTGACGGACGGTGGTCAGCGCGGGCACCAGGTACGCGGCTCCTGGTATGTCGTCGAATCCGACGAGCGAGACGTCCTGTGGCACCCGCACGCCCAGCTCGGCGAAGGCCGCCAGCACCCCCATGGCCATCTGGTCGTTGCCGGTGAAGATCGCGGTCGGCGGCTCGGCATCGTGCCGCGTCACGAGGTAGGTGGCCAGCCGGTAGCCGCTGTTGCCGGTGAAGTCGCCCTCAAGCAGCTCGCCCTGGGCCTCGGGCACCTCCGCCAGCGCGGCCCGCCAGCCGTCCACCCGGGCCCGCGCGTCGTAGGTGCGCAGCGCGCCCGTGAGGTAGGCGATGCGGCGATGCCCCAGCTGCAGCAGGTGGCGTACGGCCATTCGCGCCCCCAGCTCCTGGTCCAGCTCGACGAAACCGAGGTCGGGGTTGGGCACCGTGCCGGACACGATGACCGTCACCGGCACGTCGGTGGCGATCTCGGCCAGCGCGTCCACCACCATCGGCCGGTCGCCGATCACCGCGACCGCCTCCACCGCCTGGTCGGTGAGCCGCCGCAGCGTCTCGGCGAAGTCGCGGGTGCTGCCGCCCTGCCAGCTCGCCAGGTTCACCCAGTAGCCGGCGCGCTGGGCCGCGCTCTGCACGCCGCGCAGCATCCTGGGCAGCTCGTACAGCTCGGCGCCCGCCAGCACCACGCCGATCGTGGAGGAGCGGCGGCTCTTGAGCGCGCGGGCGACGCTGTTGCGCCGGTAGCCGAGCTTCTCGATGGCGGCCTCGACCCTGGCCCGGGTCTCGGGGCGTACGGAGGGGTGGTCGTTGAGCACACGGGATACGGTGACGTGGGACACGCCTGCCTCGCGTGCCACGTCCACCATGCCCGGTGCCCGATTCATGTTCGTACTCCCGCCTCCGCAGAAGACGGATCATATAGGGCATGCCACGGTCGCAGGGGTACGCCTTTGCGGCGTACGCGACGCGCTGTCCGGCGAATGCCCGGTTTTCGTCCTGGTGACCGGCCGCTTTCACCCGCGAAGATGAAGGGCCGATGACGCCATTCTCGCCGGCGCGGGGCCCGCCTGCCGCACGTGCGGCTCCGGGCGATGATCCACCGCGACGACATTTTCTGCTTTTCGCACGATCACGCGATCAATGCCCAGCTCAGAACATTTATACCGCCATTTCGGACACACCTCCGAAATAAACAGACATGACACCCCTAGGTGTTACGGATGGTCTCGTAGACTCCACCCCGGTGGGGGGCACGGGGTATGGGCGATGCGCATGGATCGAGGGGTCACCATGTCTGCTGGAATTGTTCAGGAGGGTCAGAGTCTGGGAGCGCTCATCCGGGCGTGGCGCAACAGGGCGCTGCTGACCCAGGAGGAGCTGGCGAGCAAGACCGGGGTCAATGTCCGGACGATCCGCCGGCTGGAGGGCGACGCGGTGGAGCGGCCCCGCAGCAGGTCGCTCCGGCTGCTGGCCGAGGCGCTCCAGCTCGACCCGCTCGAACAGGCCGCCTTCGCCGCCGCCGCCCAGGCGGGCCCTCCTCCCCCGCCCGCCGAGCAGGCTGCCGGCGCCGAGGCCGAAGGCGGGCGGCGCGTGCCGCGGCAGCTGCCCGTCGGGGTGTCCAGGTTCGCGGCCAGGACGGAAGAGCTGGCGGAGCTGGACCAGCTGCTGAGGCCGCAGGCGGACGGCGCGGCCACCCGGATCTGCGTCGTCTCCGGCATGGCCGGGGTCGGCAAGACGTGCCTGGCGCTGCACTGGGCGCACCGGGCCCGCGGCCGGTTCCCCGACGGCCAGCTCTACGTGAACCTCAAGGGCTTCTGCCCGTCGGGCGACGCCGTGGACCCGCGCGACGCCCTGGGCACGTTCCTTGAGGCGCTGGGCGTACCGCCCCGGCAGATCCCCGACGACCTCGCCGCACGTTCCGCCCTCTACCGCACGACGCTGTCCGACAGGCGGGTCCTCATCGTGCTCGACAACGCCCTGGAGGCCGAGCAGGTCAAGCCGCTGCTGCCCGCGACCCCGTCCTGCGCGGTGGTGGTGACCAGCCGCAACACGCTGACCGGCCTGGTCGCGACGGAGGCGGCCGCCGCGCTGACCCTCGACCTGCTGCGCGACGACGAGGCCAGGGAGCTGCTGGCCGGCCGTCTGGGCGCGGCCCGCGTCGCCGCCGAGCC
>NZ_JBEXLH010000061.1:0-51121 GCF_040609855.1 Nonomuraea sp. NPDC004580 | reverse complement strand
AGGCGGCGGTGTCCGCCGGCGACGAGCTGGCCGGGGCGAAGCGGGCGGCCGAGGAGGCGGCGGCGGAGGCCGGGTTCGGTGACGTGCGCGATGCGGAGGCCGCGTACCGGAGCCCGGCCGAGCGGGAGCGCAAGGCCGAGCTGCTGCGGCGGCTCGACGACCAGCACGCGGCCGTCAGCGGCGTGCTCGCCGACCCCGAGCTGGTGGCCGCCGCGGCCGAGCCCGCGCCCGACCTGGCCGCGGCCGGGGCGGAGCGTGACGCGCTGGAGGAGGAGCACACGCGGCTGGCGAGCGTACGCGACCGGGCGGCGGTCAGGGCGCGGCGGCTGGCCGAGCTGCGCGACGAGCTCGCCGGTCACCTCGAACGCTGGCGTCCCGCCGCCGACCGGCACCGCCTCGCCGAACGCATGGCGGCCCTGGCCAGCGGCACGTCCAGCGACAACCAGTGGAGCATGAGCCTGTCGTCGTTCGTGCTGGGGGAGCGGCTGCGGCAGGTCGTGGCCGCCGCCAACGAGCGGCTCGACCACATGTCGGGCGGCCGCTACCTGCTCAGGCACGACCTCGGGAAGACGGCCGGGGCGCGCGGGCGTGCGGGCGGCGGGCTGGGCCTGAAGGTGGCCGACGGCTGGACCGGCGTCGACCGCGACCCGGCCACGCTGTCCGGCGGCGAGAGCTTCATCACCTCGCTGGCCCTGGCGCTCGGGCTGGCCGACGTCGTCACCGCCGAGGCGGGCGGCGCGGAGCTGGGGACGCTGTTCGTGGACGAGGGCTTCGGCACGCTCGACGAGGACACCCTGGACGGCGTCCTCGACATCCTCGACGGCCTCCGCGACGGGGGCCGCGCCGTGGGCATCGTCAGCCACGTCCCCGAACTCCGCTCCCGCATCACCGCCCAGCTCAAGGTCACCAAGACCCGCACCGGCTCCACCCTGAGCGCCGTCGGCGTCACCTGACCTCCCACCGCCCGCCGATCAGCTAGGGGGGAAGGGGGAAACGCCACCCCGCAAGGCGCGGTTTCCCGGGGGGGTGGGCTGGTGGTGAGGAGAGTGGGGCGACAGGTATAGGTTGTGGGCGAGATCGAGGGTTTCAGCCTCTGAGGAGCGGCTCATGCGCGTCGTCGTCACCGGAGCACACGGGAAGGTGGGCAGGGCGGCCGTAAAGGCCCTGGCCGAGGCGGGGCACGAGGTGACCGCCACCGACCTGGCCCGTCCCGTCTTCGAGCGGCACGATCCCGGTGAGCCGCGCTACCTGCAGGCCGATCTGACCGACGCGGGGCAGGCGTACGCCATCACGCACGGGGCCGACGCCGTGGTGCACGCGGCGGCCATCCCCGACCCCACCTCCAACGCGCCGCACGTGGTGTTCCACAACAACCTGATGGCGACGTTCAACCTGATCGAGGCGGCGGTGCGGCTGGGGGTGAGCCGGTTCGTGAACATCTCCAGCGAGACCGTCCCCGGGTTCTTCTTCGCCGAGCGGCCGTTCCTGCCGGACTACGCGCCGGTGGACGAGGAGCATCCGGCCCGGCCGCAGGACCCGTACGCGCTGTCCAAGCACTTCGGCGAGCAGCTCATGGACGCGGCGGTGCGCCGCTCCGACATCAGGTGCATCTCGCTGCGGCCGAGCTGGGTGCAGCACGAGGGCAACTACGAGCGCAACCTCGGGCCCCAGGTGCGGGACGCCGGCGAGATCGGGGCCGGGCTCTGGAGCTACACCGACGTGTACGACCTCGCCGACGCCATCGTGCTGGCCGTCGAGTCCGAGCTGCCGGGGCACGAGGTGTTCTACATCGCCGCCCCCGACAACGCGGGCGGGCACGACTTCGCCGCCATGCTGCGCCAGATCCACGGTGTCAAGATCGAGCTGCGCCCGCTGTCCCGGGTCGACTCGTCGGGCATCTCCTGCGAGAAGGCGCACCGGATGCTGGGCTGGACCCCCAAGCGGACGTGGCGCGACTACCTGGACGAGAACGGCCGCTCGCGCCAGGGGTGACGCCCGTCAGGAGAGGGCGGTGATCAGGGCGGGCAGTTCGGCGGGGTGCTGGAAGATCGTCGCGCCCAGGCCCTCCAGCCGGGAGACGGGCGTGATGCCGCCGGCGAAGGCCAGGCAGCGCATGCCCGCGCTGACCGCCGCCGTCACCCCGACGGGGCTGTCCTCCACCACCACGCACGCCTCAGGCTCGGCCCCCATGGTGGCGGCGGCGTGCAGGAACAGGTCGGGCGCGGGCTTGCCCTCGGCGACGTCCTCGGCGCTGAACACGCGCCCGTCGAAATGGTGGGCCAGCCCGGTGAGCCGCAGATTGTGGCGGATCGTACGGTGGCGCCCGTTGGAGGCCACGCAGAACGGGATCGTGAGCCGTTCGAGCACGTCGGTGATGCCTTCGACGACGCGCAGCTCGGCGTCGATCGCGGCGCGGTACTCCGCGATGAACCGGTCGCGCCACCCGGGCGGGGTCGCGCCGATGTACTGCTCCCAGTAGTCGCCGGTACGCCCGACGAACAGCTCGATGTACTCGTCCTCGGTCATGTCCCGGCCCAGCCGCCGCAGCGCCGCCAGCCCCACACGTACGGAGATCGGCTCGCTGTCCACCAGCACCCCGTCACAGTCGAAGATCACCAGCTCGACCGTCAAATCCACTCCTTCTTCGCGATCGTTCCGTAGTGAAACCTAACATCGCCCCAGGTGATAGCGTCCTCGTATCGATTCACAAGACGATCGTCCGCATAGTGAGACAGTATGAAGGTTTCCCCCCAGACCGGCGCCCCCAGCCGGTCCCGGATCGCGGCGGCCAGCCTCATCGGCACCGCGATCGAGTTCTACGACTTCTACATCTACGGCACCGCCGCCGCCCTGGTGCTCAACACCGCCTTCTTCCCCGAGATGGACCCGGTGGCGGGCAGCCTGGCCGCGTTCTCGACGTTCGCCGTGGCGTTCATCTCGCGCCCGCTCGGCTCGGCCGTGTTCGGGCACTGGGGTGACCGCATCGGCCGCAAGTCCATGCTGGTCGTGTCCCTGCTGGTGATGGGGCTGTCCACGGTCGCCATCGGCCTGCTGCCCGGCTACGCCGCCATCGGCGTGATCGCGCCCGTCCTGCTCGTGCTGCTGCGCTTCACCCAGGGCATCGGCCTCGGCGGCGAATGGGGTGGCGCGGCGCTGCTCGCCACCGAGCACGCACCGCCCGGCAAGCGCGGCCTGTACGCCATGTTCCCGCAGCTCGGCCCGTCGGCCGGGTTCATCGTGGCCAACGGGCTGTTCCTGGTGCTCGGCGAGACGCTGAGCGACGGGCAGTTCGAGAGCTGGGGATGGCGGCTGCCCTTCGTGGGAAGCCTGCTGCTGGTGGTCGTCGGCCTGTACGTCCGGCTCAAGATCTCCGAGACGCCCGTCTTCCAGGCCGCCATGGACCAGCACCGCATCGCCAGGGTGCCGTTCGCCGGCCTGATGCGGCACCAGTGGCGGCGCGTCCTGCTCGGCGCCGGCGCGATGACCATCGCGTACACGCTCTTCTACACCGCCACCACCTACTGCCTGGCCTACGGCACCGACGTCCTCGAGATCTCCAAGACCACGATGCTCGCCCTGTCGATGATCGGCGTGGTGTTCATGGCGGCCGGCACGGTGGTCTCGGCCATGGTGTCCGACCGGCTGGGCCGCCGCCGTACGCTGATCACCGGCGTGATCGCCGCCATCGTGTGGGGGCTGGTGATGTTCCCGCTGATGGAGACCCGGGTGATCTTCCTCGTCGGTCTCGCGCTGGCGGGCGCGCTCGGGCTGATGGGCCTGGTCTTCGGGCCGATGGGGGCCTACCTGCCCGAGCTGTTCAACACCGAATACCGCTACAGCGGCTCGTCCGTCGCCTACAGCCTCGGCGGCGTGCTCGGCGGCGCGGTGCCGCCCCTGGTCGCCACCAGCATGCAGGCGAGCGGGCTGGGCGCGCTGGCCGTCGGCGGGTACGTCTCCGCGATGGCCGTCCTCAGCCTGCTCTGCCTGCTCGCCCTGCCGGAGACCGGCGACCGCACCCTGTGACGGCCGTGCTTCAATCAACGTTGACGGTCGTCAACGTGAAGGGCCTTCGGGGTGGAGTGGATCGACGCGGCCGCGGCGTCGGAGCGGCTCGGGGTCAAACCCGCCACGCTGTACGCGTACGTGAGCCGCGGCGTCGTGCAGCGGCGGCACAGCGAGGACGGGCGGCGCAGCCTGTTCTCCGCCGAGGAGATCGAACGCCTCGCCCGGCGCGGCCGGCCCCGCGCCCAGCCGCCCGAGCTGGTCATCGAGTCGGCCGTCACGTCGCTCGGCGTGGACCGGCCCTACTATCGGGGCGCGGACGCGCTGGCCCTCGCCGGTACGTCGCCGTTCGAGACGGTCGCGGAGTGGCTGTGGACCGGCGACCCCGCCATCTGGCACCGCCCGGCACGGCCGCGCCGCCCCAAGCAGGAACGTCCGGACGGGCTGGGGCGGTCGGAGGCGCGGGCGCTTCCGGACGGGCTGGGGCGGGCGCTTCCGGACGGGCTGGGGCGGGCGCTTCCGGACGGGCTGGGGCGGTCGGAGGGTGCGGGCGGGCCGGCCGGGCCGCCGGGGCCGGCGATCGGTCAGGACGGGTGGCGGTTCGAGCCGGGCGACGGATTGCGGGCCGCCGTCGCCACCCAGCGCGGGCTGCCCGGCGACCTCCTGCCGCTCGACCGCCTCCAGGTCATCGTCACGGTCCTCGGCGCGTCCGACTCCCTGCGCTACCAGCTCGGCCCCGCCTCGGTCACCGCCACCGCCCGCCGCCTGATCGCGGGCATGGTGGACGCGATGCCGCCCCTCGGCGACGACGATCCCCAGGGTGGCACGATCGCGGAACGCCTCTGGGCCCGCCTGTCCCCGCACCCCGTCAGCCCCGGCCTGCTCGACGCGCTCAGGGCCGCGTTGGTGCTGCTCGCCGACCACGAACTGGCCGCCTCCACGCTCGCCGCCAGGGTCGCCGCCTCCGCCAGGGCCGACCCGTACGCGGTGGTCCTGACCGGCCTCGGCGTGCTGAGCGGCCCGCTGCATGGCGGCGCCTCGTACGCCGCGGAGCGCCTCCTGGCCGAGATCACCCACCCGGGCGAGGCCCCCCGCGTCATCGGCGAACGGCTACGGCGCGGCGAACGCATCCCCGGCTTCGGCCACAGCGTCTACAAGAGCGGCGACGCCCGCGCCACCCTCCTCCTCGACCTGCTCAAGAAGGCCGCCATGCCTTCCGATGGTCCGGCGGGCGAGCGCATCGCGATGCTGGACGCCGTACTGGCCGAGATGCGTCGCCGCCGCCTCCCGCACCCCAACGTGGACCTCGCCCTCGCCACCCTCGTCACCGTCAGCGGCATGACCCGCGGCGCCGGCGAGGCGATCTTCGCGGTGGCCAGGGCGGCGGGCTGGCTGGCGCACGCGATGGAGGAGTATCGCCGCGGCTCCCTCCTCCGTCTGCGCGCCTCCTACACCGGCCCGCCACCCAGGTGAGTGCTCACCGTTCGACGTACGCCGCCAGCGCCCGCACCCGCTCCGCGTGCTGGTCGTGCCCCACGATGACCGGCGGCTCGTTGTACGGCATGGCGTCCGACGACCGCCGCAGCTTGATGTACTGGCCGCAGGCGTCGATCGCGTACGGCTCCATGTCGTCCTGCAGCGCCCCGATCACCGTGATCCCGTACGTCTCCCCGATCCGCCGGAACAGCGCGACGGCCTCCCGCCGGTGCTCCTTGCCCAGGTTGCGCCCGAGCTCGTCGAGCACCAGGCACAGGTGGCCGCCCCCGGACGAGGCGATGGCCGCCGCGCACACCAGCTTGACGGCCTTCTCGTCCATGAGCGCGGTGTTGGCCCGCCGGTTGTACGGCACGAACCCCTGCCCCTCGCCCCGCCGCCACTTCGGCGTGACCCGCCACTGCCAGCGCTGCTCGGGGTCGGCCGGCGCGGGCGGCACCGGGAACTCCAGGGTGGCGCCGTAGCCGCCGTACGAGGTGTCGAGCTTGTCGAACTCCTCGGCCACCCGCGCGAGACGGGCCTTGATCGCGGCCGTCAGCGCGGCCCGGTGCACCGCCGTGGACTGCGCGGCCTCCTCCGCACCCCGGGCCGCCGCGGCCAGGTCGCGCTGCCGGGTGACGAGCTGGGCCTCGATCTGGCGGCGCTGGTGGCGTTCGTACTCCTCCTGGCCCCGCAGATAGGACGAAAGGGACCCGCACACCGTCGAAAACGTCGCCTGCTCCCGCGCCGTGCTGCCCTCCCGCTCGCCCAGCAGGAAGCGCAGCTCCTCAGGCAGCTCCGCGTCGTCGTCCGGGAACGTGTCACGCAGCGCCTGGTCGAGGAGGCGTTCGGCGGCCCGCCACCACTCGTCGGCGGTGCGCGGCCGCTCGTCGTCGGGCAGCGCGTCGAGCCACTCGCGGGCGCTCTCGACCGTGCCGCCCCAGTCGGCGGCCAGCGCGTCGAGCTTGAGCGCCTCGCGTTCTGCGGTGACCTTGGACTCCTGCTCGCGGGCCTGCGCCCGCTCGCTCTCGTGCCGGTGCCTGCGGCCCTCCATCCGCTCGATCTCCATGTCACGCGTACGGGCGCGGAAGTCGAGCGCGCCCGCCTGACGCTCGGCCTCGGCGACCTTCGGGGCCAGCTCCTCGATGGCGGTGTTGAGCTCGGCCAGCTTGGCCCGCCGCTCGCCCAGCTTGACCTCCAGCTCGGCCAGCCGCACCCCGGCCCTGGCCCCTTCGAGCCGGCGCTGCGCCTCGGTGACCGCCTCCTCGGACTCGCGCACGGCCTGGGCGGCGCTCTCCTGGACGTCTTTGGCCCGGTTGAGCCGCTGCTCGGCGGCCTTGATGCGGGCCTCGCGCCCGGTCGCCACCCCGTCGAACGCCCCGACGACGCTCACCCCCGCCGCGCTCACCAGCACCGACCCGGGCAGGTCGGCCAGGGCAGCGGCGGCGGCGGCGAGCTGCCCCGCGTCCACGATCACGGCGTGCTCGTGCGGCCACCCCCGCAGATCACCGACCGCGGCCGGCTTTCCGTAACGGGCCTTGAGCGCCGCCCCCAGCGCCACCCCCTCAGCAGCACCGGCCGCCTGCCCGTCCGTTTGCCCAGCCGCTTGCCCGGCCGCCTGCCCGGCCGCCTGCTTGGCACTCGCAGCGCCGGCCTTCTGCGCGTCACCGGCGCCGCCCGTCCCCTTGGCGGCGGGCCTGCGCCCGTCGCCGGGGCCCGCGCCCCGTCCGGCCCCCCGGGGACCGCCGCTGGACGGGCTGGCGTCGCGGGCCTGCTCGGCCACGTCGAGTGCGTCGAGCAGCCCGGTCGCGCCGATGCCCGCCGCCGCCAGCGCGTCGAGCTGGGCCGCCGCGGGCCCGCCCTCGGCGTCGTCGAGCGCGGCCTGCGCGGAGGCCACCTCCTGGTCGGCCACCCCGAGCGCCTTCAGCGACTCGTTGAGCCGCAGCCGCACCTCGCCCAGCTCGCGCTCGGCCGCCGGCACGTCGCGCCCGTCGGCGAAGCGGCGCGTCTCCTCCAGCGCGGGGATGAGCCCGCGCAGCTCGTCGGCGGAGTTCTCGGCGACGGCCCGGTCGGCGTCGAGCTTGCCCGCCCGCGCCTGCAGCGCCGCCAGCTCCTTGCGCGCCTCGGAGACCTGCCGGTCGAGGGTGTCCTCCCGCAGGGTGGAGATCTCCGCCCTGACCAGGGAGACCGCCTCGGCCGCCGCCTCACCGGCCGCCCGGTGCCGCTCGAGGTCGGCGGCCAGCGCCTCGTCCTTCGCGGCGGCGTCGGCCAGCTTGCGCGCCTGCCGCCCGCGCCAGCACCGCAGCGCGTCGGCCAATCTGACGCGCGCCTGGTCACGCCGGTCGAACGTGCTCAGCAGCGCCTTCGACTCCGACTCGAACTCGGCCAGCCGGTCGGCCGCCTGCGCCGCGCGCACGCGCTTGGCGTGCTCGTCGCGGCGCGCCTCGCGCTCCTGCTCAAGCTCGGCGTCGAGGCCGGTCAGCGCGGCGATGGCCTCGAAGACGCGCTCAGGGGAGATCTCGTTGAGCGGCTGGGAGAGCAGGTTGGTGGCGACCTTGCTGCGTACGGACGTGGACAGGAACGACACGCACCTGACCCGGTCGCCGTAGAGGACCTTGGTGAGGTCGCGGGCCACGACGTCGCGCCTCCCGGCCGAGCGCGGCAGCGACGCCCAGATCTCGTCGGCCCGCGCCACCCGTTCCGCCTCCGACGGCGACGCCGCCAGGTGCACCCCCTCGCGCCAGCGGATCTCCAGGTGCGGCGCCTCCTGGTTGACCCGCAGCCACACGGTCATCGCGCCGCCCGAGGTGTCGGGCACCTCGAACAGCTCACCGTCGGCCGCGGGTTCTTGCGGCTCAGGGGCAGGCGGGGCGAACCCATCCATGCCGGGCGGCCCGAAGACGCCCACGATGTAGCCGTGGTCGGCGCTCGCCCACTGCCTGGACCCGGCGCCGCTGGCCAGCTCCGCGTTGAACAGCAGCTCCGACACCGCCTTGGCCCCCGACGCGAACCGCCACTGCTCGTCGCCGAGCAGCGCCGTGATCGAGGCGATGAACGACGACTTGCCCGCCCCGTTGGAGTCCTTCGGCCCCGCGCCCGCCACCACGATCAGCGTGCCGGGGACGGTGGGCACCGGATGGGTCGACAACCGCGAGATGTTGACCGCCTGCACGGCGATCAGCACCCGGTCTCCGACGACGTTCTCCACCTGCGACACCTGAACCCCCGTGACCCTTCCATCCCTCATCAACGCTGACATGTGATCTCATCTGGCCGATCTTCTGGCGAGCACGGCCGCCGCGAGCGGCGTGCTGGGCCCGGCCGCGAGGATCAGTTCCTCCTGCAGCCGCCGCCGCGCCGCCGGGGTGAGCCGGTGGAACTGCGGCCCCGGCACGTAGCCGCCCGCCTCCTCGCCCGCCTTGACCTGGCTGATCAGCCCCGCGTGCCGCAGCACCCGCAGTGCCGACTCCAGCTCGCCGATCGGCAGCTGGGTGTGGCGGCGCAGCTCGTCGGCCGGCGTGGGGTGCGGCGACAGCCAGGAGTCCTCCGGCAGCAGGCCCTCGGCGCGCGGGATGGCCACCGAGTGCACGAGCACGAGCGCCAGCACCGCACGCTCGCTCACCCCCAGCCGGGCCGGCCCCTCGGCGCCGAGCCGGGCGGCGACGGCGTCGTCGTAGCCGGAGGTCCAGCGGTCGCGGTGCTGGATCAGCGTACGGCCGCGCCTGGCCAGCATCTCGCCCAGCGTGTGGCGCAGCGCCGGGTCGCGCAGCGCGGCGAAGCGCACCTCCTGCACCGGCTCGGCCGCGTGCTCGACCACCATGTACGCCGCCACCAACTCGGCCCGCCGCCGCTCGTCGTAGCCGCTCAGCAGGTCGTCGAACTCGGCCACGGCCGCCTCCGCCCGGCCGCCCGCCCGGTCTCCGGCACCGCCGCCTTCGGCGCTCACCAGGTCGTCGTCGGGCACCACGGTCAGCTCGGGCCGGGCCGGCTCGGGCAGCCTGCGTACGAGCTCCTGCAGTTGCGCGTGCGACTCGACCGGCCACAGGGCGCAGCGCGGGCCCAGCGTGACCACGCCGTCGCCCATCACCACCCACGCGGAGTCGTGCAGCCGCCGCAGCGCGCCCACCGCCCAGTTGCGCATGAGGTCGTCGGTGCGGCCGATCAGCTCGCGGTAGGTGTCGAGCACCAGGTCGACGGGCGCGGGCCGGCCCGGCCACGGGTCGGCGGACAGGTCGTGCCAGCAGCACTTGAGGACCGCCGCCAGCACCCGCCGCGTCTCGCCGGAGCGCTCCACCGCCACGGGCGGCACCTGGTGCTCGTCGAGCAGCGCGGGCGTCACCCCATCCGGCCACACCGGCAGCGCTTCGCCGGTGGAGTCTGCCCTGGTCAGCCGCATCATGCCGGGCGGCGCAGGCTCGGCCGCGCCCAGCCTGACGGGACCGTCCGCGCGGGCGCGCGCGTGGGCGACGACGGCGGGCTCGGGATGCTCAGCCATGGACGCGCTCCAGGTGACCGTCGGACAGCCAGGCCGGCTCGTGATCGGGGTCGATGCTGAGCCCGTCGGCCCAGATCAGCCGATAGGGCAGCTCGGGCCGCAGGTCGACGGTGGTCAGGTCGGCCAGCACCCGCCGCGCGGCCACCCAGTCGGAGCCCAGCACGTCGCGCAGCGCCACCCGCTCCGACCCGCCGAGCAGCGACTCGGCCGTCTCGCGCAATCGCTCGAGCACGGCATCCTGCGAGGCGCCGAGCTCGGAGTCAGGACCCGGATCTGGCAGGTTGGAGCGCGGGGGAGTGGGCTGCGCAGGAGCCGGGCGCGGGGCTTCGTCGACCGCGCGGGCGATCGCGGCCGGGTCGTGCCAGGGCGCGGGCGCGTCGAACACGAACCCGTCGAGCACCGCCGCCAGCCGCTCCTTCGGCGCCGTCTGCGCGAACGTGCGCCACGTCTCGGTCGGCAGCAGCGTGAGGTTGCGGGTGGTGCCCGCCGAGTCGGCCAGCCGGCCGGCCGCCCTGCGCGAGGCGTCGCTGTAGGCGTAGATGGACGCGCGCAGGTCGGTGCAGACCCGGTCGAGCTCGGGCCAGCGGGTCAGGATCGTGCCGTGCAGGCCCTGCGCCCGCCGCGCGATCTCCTCGGTGCCCCACAGCTTGGGCGCCTGCTCGCGCAGCTCCTCGATGGTGCCGGTGGTGAGCGTGATCAGCTCGAGCGCCCACAGCCGGAACGCCCGCGCCAGGTTGAGCGCGCTCTGCCTGGCCTCCTCCATCGTGGTGCGCGGGTCGGCGACGTTGAGGTCTTCGAGCGCCAGCAGCCGGTGCATCTCCGACTGGCCGCCGTCGTCCATCATCCGCCTGATGAACATCAGCCCCACCACGCTCGTGAACGACGCGCGGTAGCGGAGCTGGTTGGGCTTGGGGAACACCTCGCGGATCGCGCCCAGCCCCTTGAGCACCCGCAGCCGGTTGTCGAACTGGTCGGTCGGGTAGGCCCGGCAGGCGAAGCGCATCTGCTCGTGCGTCAGCCACTCCTCGCCCGCCTCGGCGAACGCCGCGAACAACGTCTCGGCGATGTCGACCAGGGCGGGATCGTCGACCACCGCCCCGCTGTCGCGGGCCAGCGCGGCGAACATGCGGCGATAGGTCGACAGGACCGCCTCGTCGGTGAGCACGGAGTCGAGGGTCAGGGGCTGTTCGGACACGGGCACTAAGGTACGGCTTCGGACCGACACTCCACGCACGCCCGCACCCGGAGTCCCAGCGCTACCAGCCGGTACGCGCGCGCGAGTGATTCCCGAGCGCTAGGGTGATCCCCGGTAATACGGGGGCGAACGGTGTGCAGTCGGAAATATCGGGGTGTGTAGCGGTGTGCCGGCTGCCCTTGCCGCTGCCTCCGCGGAGGGCCACTATCCGAGTGCGCCGCCTGAGAAGGGGACTCAGTTGACCCAGTACCACTACCAGGACCACGCCGCCCACTACCAAGACCCCGGCGCCCACTACCAGGACTCCGGGGTTCGCTACCAGGACCCCGGCGAGCAGCCGGCCGCGCCGCCGTACCAGCAGCAGGCCGCGCATCCCCAGCACACCGGGCCGTACGACCCCTCCGCCCACCTCCAGCAGCAGACCGCGCAACTCGCCGGCCAGTTCGCCCAGCGCTTCCACCTGCTCGCCACCAACATCGAACGCATCATCAGAGGCAAGCACGAGGCCATCGAGCTGGCCCTGATCTGCCTGTTCGCCGAAGGGCACCTGCTCATCGAGGACGTCCCCGGCACCGGCAAGACCACGCTCGCCCGCTCGCTCGCCGCCAGCGTGGACGCCGAGTGGCGGCGCATCCAGTTCACGCCCGACCTGCTGCCCAGCGACATCACCGGCGTGTCCATCTTCAACCAGGCGCAGCAGACGTTCGAGTTCCACCACGGGCCCGTCTTCGCCAACATCGTGCTCGCCGACGAGATCAACCGCGCCTCACCGAAGACGCAGGCCGCGCTCCTGGAGGTCATGGAGGAACGCCGGGTCACCGTCGACGCCGAGCCGCACCCGGTGCCTCGCCCGTTCCTCGTCGTGGCCACGCAGAACCCCGTCGACATGGACGGCACGTACCCGCTGCCCGAGGCCCAGCTCGACCGCTTCCTGATGAAGATCTCCGTCGGCTACCCCGACCACGCCTCCGAGGTCGAGGTGCTCAAGGGCATGCCGACCGGGCCGCAGGTCGAACGGCTGCCCGTGGTGGCGCGCTCGTCGGACGTGGCCGGCATGATCGACTTCGCCTCGCGCATCCACGTGGCCGACCCCGTCTACGACTACATCGTCGCGCTCTGCGCCGCCACCCGTACGAGCCCGCACCTCCGGCTCGGCGCCAGCCCGCGCGGCAGCCTCGCCCTGCTGCGCGCCGCCCGCGTCAAGGCCGCCGCCGCGGGACGGCACTACGTGGTGCCCGAGGACGTCAAGGCCCTGGCCGTCCCCGTCCTCGCCCACCGCCTCATCCTCACCCCGGAAGCCGAACTCCGCGACCTCACGGCCGCCACCGCCCTGACCGAACTACTGACCACCATGCCCGTCCCCCAAGCCGCCTGAGAGCGACGCCCGGCATGCCGAGAAGCGTCGAGGCCCAGCTCCTGCACCGCCCGCCGGGCCTGACCGCCGGGGACATCGTCCGCCACCTGGGCGCCGTGCACGCCCAGGACGTACCGTCCGCGCTGCTCGCCTTCCGCGCCCGCTCCGCCACCCTCACCCGCGCCGACGCGGAACCCGCCTGGCACGCCCGCGAGATCGTCAGAACGTGGGGCCCGCGCGGCACCCTCCACTTCATCCATGTGGACGACCTTCCCTGGCTCCACGCCCTGACCAGCCGCCCCACGAACACCCTGCGCCGCCTCGCCCAGGAAGGCGTCACCGGCGACGACCTCCTCGACCTCATCACCCGCGCCCTGGACGGTCAGGGCCCCTGACCAAGGCAGAGCTGGAAGAACGCCTGTCAGGCCGAGCCCACGGCCAAGGCATCGTCCACCTGGTGGCCCTCGCCGCCCACCACGGTCTGGCCGTCCTCGGCCCGTCACGCGCCGGCAAGCCCATGTACGTCCACGCAGCCGACTGGCTGGGCCACCCCATAGTCCCCGAACCCTCAAGGGACCGCGCACTCAAAGAACTCGCCACCCGCTACCGCCGAGCCCACCACCCCGCCACCCCGGAGGACCTAGCCACCTGGTCAGGCCTGCCCCTGGGCGCCACCCGCACCGCCTGGCGCCTCACCCCACCGTCGCCGAAACCACCCTCCACGGACCCGTTCGCCCGCCTGATTTCCGCCTTCGACGAGTACCTCCTGGGCTGGCGCACCCGCCCCCCGATCCTCGCCGAGAAACACGCAGAAGCCGAGGTAACTGTCTTCGACAACCTCACACCATCGCTCACTACACCCGAGCTAACCGACATCCACCGCTTCCTCACCTGACCGCTCGTCCAGCAGAACCGGCTTAAGCTGCCGAAAAAACTCCACCGCATCCGCCACCGAATCCCGCCCGGCAGCACCCTCCGTTATCTTCACGCTGAGCAGGCGCCGGTGATCGGATGTCCACCCATAAACGAAAGCGATGTTCTTCCCCTGGGGGCCTGTCCGTCGTGCCGCGAATCCCGGGCTCAATCCGGCCGGAAGATTCTTCCCACGCACGCTCTTTCTTGTCCTCTCCAGATCCTTGGCATCGTGAGGGGAAGGGTCGAAGACTTCGATCACCAGCCCCAGATCGCCGGCATCTTCGCTCACTGTGCATGATCCGAACCGCCCCTCACCCAACTTGGTGCCCAACGCGACATAATCGCGGAACCCGGTGGCGATCCTGATCGCATCGGTGGAGATCAGGTCGCACTCTCGAGGCGCGGCCATCACGTCTCCCAAGGGGCGATGGTCGCGCGGCGGAGGAGAAACACCGGAACAGGCCGACGCCAGAGCCAGCATGACGATGATCGCCGCACTCCGTGCATTCATGGCCTGTGCCCTGAATAGTTGCTCTCCGACTCCTTGAAGCCCACCGCGATGGCTTCACTCGGTCGGCTGTAGACCCGGCCGACGGCGTTGACGGCCAGCCATTCCTCATACGCCTCGCGCTGGGCTTGGTTCATGTCCGCCCAGGCCCTGATCCTGCCGTCGACCAGGAAGTGCCCGTCCGCGCCTGGGGAGAAGTCCTTGTAGTGGTAAGGGTGGGTCCGAGCGGGCGGCGTGCCGTCTCCGAAAAGGCCGTGACGCATCATCGCGGCGGCCGTCAGGTCGCCGAACATGTGCTTGGTCACGCTCAACGCGGTGTCGGCGTCCTTTCTCGCCGTCTCCTCCCGGCTCGTATCTTCGCTCCTGAAGACGGAGTTTTCGGCAGTCACCGAAATGAGTCCCACGACCTGCTCTGAGGGACCTGCGACGAATTCGACCACGCTCTCGGCCATCTTCTTGAATGCGGCGAGCCGTGCATCATGCTCTTTGGCCTCTTCGATTCGGGAGATCTGAGCGGCATCGGCGATCACCCAGGTCGTCACGGCGAGGGAGCGCGCCGCATGCGCGAGTTCGCCACCACCGCTCCGGCTCATGTGCTCTTCGAGGAGTTCCTGCCGCATGGCGTCGAACTCCTTCTGCGTAGCACCAGGGTGGGATCTGCGCCACGCCGTGCACGCGTTTTCGACTTCCTGAGCGATCCTTCTCGCCGCGTCGTCCAGCATCCTGCTGGAGTACTCTCCATGCGCTGCGACAACGGTCTCGAAAGCGCTGTCATCGTCGAAAGTCCACCTCATCAGGTTTCTCAGCTCTTCCGAGTTGAATTTGGCTCCGTACGGCTCGGCTCCCGGCAGGTTCTTGTCCGGATCGGAGCTCATCACCACCCCCGGCGACTTGTCGCTGAAAGACTTCGTATCCCGATGAATGTCGCCGATGTAAGCAGCGAGAATTCTGCCGACATGCAGGCGGGATTCTGGGAGATTGGTCCGGACCTTGGGGTCGCTCCAGAAGTGGAGGGCCCAGGAGGCGAGCAGGGCGGATTTGTAGCCGCGGCTTTCTGCTGGTGGGAGGTCGTGGTCGCGGAATTCCGTGGTGGCGGATTCGATGGCCCAGGCGAGGTCTGTTCCGGCGGTGCCGTGCCAGGGGTGGGTGCGCATCAGATATGCCAGAGGGCGGCGGTCAGGGTCGGTGAAGAAGTCCTGGGCCACGGCGGGGTGGTGGGCGAGGGCGACCAGGGCGGTGCCCATCGGGCTGAGGTCGCCGGGGGAGGCGTCGCGGGGGCCGGGGTTCGTCCACGTGTCGCGGGGGAGTGAGAGGTCCGGTGGGTGGGCCAGGTCGAGGTCGTAGAGCTTGCGGACCAATGTCAGGAGGAAGGCGTGGTCGAAGGTGCCGTCCTGGAGGAGACGCTTGAGGGCGAAGGCGTTTTCTGGGAGGTGGAGGTCGGCGGTCAGGAGGTTGGTGTAGTCCGGTGGGAGGGTGAGGCGGCCGGCGCCTCGGGAGGCCGTGGCCAGCAGGGTGCTGAGGATGGTGGTGAGGCGGTCCTGGGTCGCCACGTCGTACTGGAGGGGGCGTTCTGAGGGTGGGAGGCCTGACCCGTAGGCGCGGGCGATCAGGGCTCTGAGTTGAGCGGGGCCGATCAACTGGGTGAAGGCCAGGGCGAAGTACGGGTCGTTCTTGTGGCGTTCCAGGGCGGCGACTGTTTCCGGGGTGAGGGCGTGGGCGGTGATCTCGGTGCGGAGGCGGGTGGCGAGAACCTGGGCGTTGGTGGTGCCTTCGGCGGGGGACTTGGAGAGCCAGGCGGATTCGTCGGCCCAGAGGAGACCGTCCTTGCCGAGGGTGCGGTCGGGGGTGGCGAGGATGAGGTCAAGGCGGCCCTGCAGGGCGGGGAGTTGATCGGTCAGGCGGCGGGCCACTGTGTGGAGGTGGGAAGGGCCCCACACATGGAGGCCCAAAGCGGTCAAATCGCGTTCGATGCGGACGGCCACTTCCGGGAGGGTTTGGGCGGTTCTTCGCATGCCGTTGATGAGCTGGGTCATCAGGGCCGGGTCGATGCCTACCTGCGGGGTCACCGGGCGTCCGGGGTGAGGGTGTCCAGGAGGGACAGGGCGCGGGTGAAGAGGTCTTTGACGGCGTGGTCCCAGGAGCGGAGGTCGGCGGCCAGTCGCTCGCCGGCGGGGCCCTTGAGCGCGCCTGCCTCGACCAGGCGAGCGAGTGCGAGCACGTCGTCCTGGTGGTGGTCGCGCAAATGCTCCAGGTGCCGCCGGGCGGTGTTGATGTGTTCCTGCGTCGCCATCGTCGCCGATCTGTAGGGGCGGGGTCGAAGGCATCATAAAAGCAGGTCAGGGCGGAAATCATCAAGCCCGCAAAAGGGCGATGGAATGGATGATGATATGTCGGGAAAAATCGCTCGGGAATGGCGTCAGAGCCAGTCCCTCCGCTTGAAGACGGTGTAGAGAATCAGGCAGACCGCTCCCATCAGGACGATGGCGAACGGATAACCGAAGGCCCAGTGCGTTTCCGGCATGAAGTCGAAGTTCATCCCGTAAATGGTCCCCACCAACGTAGGCGCGAACAGGATGGCCGCCCACGCCGAGATCTTCTTGACCTCCTCGCCCTGCCGGATGCTGGCCTCCGTCATCCGCGCCATCTCCGCGTTCTGCGCCTGGGTGACCAGGGTGGAGTTGACGACGAGGATGTTCTGGAGCATCTGCTGGAACGACGAGATGCGCTCGGTCACGGTGATGGCGTGGTCGGCGACGTCGCGCAGGTAGCTCTGGAGTTCGTCGGTGACCCCGTACTTGCGCGCCCCGGCGATGAAGCCGTGGATCATGCCGACCAGCGGCGCGGTGGCCCGCTGGAACTCGATCACCTCGCCGGACAGCTCGTAGACGCGCCGCGACACCGACGGGTCGCCGCTGAAGACCTGGACCTCGATCTCCTCGATGTCCTTCTGCAGCCCGGCCACGACCGGGGCGTAACCGTCGACGACGGCGTCGAGGATGGCGTACAGGACGGCCTGCGGGCCCTGCCGCAGCAGGTCCGGGTCGGACTCCATGCGCCTGCGCACGCCCTGGAGGTCGGGCGCCTCGGCGTGGCGTACGGTGATCACGAAGTTGGGGCCGACGAAGACGTGCAGCTCGCCGAACGCGACCTCCTCCACGTCGTCGAGGTAGCGGGCGGCGCGCAGCACGACGAAGAGGGTGTCGCCGTAGCGGTCGGCCTTGGGGCGCTGGGAGCCGACGATGGCGTCCTCCAGCGCCAGCTCGTGCAGCTCGAACTCCTCGCCGAGCTTGACCAGCTCCCATTCCTTCGGCCGGTAGAGCCCGATCCAGGCCATGGCGTCGGGGGTCTGCTTGAGGCGTTCGAAGGCGTCGGCGAGCGAGCCGGGGTTGTCGACCCGCTCGCCGTCGCAGTAGATGGCGTTGTCGATGACGGTCGGGCGGTAGGGAGGCTCCTCCACGGCGCGCGGGTCCATCGAGTGTTCGGGCGCTTCCTCGCGTACGTCACCGCCGCTCCTGAGCCCCTTCACCCTGGCCATGGGCACCTCCCCAACCGGAAGAACTAGGACGAGCCGAGCTCGTCGAGCTGCTGTGTCGCGCGGTCTCTGATGGTCTTGCGCCACATGGGCGTCCAGCCGAACAGCAGCCCGTGCGGCCGGCCCAGAGCCATCTTCGACCAGCGTTTGAAGTCGAAGTCGTCGTGGTGGCGGACGATCAGGCCGTCCTCGAACCTGAACAGCGCGTCGATCTCGTTGACGACCTGGCGGCCCGTACTGGAGAAGGTGTAGATGGCCGTCCAGTGGGCGGTGCCGGTGAAGCCGTCGGCCGTCACGTCACGGTATTCCGACTTCAGCCCGTCGCGTACGCCGAGCTGCAGCCGCCACATCCTCATCACCCTGTCGCGCCCCTCGACCTCCTGGAAGATGGGGTCGCCGAAACTGACCGCGGGATGGTAACAGCGCTCCATGGCCGCGAAGTCCGCGCGGCCCAGAGCGTCGTAGAAAGCGCTGATGAGCGCCACGTGCCGATCGTTCACCCCTCTATCAGATCATGGCCGCACCGTTGTCCCAGCACACGGCCCGCAACCAGGAGTCCCCCAGCCCGAGGCGGGCCAGCGCGTCGAGCTGGTGCGCGTAGGGGTACGGGATGGTGGGGAAGTCCGTGCCCAGGACCACCTTCCCCGCCAGGCCGAGATCAAGCAGCGCGGGCCGCAGCCGTTCGGGGAACGGCATCCGCTCCTGGCTGAAGTCGGTGAAGGCCATCGTGGTGTCCAGGGCGACGCGTTCGTAGCGGGCGGCCAGGTCGAAGAACGGGCCGTACTCGGGCATGCCGAGGTGCGCGATGACGACCCGCAGCGCCGGATGGCGGCGCAGCACCTCCGCGATGGGCTCCACGCCGACGTGCCCGCCCGGTACGGGCACCGAGCTCGCGTGCACCACGACCGGCACCCCCGACTCGGCCAGCAACCCCCACACGTCGTGCAGCTCGGGCGCCCGCGGATCGAACCCGCCCACCTGCAGATGCACCTTGAAGATCCGGGCGCCGTCGTCGAGCGCCCGCCGCACGTACGCCTCCACGCCCGGTTCGGGGTAGAAGGTCGCCGAGGGCAGGCAGCCGGGGGTGCGCCGGGCGAAGTCGAGGGTCCACGCGTTCAGGTCGGCCGCCATGTCCGCCTTGTGGGCGTACGCCAGCGCGGGAAACGTCCGTACGCCCAGCTCGCGCAGCCGTTCGACCCGCTTCTCGACCGGCCACTCGTATGCGATGCGCCATCCCCCGCCCATCAGCGGCCCGCCGTGGTTGAAGTGGTGCCACACCCGGCGTTCCATGCGTTCGGGCAGGAAGTGTACGTGCAGGTCGATCAGCCCCGGCAGCCCCAGCCGCCGCAACCATTCGGGCACATCGACGTCGGAGTCCACGCCCGTCACCAGCCCGAGACCTCCGGGATCACCTCTCCGCCCAGCAGGTCGATCGCCTTGCGCTGGTCGCCGTCGCGGACGGTCACGTAGACGGCGGTGAAGCCGAGCTCGTGCATGCGGCGCAGCCGCTCGAGCACGCGTCCCGCGTCGTCGTCCGGCCCGATGACCAGCACGGTCGTCTTCTCGATCGCGTCGTAGTCGCGGCCCTCGCGCGCGCAGTGCTCGCGCAGCACGTCGAGCTTGCGGGTGACCTCGGGGCCGCCGAAGAGGTTGCAGGCGTCGGCGTACTTGGCGACCAGGCGCAGCGTCTTCTTCTCGCCCGACCCGCCGATCATGATCTTCGGGTGCGGCCTGCCGATGCTCTGGGGCGCGTTGAGGGTGCGTTCGAGCCGGTAGTGCCGTCCTTCGTACGGCTCGTCCCGGCCGCTCCACATCTGCAGGCAGATCTGCAGCGTCTCCTCCAGCCGCTCGAAGCGTTCGGCGAGCGGCGGGAACGGCAGGCCGAGCCCGCGGGCCTCCGCCTCGTACCAGGCGGCGCCGATGCCGAGCCAGGCGCGTCCGCCGGAGAGCACGTCGAGCGTGGTCACGGTCTTGGCGAGCAGGCCTGGCTCCCGGTAGACGGTGCCGGTGACCAGCGTGTGCAGCTGGACCCGCCGCGTCGCGGCGGCCAGGAAACCGAGCGTCGTGTACGGCTCGGGCATGTCCTGCTCGGCGGGCCCCACCGAGTCGATCTGCCAGACGTGGTCCATGACGGTCAGCCGGGCGACGCCCGCGTCCTCCGCCGTACGCGCGATCTCGGCCAGCTCGGGCCCGATCCGCTCGGCGCCGCCGGGCCAGGTGAAGTGCTGAATGTGCAGTCCGAGTTCCATGGGCTGATCCCGTCGTGAATCGGAGGTATCTCCGGTTCATTATCACGTCATCCGCATCTCCTGGATCGCCGCCCCCGTACGGGCGCCGCGGACAGGCCGGAGCGATTAGGGTTTGTCCTCGATGGACAAGTTCTGGGCCCACCTGATCGAGGTTCAGCCTGACCCCGACCCCTGGGTCGTGGGGGTCTCGGCTCTCGCCGCGCTCGTGATCGTCGGTTTCCGCATGCCCTGGCAGGTCTCCCGGGGGCTCATCACGATCGCCCACGAAGGCGGTCACGCCGTCATGGCGCTGCTCACCCGGCGCAAGCTCGAAGGCATCCGGCTGCACTCCGACACCTCCGGCGTGACGCTGACCAGGGGCAGGCCGACCGGGCCCGGCATGGTGCTGACCGCGATGGCCGGTTATGTCGCGCCACCGCTGCTCGGGCTCGGCGCCGCGTGGCTGACCGAGCAGGGCCACATCACGCTGCTGATCTGGGGCGTGCTGCTGCTCCTGGTCTGCATGCTGCTGCTGATCCGCAACCTGTACGGCGCCCTCATCCTCCTCGTCACCGGCGGCGCCGTCTTCGCCCTGATCATGTACGCCCCCGCCGAGGTCCAGCAGGTCGTGGCCTTGGTCGCCGCCTGGTTCCTGCTCTTGGGCGGCATCCGGCCGATCATCGAGCTGCAGCACAAGCGGCGCCGCAGGCAGGCCAGAGACTCCGACGCCGACCAGCTCGCCCGGCTGACGATCCTGCCCGGCGGCTTCTACGTGTTCTTCTTCCTGCTGGTGGCGCTGGTCTCCATGGTGTTCGGCGCGTACCTGATGAACCCGCTCTGATCCCCTTATTTCCCACTAAACTCCACAGCAACAGGGGGAGAGTGGAGTGCTGCCAGTCGAGGACGCACCCGGCTACCGGGTACTCGATCAGGTGGGCCAGGGCGGATTCGCCGTCGTGTACCGCGCCTACCAGGAGCGCCTCGACCGGGTCGTGGCGCTGAAGGTGCTGTCCGTCGACCGGGTCGACCAGCGGACGATGCGCAGGTTCCAGCGCGAGCTGCAGCTCACCGGCCGCCTCACCGGCCATCCCAACGTCGTCACCGTCTTCGACACCGGCATGACAGGGTCGGGCAAGCCGTACATCGCGATGGACTTCTTCGAGCACGGCTCGCTGCGCGACCGCGTACGCAACGAGGGGCCGCTGCCGGTCCCCGACGTGCTGCGCGCCGGGGTGAAGCTGGCCGGGGCGCTGGCCGCCGTCCACGAGGCGGGGGTGCTGCACGGCGACATCAAGCCGCAGAACATCCTCATCTCCCGCTACGGCGAGCCGGCCATCGCCGACTTCGGCGTGGCCAGGGTCGTCGACGCGGCGGAGATCTCGGCCACCTCGCAGGCGTTCACCCCGCTGCACGCCGCCCCCGAGGTCCTCACCGGCCGGCCCCACTCGGCCGCCACCGACGTCTACTCGCTCGGCTCCACCCTCTACCACCTGCTCGCCGGGCAGCCCGCCTTCCACAACCCGGCCGACCCGTCCATCGCGCCGCTGATGTACCGGGTGCTGAGCGCAGAGCCGCCGCCGGTCAACCGCGCCGACGTGCCGCCCGCGGTGCTCGCGCCGGTGCTGCGGGCGATGGCCAAGCAGCCGGAGGCCAGGTACGGGTCGGCGCGCGAGCTCGCCCGGCACCTGCAGGCCGTACAGGCGGAGCTGGGCCTGCCGGTCACCGACCTCATCGGCTCCGACGCCACCCCGCCCCGGCCCGCTCACCCTGCCACGACCGGCCCCGCCTTCCCCGCGACGGGCCACCACGCACCACCCACGACGGGCCACCCCGCACCATCCGCGACGGGCCACCCCGCACCATCCGCCACGGGCCACCCCGCACCACCCACGACGGGGCACCCCGCACCACCCACGACGGGGCACCACTCGATGGGCGGCAACGTCCCGGGCCCGGCCGGCGGTAACGCGTTCCCCGCCACGGGCCGGCCCTTTCCCCCGGCCCAGCCCGCCATGAGCGGGCCGCCGAGCTTACCGACGCAGCCTTCGGGCAACACCCGCACCCGCAACGTCCTCCTCATCGCGAGCGCCGTGGCGGTCGTTGCGGCGGGCGGCACCGCCCTGGCCGTCTTCCTGTCGCAACAGGACACACCGGCCACCACGACCCCGACGGCAGCGGCCACCGAGCGCCAGGACCCAGGCGGGCAGGACGCATCCCCGTACGCCCCCCGCCAGGTCAAGCTGACCGCCGACCAGGGCGCGCTGATCGAGCTGAAGTGGACGCTCCCCGCCGCGGCCCGCGGCTACCCGGTGGTCATCCAGCGCTCTCCGGTCGAGCGGGGCAAGCAGCCCATCACCGCGCTCGGCCAGGGCGTCACCTCGGCGAGGATCAGCGGCCTTGACCCGGAGAGCGGCTACTGCTTCCTGGTCGGGGTGCCGCTGCAGATCTCGGAGAAGTCGACGGTCGCCTGGTCGAAGCCGTACTGCATCAGGGGAGCGGTGGCCCGCTCAGCCGAGTAGCTTGCGCGCGGCCTGCTCGATCTCCTCCTCCGACAGCAGCACGTGATCGGCCGCCCGCCCGAGCGGGATGAAACTGTCGGACGACGTCACCCGCGCGACCTTCCCGGTGTAGCCGGCGTCGAGCAGTTCGGCCACGATGCCCTCGGAGACGCCGCCGGAGTGGCGGGTCTCGTCGGCGATCAGCACGTTGCCGGTCAGCTCGGCCGCCCGCAGCAGGTCGTCGAGGGGCAGCGGCGCGAGCCAGCGCAGGTCGAGCACGCGGCAGCCGTACCCCTCCTGGGTGAGACGCACCGCGGCGCGCAGGCTCATCCGCACCCCGTTGCCGAACGTGACGATCGTCAGGTCGCGCCCGTCGCCGTAGGAGCGGGCCCGCCCGATCGGGACGTGCGTCTCGGCCCAGCGCGCGGGCGGCGCGTAGGGGGCCAGCCAGCCGCCGTCGCCGTCCTCGAACAGGTCGCGGGTGTGGTAAAGCGCGATCGGCTCCAGAAACACGCACACCGACCCGGCCGTACGGGCCGCCGCCAGGCACGTGCGCAGCATCGCGGAGGCGTCGTCGGGCCGCGCCGGCGAGGCGATGACGAGCCCGGGGATGTCGCGCAGCGCGGCCACCGCGTTGTCGTTGTGGAAGTGCCCGCCGAACCCCTTCTGGTAGGCGTAACCGGCCACCCGCACCACCATCGGGTTGGTGTAGGCGCCGCGCGAGAAGAACGACAGGGTGGCCGCCTCGCCGCGGATCTGGTCGAGGGCGTTGTGCAGATAGGCGAGATATTGGATCTCGGGTACGGGCAGGAGCCGCGACACGCCCTGCCCGAGCGCGAGACCCAGGATGGCCTGCTCGTCGAGCATCGTGTCGAAGACCCGGCCGGCCCCGAACCGCTTCTGCAGCCCCCTCGTCACGCCGTAGACGCCGCCCTTCTTGCCGACGTCCTCGCCGAACACGGTCAGCTCCGGATAGACGGCCAGCGCGTCGGCGAGCGTACGGTTGATGGACTGCGAGAGCGTCATCGCCCTGTCGTTCTCCGGCAGCGACCCGGCGAACGCCTTCTCCCGCACCGCGGGCGAGGCCGCCATCGGGCTGATCTTGGCGATCAGCTCGGGCTTGCGCGGCGCGATGGGCTCCATGACCTCCTTGGCCGAGCTGAGCCGCGGGCTGCGCGCCGTCTCCTGGGCGATCAGCAGCACGTGTTCGCGGGCCAGCTCGTACGACTTGAGCAGCTCGTCCGGCGTCTCAAGCCCCGCCTCGACCAGCAGCGCCGCCGTGCGCAGCAGCGGGTCGTGCTCGAGGTCGGCCCTGATCTCGCGCTGCGTGCGGTAGGCCGACTCGACGTCGGACCCGGCGTGGCCCATCAGCCGCACGGTGCGCAGGTGCAGGAACGCGGGGGAGCGGTGCTCGCGTACGTGCTCGGCGGCCCTGACGGCCACGTCGTACGCCTCGGCCAGGTCGCACCCGTCGGCGGCGAAGTACTCGATGCCGGGCCGCCGGGCCGCCGTCTCCACCCAGCCCTTGGGCGTGCGCACGCTGATGCCGATGCCGTTGTCCTCGCAGACGAAGAGGATCGGCATGCCCAGCCCCTGGTAGGCGGCGTAGGCGGCGGTGTTGAAGCCGGACAGGGCACTGGCGTGGTTGATCGAGGCGTCGCCGAAGCTGCACACCGCGATGGCGTCGTCGGGCCAGGCGGAGGGCACGCCGAGCGCCCGCGCCCGCTCGATCGCGAACGCCACCCCCGCGGCCCGCGGCAGATGGCTGGCGATCGTGGAGGTCTGGGGGATGACGGCCAGGTCGGGGTGACCGAACACCTTGTGCCGCCCGCCCGCGATGGGCTCGTCCGCCGCGGCGGTCAGCCCCATGAGCACGTCGCGGATGCCCTGCTCGGGCAGCCTGCCCGCCTGCTCGGACCGGGTCAGGTAGAACGCGCCCGAGCGGTAGTGGAGCAGCGCGGGGTCGCCGGGACGCAGGGCGGCGGCCACCGCCGCGTTGCCCTCGTGGCCGGCCGAGCCGATCGTGTAGTGGCCCTCGTCCCGCTCGCGCAGCCACCTGGCCGCGATGTCGAGCAGGCGGCTGTCGAGCTGCCGCCGGTAGAGCGTCCTGCACTGGGCGCCGGTCAGTGACGTGCCGTCGCGGATCGGGAGCCCCGGATCTCGCGGGGGACCCGCCTCCAGCGTCGCAACGGCCTGGATGAAATGAGTCTCAACTGTGTCGCGCGCCACATCCCCGATTATGTCTTTGATCGGCGCTGACGTCTGCCGGACGCCGGGGAGATGTTGTGGAGCGGTCCGCTTGACCCACCGAGATAACTGTTTGTCAGAATTCCCAACCTTCGCAGCGAGAGCCACGTCTACTAGGAGGACACACGTGGCACCCTCAATGCCGCGTTGAAACCAATGGGGTCTCCAGAAAGGAACCCGCATGTTACAACGCATCCGTGTAGCAGCCCTCGCCCTCGTACTGGGGGCAGGGGCACTCGCCGCCGCGCCTGGCACGGCGACGGCGGCAGCCGCACCCGCCATCAGCGACGTGGGCATCAGTCCCGCGCCCGCGATCGTGGTCTTCGACAAGGACGTCACCGTGACGTTCACGTTCACGACTAGGCGTGCGAACAGCGCCGAGCTCAAGCTCAACAACGACGTCGTGAACCTCGCCAAGTCGCCCGTGCCGGGCGGCTTCAAGTGGACCGGCACCAAGGCGTTCGGCGCCGGCGCCGTCGGCAAGTGGACGTACAACGCCGTCGCCAAGGGTGACGGCGATGCCACGAAGACCGGCACCTTCGACGTCGTCAAGGCGCTCACCACCAGGATCGGCGACTTCGACGCCGACCCCGACCGGGTGAGCAGGGGCGACACGATCAAGGTGTCCGGCCGCCTGGTCGCCGACGGCAAGGGGTACGACGGGCAGACCGTCGCCATCGCCTTCCGTGGGCGCGGCTCCGACGACTACCGCCAGGTCGCCAAGGTGACGACGGGACGCGGCGGCTGGTTCTCCGCCCGCGTACGTGCCTTGTCCACCGGCTGGTGGCGGGCCGAGTTCGCGGCCACCGCCACGGCCAGGGGCGCCATCAGCGACGGCGACCGCGTGGACGTCAGGCGCGCCGACCTCGCCAGCCGCATCTCCGGCTTCGACGCCAGTCCCGAGCCCGTGGACCAGGGCGACAGGCTCCGCTTCACCGGCACCCTGCGCGCCGAGCGCCGCGGCGGCCTGTCCGGCCAGCGCGTGTCCGTCTTCTTCCGTGCGGACGGTTCCCGCCGCTGGGAGTACGTCACCTCCGACGTGACCGGTCACGGCGGCCGCTTCTTCGCCACCGCCACCGCCGAGAAGTCGGGCTGGTGGCGTGCCGAGTACCGCGGCACGCGCGGCGTCAACGGCACCGTCAGCGGCCCCGACTGGGTCCGCGTGAACGAGCCCGCCCCGCCGCCCACCGCGGACAAGGCCGACACCCGGCTGATCAGGTTCAACGCCTACCCCGAGCCGCCGAGGCGCGGCGGCCACCTCAAGTTCAGGGGTGTGCTGCAGGTGGACGACGACGGCTCGTGGGAGGGCTACGCCGGCAAGGTGGCGCTCTACTTCAAGCCGCTCGGCTCCAGGAAGTGGCAGTACGTCAAGACCACCTCCTCGGGTGACAGCGGCCGCCTCTACACCAAGGCCAGGGCCTGGCGCTCCGGCCACTGGAAGTTCGTGTTCCGCGGCGACGCGGACACCAACGGCGACGACAGCGCCAGGGACTACGTCCGCGTCCGCCGCTGACCTCTCCCGATTCAACGAGGCCCGGGGCACCCACCCCGGGCCTCGCCCTTTCGGCCTGGCTAGTTGACCTGCGCATCCGGCAACTTGGCATCGATCCGCATAAGCAGCGTCCGGAGACCGTCGAACTGCGTGTCGACCTGCTCGAACCGCTTGTCGATCTGCTCGAACCGTGTGTCCATCTGCTCGAACCGTGTGTCGATCTGCTCGAACCGTGTGTCCATCTGCTCGAGTCGTCTGTCCACCTGCTCGAGCCGCGCGTCCATCTGATAGAGCCGCGCGTCCATCTGATCCAGCCGCACGTCCATCCGATCGAGCCGCGCGTCCACCCGCTCGAAGCGCCTGTTGACGGCCACGAAGCCGGCGTTCATATCGGCCCTGATGGACTGGGCCTCTTTCGTGATTCTCGCGTTGATGTTGTCCTGAACCTGTGTGACGCGATCATGAAGGGCCTCGAACCGGTCGGCGATGCTGAGATCTGGCACGCCACTCACGATAGCCGCCTCGACCTTTCGCATCCGGCTCTCCAGGTCAAAGTACTTCGCTTCGAGATCCACCATCGGGTGAGCTCCTCATGCTCGGGGGGGACTGCTGGAAGGGGCCGCGCGGCGCATCAGGAAAGTTACCCTCCGCACAGGGGTGTGCGCAGGCTGATGTGAGAGAAACTCTTGGTCGGCTTTTCCGAGCCGCAGGACCCCGCGCCGAGGAGCAGGAGGCCGAGGTGGTGACGGCTGGGCGGAGAAGGCGGAAAAGTTAATAAGCCTTAACGGCCGCCTCGATGGCGGCCCTGGCCATCGCGTGCAGCAGCGGCCGCATCTCGTGCCCTGGCAGCTCGCCCGCGCTGTGCGGAGTCGAGTTGAGCAGCCCGAACACGGCGTGCGTGGCGGCCCGCAGCCGCGCGGCGGGGCAGGACGGGTGCAGCTCGGCCAGCACGGTCACCCACTCCTCGACGTAGAGCCGCTGCAGCCGCCTGATCTGCCTGCGCTGCGGCTCAGGGACGTTGCCCAGCTCCCTGTCGTGCACGGTGATCAGCGCGGGCTGTTCGATCGCGAAGGTGATCTGCACGTTGAGCAGCGCGTCGAGGGTTTCCCTGGGGCCGGGGGAGGAGGTGGCGACCGCTACGGCCGACTCGCGCAGCCGCGAGCTGACGTCGAGCAGCATCTCCGACAGCAGCGCGTCCTTGCCGTCGAAGTGCCGGTAGAGGGCCGGGCCCGAGACGCCGACGGCGGCGCCGATGTCCTCGATCGAGACGCCGTGGAAGCCGCGCGCCGCGAACAGCCGGGCGGCCGCCTCCAGGATCTCCGCGCGCCTGTTGCGCCTGCTGCGGGTAGAGGGGGCGGAGGCGGTGGTCACGTCTCACATGCTAGACGATGACGTTAATGATGGCTAACATCCGAGCCATGGGAGGGGACTCATGAGCAGCGACTGGCCGGTGCTGAGATCGGCGATCGAGCCCGGGAGCGAGGCGTACAAAGGCAACGCCGAGCTCAACGAGCGGCTGGCCGCCGAGCTGCTCGAGCGCCTGGCCACCGCCGCGCTCGGCGGGCCGGAGCGGTCGCGGCGGCGGCACGTCGAGCGCGGCAAGCTGCTGCCGCGCGACCGCGTGGACGGCCTGCTCGACCCAGGCTCGCGCTTCCTGGAGCTGTCGCCGCTGGCCGCCGGCGGCCTGTACGACGACCAGGCCCCCGCCGCCGGCATCATCACCGGCGTCGGCCGCGTCTCCGGCCGCGAATGCGTGATCGTCGCCAACGACGCCACCGTCAAGGGCGGCACCTACTACCCCGTGACGGTCAAGAAGCACCTGCGCGCCCAAGAGGTGGCCCTGCACAACCGCCTGCCCTGCGTCTACCTGGTCGACTCGGGCGGCGCGTTCCTGCCCAGGCAGGACGAGGTGTTCCCCGACCGCGAGCACTTCGGCCGGATCTTCTACAACCAGGCCACGATGTCCGCGCGCGGCATCCCGCAGATCGCCGCGGTGCTCGGCTCGTGCACAGCGGGCGGCGCGTACGTGCCCGCGATGAGCGACGAGGCGGTCATCGTCCGCGGCCAGGGCACGATCTTCCTGGGCGGCCCGCCCCTGGTGAAGGCGGCCACCGGCGAGGAGGTCACGGCCGAGGAGCTGGGCGGCGGCGACCTGCACGCGCGGGTCAGCGGCGTCACCGACCACCTCGCCGAGGACGACGCCCACGCGCTGGCCATCGTCCGCGACATCGTCTCCACGCTGGCGCCGCGCGCCCCGCGCCCGTGGGAGACGATCACGCCGGAGCCGCCCCGCCACGACCCCCGCGACCTCTACGGCATCGTCCCCGCCGACACCCGCCGGCCGTACGACGTGCACGAGGTGATCGCGAGGATCGTCGACGGCTCGCGCTTCCTGGAGTTCAAGGCCGAGTACGGCCCGACCCTCGTCACCGGCTTCGCCCACGTTCACGGCCACCCGGTGGGGATCCTCGCCAACAACGGCATCCTGTTCAGCGAATCGGCCATGAAGGGCGCCCACTTCATCGAGCTGTGCGACCAGCGCGGCATCCCCCTGCTCTTCCTGCAGAACATCAGCGGCTTCATGGTCGGCAAGGCGTACGAGGCGGGCGGCATCGCCAAGCACGGCGCCAAGATGGTGACGGCGGTGGCGTGCGCGCGGGTGCCCAAGTTCACGGTGGTGATCGGGGGCTCGTTCGGGGCGGGGAACTACGCGATGGCGGGGCGGGCGTACTCGCCCAGGTTCCTGTGGATGTGGCCGAACGCCCGCATCTCGGTCATGGGCGGCGAACAGGCCGCGAACGTGCTCACCACCGTCGGCGACGCCGATCCCGCCGCGATCAGGGCACAGTACGAGCACCAGGGCAATCCGTACTACTCCACGGCCAGGCTCTGGGACGACGGCGTGATCGACCCGCTCGACACCCGTACCGTCCTGGGCCTGGCGCTGTCCGCGGCCGCCAACGCGCCGCTCGAACCCGCCGGTTTCGGCATCTTCCGGATGTGACGCATGTTGTTCGACCGTGTTCTGATCGCCAACAGGGGCGAGATCGCCGTACGGATCGCCCGCACGCTGCGCGCGCTCGGCATCGAAGCGATTGCGGTGCACACGCCGTCCGACGCCGGGGCGCGGCACGTCCGCGAGGCCGACGTCGCCCTCCAGGTGCCGTCCTACCTGGACGTCGAGGCGATCGTCGAAGCCGCCCGCGCGTCCGGCGCGCAGGCGGTGCATCCCGGTTACGGGTTCCTCGCGGAGAACGCCGCGTTCGCCCGCCGGTGCGCCGAGTCCGGGCTGGTCTTCGTCGGGCCGCCCGCCGCGGCCATCGAGGCCATGGGCGACAAGATCCGCGCCAAGGAGACCGTGTCGGCGGCCGGCGTGCCGGTGGTGCCGGGCGCGACAGGGCCGGGCCTGGAGGACTGGCGCGACTTCCCCGCCCTGATCAAGCCGTCCGCGGGAGGCGGCGGCAAGGGCATGATCCTCGTACGCGCGGCCGCCGAGCTGCCCGAGGCCCTGGCGTCGGCCCGGCGTACGGCGCGGGCCGCGTTCGGCGACGACACCCTGCTCATCGAGCGCTACGTCGAGAGCCCACGCCACATCGAGATCCAGGTGCTGGCCGACGCCCACGGCGGCGTCGTGCACCTCGGCGAGCGCGAGTGCAGCCTGCAGCGCCGTCACCAGAAGATCATCGAGGAGGCGCCGTCCCCGTTCCTCACCCCCGAGACGCGCGCGGCCATGGGAGCGGCGGCGGTCGAGGCCGCCCGAACCGTCGGCTACACCGGGGCGGGCACGGTCGAGTTCATCGTCGACGGCGCCACCGGCGCCTACCACTTCATGGAGATGAACACCCGGCTCCAGGTCGAGCACCCCGTCACCGAGCTGGTCACCGGGCTCGACCTGGTGGAGCTGCAGCTCAGGGTGGCGGCGGGGGAGCGGCTGCCGTTCGCGCAGGAGGACGTGCGGCTCGACGGGCACGCGGTCGAGGCGCGGGTGTACGCCGAGGACCCGGCGCGCGGCTTCCTCCCGACCGGCGGGCGCGTGCTCGCGCTCCGCGAACCTCGGGATCCGGCGGGCCAGTCGGTCGTGCGGGTGGACTCGGGCCTTGCCGAAGGGGCCGTGGTCGGCAGCGAGTTCGACCCCATGATGGCGAAGGTGATCGCCTGGGCGTCCGACCGCGCGGCGGCGTACCGGACGCTTGACCGCGCGCTCGCCGCCACGGCGGTGCTCGGCGTCGTCACCAACGTCCCGTTCCTGCGCGCCCTGACCACCCACCCCGGCGTCGCGGCCGGCGAGCTGGACACCGGCCTGGTCGAACGCGTCCTGCCCGGCCTGCTGCCCGCCACGGAGACGCCTGACGCGGTGACGGCAGCGGCGGCGCTGGTCTTCCACGACCTCCCGCGCGGCGACGACCCCTGGGAGATCGCCGACGGCTGGCGGATCGGCGAGCCGGCCTGGACGACCTGGCGGCTGGAGTCCCGCGACGGCGTGCACGCGATCCAGGTGCGCGGGCTGCCCCAGGAGCAGGCGGAGGTCCGCGTGGGCGGACAGGCGGTGCCCGCGCGCATCAGGCGCGACGGCGCCGACCTGACCGTCACGCTCGGCGGGCGCGGCGAGCGGTATCTGTGCGTACGCGACGGCGAAACGCTCTGGCTCGGCCGCGACGGCGCGTCCTGGTCCTTCACCCGCCACCACATCGGCGACCCGGGCGACCGCCCAGGCGCGGCGGCGGCCGGCGACGGCGTCGTCAGGAGCCCCATGCCGGGCACCGTGCTGCTGGTCAAGGCCCAGCAGGGCGAGCGGGTCAGTGCGGGCCAGCCGCTGGTCGTCGTCGAGGCCATGAAGATGGAGCACACGGTCACCGCGCCGTGCGAGGGCGTGGTCTCCGAGCTGCCCGTGCAGGCGGGCCAGCCGGTGGACATGGACGCCGTCCTGGCCGTGGTCACCGCCGAGGAGGTTTGATGCCGTACCCGATGGAAGGTCTTCCGCAGCAGGTCACGATCTACGAGGTCGGGCCGCGCGACGGCCTGCAGAACGAGGCCGCCACCATCCCCGTCGAGGTCAAGGCCGAGTTCATCGACCGGCTCGCCGACGCGGGGCACAAGGTGATCGAGGCGACCAGCTTCGTGCACCCCAAGTGGGTGCCCCAGCTCGCCGACGCGGACGAGCTGCTGCGCCGCCTGCACCGCCGTACGGGCGTGCGCTACCCCGTGCTGGTGCCGAACGCGCGCGGCCTCGACCGGGCGCTCGACCTCGGCGTGGCCGAGATCGCCATCTTCGCCAGCGCCACCGAGACGTTCGCCGCCAAGAACCTCAACCGCAGCCTGGAGAGCCAGTTCGAGATGTTCGAGCCGGTCGTGGCCAGGGCGCTGGACAACGGGATCCGCGTGCGGGCGTACGTCTCCATGTGCTTCGGCGACCCCTGGGAGGGGCCGACGCCGATCGCGCAGGTCGTCTCCGTCGGCGAGCGGCTGCTCGGGCTCGGCTGCTACCAGCTCTCCCTGGGCGACACCATCGGCGTCGGCACCCCCGGCCACGTCACCGAGCTGATCCGCGCCTTCCGCCGCCCGGACCGGCTCGCCGTGCACTTCCACGACACCTACGGGCAGGCCCTGGCCAACACCCTGGCCGCGCTGCACTGCGGCGTCACCACCATCGACGCCTCCACCGGCGGGATCGGCGGCTGCCCCTACGCGGAGTCCGCCACCGGCAACCTCGCCACGGAAGACCTCGTCTGGATGCTCCGGGGACTCGGCATCGAGACGGGGCTCGACCTGGGCAAGCTCGTCGCCACCAGCACCTGGCTGGCGGAGCTGCTCGGTCGGCCGAGCCCGTCCCGCGTCGTACAGGCGCTAGCGAAAGGCTGAAAGATGCTCACCGACGAGTACGAAGAGCTGCGCAAGACCGTCGAGGCATTCGCCCGCGAGGTGGTCGCGCCGGTGATCGGGGACTTCTACGAGCGCGAGGAGTTCCCGTACGACATCGTGCGGCAGATGGGCGCCATGGGGCTGTTCGGCCTGCCCATCCCCGAGGAGTACGGCGGCATGGGCGGCGACTACTTCGCCCTCTGCCTGGCCCTGGAGGAGCTGGCCAGGGTCGACTCCAGCGTCGCCATCACCCTGGAGGCGGCGGTCTCGCTCGGCGCGATGCCCGTCTACCGGTTCGGCTCGCCCGAGCAGCGCCGTACGTGGCTGCCCAAGCTCGCCTCGGGCGAGATGCTGGGCGCGTTCGGGCTGACAGAGCCGGGCGGCGGGTCCGACGTGCCCGGCGGGATGCGGACCACGGCCGTGCTCGACGGCGACGAATGGGTGATCAACGGGACGAAGTCCTTCATCACCAACTCCGGCACCGACATCACCGGCGTCGTCGGCGTGGCCGCGCTCACCGGGCTCACCGGCGAGCGCGAGATCTCCACCATCCTCGTGCCGAGCGGCACGCCGGGGTTCGCGGTGTCGAAGAAGTACTCCAAGGTCGGCTGGAACGCCTCCGACACCCGCGAGCTGTCCTTCACCGACTGCCGCGTGCCCGCCGCGAACCTGCTCGGCGAGCGCGGCCGCGGCTACGCCCAGTTCCTGCGCACCCTCGACGAGGGCCGCGTCGCCATCGCCGCGCTCGGCGTCGGCCTGGCCCAGGGCTGCGTGGACGAATGCCTCAAGTACGTCAGGGACCGCAAGGCGTTCGGCCACCCCATCGGCCACTACCAGGCCATCCAGTTCAAGGTCGCCGACATGGAGGCCCGCGCCCACACCGCCCGCCTCGCCTACTACCACGCCGCACAGAAGATGCTCGCGGGCGAGCCGTTCAAGAAGGAGGCGGCGATCGCCAAGCTCGTCTCCTCCAACGCCGCCATGGACAACTCCCGCGACGCGACCCAGGTGTTCGGCGGCTACGGCTTCATGAACGAGTTCCCTGTCGGCCGCTTCTACCGCGACGCCAAGGTGCTGGAGATCGGCGAGGGCACCAGCGAGGTGCAGCGCATGCTCATCGCCCGCCAGCTCGGGCTCGGTGACCTGTGACCCGCCGCGCCCGTTTCATCCCGGCACGAAAAGGGGGGAAACGTCAAGCATGGGTTTGCGCAGGCGACGACCGACGATCTAGGGTCGATGCTCATGACGGCTGACGATCTTCTCATCAGGAGAGCGGAGAAAGCGGACGCCGACGAGGTGTTCGCGCTGGCCCGCGAGTTCGGCCTGACCTTCAGGCCCGAGCGCGAGGCCTTCGACGCCGCGCTGCCCGCGCTGCTGGCCAACGACGACGCCCTGCTGCTCGTGGCCGTCGTCAACGGGCGCGTGCGCGGCTACCTGCTCGGCTTCGTCCACCTCACTCTCTTCGCCAACGGGCCGGTCGCCTGGGTGGAGGAGGCCATGGTCCAGTCGGGCTCCCGGCGGCAGGGCGTCGGGCGCTCGCTGCTGGAGGAGTTCGAGCGGTGGGCACGCTCCCGTGAGGCCGGCTACGTCGCGATGGCCACGCGGCGGGCGCCGGAGTTCTACCACGCGCTGGGCTACGAGGCGTCGGCCACGTTCTTCCGCAAGGTGCTGCGATAAGGGCCACCTGGCCGGCGATTCCGTCGGCGCCGGGTGGCATGCTGAGGGCGTGAGGATTCACGCCGTAAGCCCGCTGTTCGTCGGGCGCTCCCGCGAGCTCGCCGCCCTCGGCGACGCCCTGTCCAGGGCGCACGCCGGCATACCGGCCACCGTGCTCGTCGGCGGCGAGGCGGGGGCCGGCAAGACCCGCCTGATCAACGAGTTCACCGGGCGGCACGCGGGCGACGCCATGGTGCTCGTCGGCGCCTGCCTGGAGCTGGGCACGGAGGGCCTGCCGTTCGCGCCGTTCACCGCCGTGCTGCGCCAGCTCGTCCGCGAGCTGGGCCACGACGCGGTCGCCGCGCTGGTGCCGGGCGGCAACGCGCGCGGGCTGGCCAGGCTGCTGCCCGAGTTCGGCGAGCCGGGCAAAGACGGTGCCGAGGCCAGGGCGCGGCTGTTCGAGCAGGTGCTCGGGCTGCTGGAGCGCCTGGCCGACGAGCGGCCCGTGGTGCTCGTCGTCGAAGACGCCCACTGGGCCGACCGCTCCACCCGCGACCTGCTCACGTTCCTCGTCCGCTACCAGCGCACTGCCGCCCGGGTGCTGCTCGTGGTCACCTACCGCACCGACGAGCTCCACCGCACCCACCCGCTGCGGCCGCTGCTCGCCGAGCTGGGGCGCATCGAGTCGGTCGGCAGGGTCGAGCTGCGCAGGCTCACCCGCAAGGAGGCCGTCGCGCTGGCCGTCGGCATGCTGGAGCGCGAGCCGTCCGCGGCCGACATGGACCTCATCTACGCCCGCAGCGAGGGCAACCCGCTGTTCGTCGAGGCGCTGCTCACCGAGTCGGGGGCGGGCGAGCCGCTGCCCGAATCGCTGCGCGACCTGCTGCTCGCCGCCGTCGAGCGGCTGCCGGAGGAGACCCAGGAGCTGCTGCGGGTGGCCAGCGCCGGCGGGCAGCGCATCGAGCACGCCCTGCTCAGCGCCGTCGCCGGGCTCGACGACGCCGCCCTGTCACGCGCGCTGCGCCCGGCGGTGGCGGGCAACGTCCTGGTCGTCGACGGCGAGGGCTACGCCTTCCGCCACGCCCTCATCCGCGAGGCGCTCCACGACGACCTGCTGCCCGGCGAGCACACCCGCCTGCACACCCGCTACGCCGAGGCCCTCGAGCACGACCTGTCGATCCTGCCCGCCCCGCGCGGCGCGATCGAGCTGGCCCACCACTGGCACTCCGCCCACGACTCCACCTGGGCGCTGGTCAGCGCCTGGCACGCGGCCGCCGCCGCCCGCAAGTCCACCGCCTACGACGAGCAACTGCGTATGCTCTCCCGCGTGCTCGAGCTGTGGGACCAGGTGCCCGACGCGGCCGAGCGCATCGGCGCCGACCGGCTCGACGTGCTCAGGGTGACCGCCGTCGTCGCCCACCTGGCCGGCGAGTTCGAGCGCGGCATCGCCGTGTCCAGCGCCGCGCTCGACGAGCTGGCCCGCGACCCCGGGCTCGAGGCCGACCCGGTCAGGGCCGTCATGCTGCTGCGCCAGCGCGGCCACACCCGCTACGACCTCGGCCGCCCCGGCTCCCTCGACGACCTGCGCAGGGCCGCCGAGCTCGTCCCCGACGACCAGCCGCTGCTGCGCGGCAGGGTGCTGGAGTCGCTGGCCCGCATGCTCCACGGCCCGGCCACCCGGGCCGAGCGCGCGGCCACGGCCAGGGCCGCCATGGAGATCGGCCACACCCTGGGCCATGCCGGCCTCGAGGCCCACGCCATCATCGACCTCGCCTGGGGGCTGACCGACTACTCCGACATGGAGCCGCAGCTCCAGGCGTTCGCCGAGGCCCGGCAGATCGCCGCGCGCGGTGAGGTCTTCAGCGCGCTCCTGCGCTGCGCGATCTCCGAGTCCGACGCGCTCGAAGGCGCGGGCCGGCACGAGCAGGCCGCCGAGGTGGCCAGGGAGGGCATCGAGCAGTCCCTGCACTACGGGCTGGCCCGCACGTCCGGCGCGTTCCTGTCGATCAACCTGGCCGAGCCGCTGGTCTCGCTCGGGCGGTGGGACGAGGCGCTCCAGGTGATCGACCACGCCCTCGACCTCGCGCCGCCCGCCCCCTACGCCGCCAGCCTGCGAGGGTTCACCACCGACATCGCGCTCGCGCGGGGCGACCACGACCGGGCCGCCCGCCTGCTCGACTCCGCCCGCCGCGTCCTGGCCCGCGGCGCCCACCGCGACCAGCACGTCCTGCCCCACCTGCGCAGGGAGGTGCTGGCGCTCATGTGCCGCGGGCAGCTCGGGGAGGCGGTGGCGGCGGCGCTGCGCGTCATGGAGGGCGACGACCTCATCAACGGCCCCCGCTACGCCTGGCCTGTCGTCACCACCTTCGGACGCCTGGTCCGCATGGCGGTGCCCGCCTCACGCCTGCTCGATGCGATCACGGATGATGCGCTGAGTGGGGATGCGGGTGGCGCGCCGGGTTCTGGGGTGGCTCAGGGTGAGGCGCTCGTGGAGCAGGCGCTGGTGTTGCTGCGGCGGCTGCGGGCGCTCGGGCGTGAGCTCAGGTGCGAGGGTCTGCTGCAGGAGGCGCATCGGCTCACCTTCATCGCGCTGACCGGCCCGGAGAAGCCCTGGGACGAGGGGGTCGAGCCGGCCGCCTGGCAGTTCGCGGCCTGGGAGCAGGCGGTGGAGGCGTGGGCGGCGCTGCGGCAGCCGTACGCGGAGGCGCAGTGCCTGCTGGCGGCCGGTCAGGCGGCCCTCGCATGCGGCGCCCGCCAGGAGGCCGCCACCCGGCTCGCCCGGGCCCGCACGCTGGCCCGCGACCTGGGCGTCACACCGCTGCTCGAACAACTCGACGTACTCGGCCGCCGCGCCAGGATCGGCGGCTCCGACGAGGCCACCGACGCCCAGCCGCTGGGCCTGACCGCACGCGAGCTGGAGGTCCTGCGCGAGGTGACGAACGGCCGCAGCAACCGCGAGATCGCGGAGGCGCTGGTCATCTCGATCAAGACGGTGAGCGTGCACGTCTCCAACATCCTGGCCAAACTCGGCGTCGCCACCCGAGGCGAAGCCGCCGCCACCGCCCACCGCCTCCACCTCTTCGACTAGCTCCGCTGGTGGTCCGGCCTCGGTGTCACCTCTGTCGTGCCGAGGCTGCCGCTTCGGCCTTTCTCATCCTTGTGCGACGGGCCGGCGGGGGTGTCTTGAGTGGGCGTCTGTGTGGGGGCGCGGCTTTTGTGTTCTGCGGTTTGCCTCTGCCTTGCCGGGTGGTGGTCAGCCGGTCAGTTGGGCTTCTAGGCGGTAGCCGTCCACCGTGACGTAGACCTGGTCGCCGGGGCGGGCGTTCAGGCGCATCAGTACCGGCTGGAGGGAGTCGAAGACGGGCTGGTGACCCTGCCAGACCAGGACGATGGCGTTGTCGCCGGGGCCCGTGACCGACAGCAGGGTGCCGGGGCGCATGCCGAGCTGGGCGGCGTAACCCTCCGGGACCGGCACCGGGCCGCCCCTGAGGTGTTCCGGGGTGACCTCGATGCGTTGCCAGCGGCGCGGGTCGGAGGACGGGCTGGGCAGCGGCGGGGGAGGCGTGGGTGGCGTGCCTGCCAAGGTGCCGGAGAGCATGGGCGAGCGGCCGCCCGACAGCGCCGACAGGGTGGCCAGCGCGGCCGACGGGTCGATCGAGCTGGTCGCGGCGGGCGGGATGGGCTGGCCGCCGCGGTGGTGGTGGCCGTTCGCGCCCGGCGTGCGGCGGGGGAGCGGCTGGGCAGGGCCGGGGGCCGCGGCTGCGGCGTCGCGGCTCGTCTCCGGGGGCAGGGCGTCGAGCCACGCCTTGGCGGAGTGGGCGCGGATGCCCAGCTCGCTCATGAGCTCGACGACGTCCGCGTCGGGCGGGGCCGAGGCGAGGAGCTGCCGCGTACGCGCCTGGAGGCCGTACATGTCGCCGACGACCAGCCAGCCGTCCTGGAGGCGGCGGTCCGGCATGAGCGTCACGAGGACCCGCCACAGCGGCGTACGCAGCGATGGGACCGTCACCGGGTGGGCCGGGTCGGCGCCGATCAGCTGGTCCTCGGTGGCCGCCGCGCCCAGCCACTCCGTCAGCCGGAACATGTGCCCGGTGACCGGCGCGGACTCCGAGGAGCGCAGCCACTGCAGGACGCGTTCTTCGGCGGTGCGCTGGGCCAGCGAGAGCGCCTCACGTTCGACGAGCATCTTGTGGGCGAGCGTACGCAGGCTCACCGGGTCCTCGGCGAACAGCCGGTGCTGGGCCACGGCCAGCTCCAGCTTGTCGAGGTTGCGGAAGAGGTTGTCCACGACCCTGACCATGGCGTGGTCCGGGTCGGTGGGGACGGGGCCCGCGTAGGCGGGCGTGCCCTTCCCGGGGACGGACCTGGTCGTGCCGGAGCCGGGGCCGTTCGCACCCGAGGCCGGGCCGTTCGTGCCGGAGGCAGGGGTGTTCGAGCCCGAGCCCGGTGCGTGGGTGCCGGAGCCGGGGGCGTTCGTGCCTGGGATCGCCGGAAGGGAGCCCGTTCCGGGGCCGCCCGCGCCCATTCCGGGCGCGCCGCCCGCGCCAGGTCCGCCGCCCGTGCCGGGGCCGCCCGTGCTCGCTCCGCCTGCGCTGCCGGCGCCTGCGGGGGTCGCCGCGCTGCCGGGGGCGCCGGGCATGCCGTTGCCTGCGCCGGCTGTGGAGGAGCCGGTGTCCTGGCGGCCGGACTGGGGACGTGCGGGGCGTTGCGGGACGAGGTCCTGCTGGCCTGGGCGCTGGGGCAGGCCCTCGCCCGCGAAGCCCTGGCGGGCCGCGCCGCCCTGCTGATCGCCGGCGTACGCGCCGCCCAGACCGGGGAGCGCGCTGTTATGGCCGGGACCTGCGGGGCCCTGCCCGGCGGGCGAGCCGCCCTCCTGCGCCCCAGGAGCGCCGTTGGAGGCGGCGGGGAAGCTTCCCGTCTGGCGGGCGCCGGGCGCGCCGTCCGGGGTCGCCGCGAAGCTTCCGGTCTGGGGAGAGCCGGAGGCGTCGGGGACCGCTGGGAAGGAGCCTGTCTGGCGGGGGCCGGGCGCGCCTTCGGGGGAGGTGCCGGGGCGGCGCTGCTGGCCGCCGTCGGCGGGCGCGCCGGGGGACCCCGGCTGGGACGCCGCCGGGAAAGAACCGGTCGAACGCGACCCGGGCGGAACAGGGAAGGAGCCACTCGTGCGCGGGTCGGCCCCCTGGGCGGGGGATGAGCCGGTGCCGGGCTGGCCGTCGGAGGCGCCGGGGACGTCGCCGGCCTGTCGGGAGCCGGGTGCACTGTCAGAAGCAGCCGGGAAGCTGCCGGTTTGCCGGGAATCGGACGCGCCACTGGAGGCGGCTGGGAAGCTGCCGGTCTGCCGCGACCCGGGGGCGTCGGGGACCGCTGGGAAGGGGCCGGTCTGGCGGGCGCCGGGGGTGGTGTCGGAGAACGTGCCGGTCGGGCGGGGGCCATCCGACACCGCCGGGAAGGAGCCCGTCTGGCGCGGGCCGGGGGCGCCCTCGGGGAAGGTGCCGGGGCGTTGGGGGTCGCCGTCTGCGGGCGCGCCGGGGTAGGAGCCGCCCGGACGCTGGGGCAGCGGGCCGTTCTGGGTGCCGGAGCCCGCAAAGGGGCCGCCCGCCGGGGACCGGCCGTCCTGCGGGGCGGATGGTCCGCCCTGGCCATCCGCTGGGGGCTGGCCGCCTTGTGCGGCGAAGGGGGCGCCTGCCGGGGAGCCCTCGGCTCCGCTGGACGGCGATCGGCCGGCCTGTGCGGCGGACGGTCCGCTCTGGCCATCCGCTGGGGGCCGGCCGCCCTGTGCGGCGAAGGGGCCGCTTGTCCGGGGGCGGCCGGTGGTGGCGTCGATGGGTGCGGGGAGCGGGCCGGAGGGGGTGGCCTGGGCGAAGGGGCCGCCGGCGCCGGCCTGGGCTGCCAGCGGTTGTGCGGCCGGGTCGCCCTGTGCGGGGAAGGGGCCGGACTCCGGTACCGGGAACGCGCCCGACGGTACGCCCTGGCCGCGTTGGAGCGGCCGGGTGACCTCGGGGTGGCCGCCCGCGACCCCCGGGACGCCGGCGGCGCCAGGAGCGGCGCCGGATGCGTCGGGCTGGGCCGGGATGCGGCCGAGGATCTCACGGAAGACCGAGCCGATGACGACCTCGGGCGTGGCCGACGGCGTGCCGAGGTCGCTCGGGGACAGCCGGCGCAGCCGCTGCCAGCCGCCGAGGCCGGTGATCGCCGTGCGGGTGGCGTCGGGCCAGCCCGGCAGCGCGGGGTCGATGTGGTGGACCGTCAGCGCGGGCAGCAGGTCGGACAGGGGGAGGTGGTCCCAGCGGGAGGAGGCGAGCCGGGCGAGGCGTTCGCAGATCCAGTCGAGCCCTGTCATGCCGAGGGCCTTGGGCAGCGGCAGGGAGTGCCACCATCCGGCGGGCAGGCGTGGGTCGCCCAACGCCTCGGCCACCTGCTGGGGCCGGCTCCATCGCAGCGCAGGGACCAGGTCGCTCAGGCAGATCGATGACTCGACTTCCATCGGCGGACCTTATCCTCCCCAGTGAGCCGCGTGTGCTGCCCGTAACGCATGTGGCTAATGGTGCAGCCTACGCGGCAAGCTATCAATCAGTGTGAATAGGGTAAAGACGGTTCAGATCCAAACCGTACCGTGGACGGCCGCCCACCTGGGCCACACATGCGGCACCGGCACGGCAACCCACCTCCAGAGCCGCCCGCGTCCCGGCGCCGCGCAGCGTCGCGGCGATGAACCCGGCGGCGAAGGCGTCACCTGCGCCTGTCGAGTCCACGACCTCAGCGGATCGGCCCTCGGCCGTCGCCACCACCTCACCGTCTCGCGCGGCCAGCGCCCCCTCCGCGCCGAGTTTCACGACCGCTGTGCCATATCTCTCACTCAAGAGTACGGCCGCACGCTCGGCCGATGTCACCCCGGTGAGCAGAAGCGCCTCGTCGAGGTTGGGCAGGATCAGCTCGGCGGCGGCCGTCGCCTGCATGAAACGTTCGACGCCGAAGTCGCGCAGCGGCCCCGTGGAGGCCGGGTCCACGCTCACCGTGATGCCCGCCGCCACGGCGTCGGCCATGGCGCGGGCGGCCAGGCGCAGGCCGGGCTCGGCGAACAGGACGTACCCCGACAGATGCAGCCGGCCGACGCCGTCGAGCAGCGCCGGGTCCCAGTCGTCCTCGGAGATCAGGTCACCGGCGCCGCGGTTGGTGAGCATCGAGCGTTCGCCGCTCTTGTCCACCATGGCGATCACCACGGCGGTGGGGTGGTCGGGGTCCACGGAGAAGTGGGGCTGGACGCCCGTGTTGATCAGTTCGGTGGCGTGCCACTCGCTGCTGTCGTAGCCGAGCTTGGCCAGCAGGTGCACCTCGGCTCCCAGGCAGGCGGCCCAGGCGGCGGTGTTGGCGCCGGAGCCGCCGGGACGCAGCACGATCTCGGCGGCGGTGTCCTCGCCGGCCAGGACGGGCGAGCCGTGCAGCGCCACGACGTCGGTGACGACGTCGCCGATGATCAGGAGGGCGTCACCGCTCACGATCGGGACCAGGCCAGGGCGATGCGGGCGGCGAGCGCGGCGTTGCCGCGCACGGCGGCCAGGTTGGCCTCCAGGGACGCGCCCTTGGTGCCGTCGACGAGGTAACCGAGCAGGAACGGGGTGATCGCCTGGCCCTTGACGCCGTCGCGCTCGGCGGCGGCCAGCGCCTCGGCGAGCACCCGGTCGTGCAGCTCGGGATCGAGCTGCTGCTCCTTGGGGACGGGGTTGGCGACGATCAGGGCCGTCTCGGGGCCGCCGAGCGCGTCCTGGCCGCGCATGACGGCCGCCGCCTCGTCGGCCGTCTCGATCCGCCACTCGATCGGCTGGCCGGAGGAGTGCAGGTAGAAGCCGGGGAAGGTGTCGGTACGGAACCCGGCCACGCTCACCCCGCGCGTCTCCAGCCGCTGCAGCGTGGCCGGCACGTCGAGGATCGACTTGACGCCCGCGCACACGACCGTGATGCGGGTGCGGGCGAGCGTGTCGAGGTCGGCGGACTCGTCCTGGTCCTCGGTCCAGTGGCGGTGCACGCCGCCCAGGCCGCCGGTGGCGAAGACGCGGATGCCGGCGCGGGCGGCCAGGAACGACGTGGCCGACACGGTGGTCGCGCCGCTCGCCTTCAGCGCCGCCGCCATCGGCAGGTCGCGCTGACCCAGCTTGCGCAGGCCCGGCTCGGTGGCGATGCGCTCCAGCTCGGCCTCGTTCAGCCCGATGCGGGGCACCCCGTCGAGCACCGCGATCGTGGCGGGGACGGCGCCCTCGGCGCGTACGATGCCCTCCAGCTCGCGCGCCACCTCCAGGTTGCGCGGTTGCGGCAGCCCGTGGGAGATGATCGTGGACTCCAGGGCCACGACCGGCGCTCCGGTCGACAGGGCCTCGGCGACCTCGTCGGACGGCTGCGGAACGGCGTCGGTGGTGCTGCGCATGGTGAGGCTCGTGCTCCTTGAGTGGTGGTGGCCCTGCGTGTGAGGAACGGCGGCTCTGATGCAATTTGTTCCGAACAGAGCAGCGTACGGGCCCCTTGCCCGGCCGTCCACTTGAGGACCGCGCGGCCCGTGGCGTCCTGACCGGAATCGGCCTTAAGGTGCGAGGATGAGCGCGTATGACGTGATCGTGGCCGGAGGCGGGCACAACGGGCTGGTGGCGGCGGCGTACCTGGCGCAGGCCGGGCGGCGGGTGCTGGTGCTGGAGCGGCACGAGCACGTCGGCGGCCTGGCGATCTCGGCGCAGGCGTTCCCCGGCGTGGACGTGCGCCTGTCGCGTTACTCCTATCTCGTCAGCCTGCTGCCCTCGAAGATCGCCCGCGATCTCGGGCTCGACTTGGAGCTGCGCCGGCGGCGCTACGCCTCGTACACGCCCAAGGGCGACACGGGGCTGCTCGTGGACAACGAGGACGACCTGCGGACGGCGGCCTCGTTCCGGCACGTGACGGGCGGCGAGTCCGACCACGAGGCGTGGCGGCGCTTCTACGGCATGGTCGCCGAGGTCGCGCGGGTGCTGGCGCCCACCCTGCTGGAGCCGCTGCGCCCGCAGGCCGAGATCGAGCGGATGGTCGGCCCCGAGGCGTGGCGCGACCTGTTCGGGCGGCCGATCGGGGAGAGCGTGGCCGAGCGGTTCGCCGACGACACCGTACGCGGGGTCGTGCTCACCGACGCGCTCATCGGCACCTTCGCCGACCCCGACACCGACCTGCCGGCCAACCGGTGCTTCCTCTACCACGTGATCGGCGACGGCACCGGCGAGTGGAACGTCCCCGTCGGCGGCATGGGCGCGGTCTCCGGCGCGCTGGAGACCGCGGCCAGGCGGGCGGGCGCCGAGATCAAAACGGGCGCGGAGATCGTCGGCATCGACCCGTCGGGCGAGGTGACGTTCAGGGACGAGACGGGCGAGCATGCCGTGCGGGGCGGGCACGTGCTGGTCAACCTGCCGCCCGCGGTGCTCGACCGGCTCATGAGACGGCCCGCGACGGTGCCCGAGGGCGCGCAGCTCAAGGTCAACATGGTGCTGACCCGGCTGCCCCGCCTCAAGGACGCGACGGTGGATCCGCGGGCGGCCTTCAGCGGGACGTTCCACATCAACGAGGGACGTGACCAGCTCGCGCGGGCGTACGAGCAGGCGGCCCGCGGTGAGATCCCGGAGCTGCCGCCCGCCGAGGTCTACTGCCACTCGCTGACCGACCCGTCGATCCTGGGGCCCGAGCTGCGGGGGCGGGCGGAGACGATGACGCTGTTCGGCCTGCACATGCCAGCCCGCCTTTTCCGGAAAAATCCGGAGAAAGCGCGGAAGATGGCGTTGGATGCCACCTTCGCCTCCATCAACGCCGTCCTCGCAGAGCCGATCGAGGACTGCCTGCTCACCGCCCCCGACGGCACCCCATGCGTCGAGGCCAAGACCCCCGTGGACCTGGAGACCGACGCGGGCCTGCCCGGCGGCCACATCTTCCACACCGACCTGAGCTGGCCGTACGCGGAGAGCGGCGGCTGGGGCGTGGAGACCGGGCACGAGCGCATCCTGCTCTGCGGAGCCGCCGCCCGCAGGGGCGGCGGCGTGAGCGGCATCGGCGGCCACAACGCCGCCATGGCACTGCTGACCGCCTGACGCCGCACCCGGCGCGGCCGGCCGGGCTTGGGGGCCGGCGAGGCTCGCCGCCGGTTACTCGCCGGTGACGAGCTTGGTGGCGACGCGGAGCGCCACCTCGTTCAAGTCCGTCCCCGGGTCCGTCCCCGGGTCCGTCCCCGGCCCGAACAGGAGCGGCAGGTTGCCGAGGATCACCGCGAGCACCGCCAGCCTGGACTCGAACTGCTTCTCCGCGCTCTCGCCGGGCACGCACAGCAGCGACACCAGCGAGATCACACACCCGCGCAGGCGTTCGCCCTTTGGGTGGTGCTCCATCGCGCCCTGGTTGACCTGGGCGAACCTGAACAGCGGCCGCCACTGGTCGGAGAGCAGCCCGGAGATCCGCCGCAGGATCTCCAGCCGCGCCTCCGTGGTGGCCGGCTGCCGCCGCCCCCAGGCCACCAGTTCCTCGATCGACTCGACCAGCCCCTCGATCACGCCGGCGAGGATCTCCTCCTTCGTACGGAAGTGGTAGTAGAGCGCCGGCCTGGTGATCTGCAGCCGCTCCGCCACCTCCTGCAGCGAGGTCTTGTCGTATCCGCGCTCGGCGAACAGCTCCAGCGCGACCTGCTGGATCCGCTCTCGTGTGTCCGTCCGCCGCCCTGCCATCTCGCTCCCTCTGTTGACGGCCGCGCCCGCATTGTTTACTTTCGCGTAAGTAAGCAATGCGGAGCCCGGCTATTACGGAGCAGACTATGGCGGAAAGCTTCCCTGCCCATCGCACGTGCCCGTTCGCCCCGCCTCCCGAGTACGAGGGCTGGCGCGACCAGGCCCCCCTCGTCAGAGGCGAGACCTCCCGCGGCGAGGTGTGGCTCGTCACCCGGCACGCCGAGGCCCAGCAGGTCCTCGCCGGAGCCGGCTTCAGCACCGACCCCCGCACCCCCGGTCACCCCAACGCCCTCGACACCGCGACGATGACGCCCGAGGAGATCGCCGTCGCCCATCAGCTGTCGGTCGGGTTCTTCATCGACCACGACCCGCCCGAGCACACCCGCTTCCGGCGGCTGCTCATCAGCGAGTTCACCGTCCGGCGGGTCAGGGAGATGCGGCCAGGCATCCAGCGGCTGGCCGACGAGCTGCTCGACGACATGATCGCCAAGGGCGACGAGGGGGAGCTGGTGGAGGCGTACGGGCTGGCGCTCCCGTCGCTGGTGATCTGCCGGCTGCTCGGCGTCCCGTACGCCGACCACGACTTCTTCCAGTCCCGCACCAGGATGATGGTGGACGCCGGGGCCGACGAGCGGGCCAGGCGCGCGGCGACGTTCGAGATCAGGTCCTATCTCGCCGACCTCGTCACCGACGTCGTCGCCGCGCCCGAGGACGACCTGCTGGGCCGGCTGGCCACCGGCGGCAAGCTGACCGCCGAGGAGCTGACCGGGGTGGCCTTCCTGCTGCTCGTCGCCGGTCACGAGACCACGGCGAACATGATCCCGCTGTCGGCGTACACGCTGCTGCGCAACCCGGACCAGCTCGCGGCCCTGCGCGAGAACCCCGACGGCTGGCCGGCCGCGGTCGAGGAACTGCTGCGCTACCACTCGATCGTCGACTGGGTGGCCTTCGACCGGGTGGCGGTCGAGGACCAGGAGATCGGCGGGCAGCTCGTCAGGAAGGGCGAGGGCGTGTACGTGCTCGGCGCCTCGGCCAACAGGGACGAGCGGGCGTTCGAGCGGCCCGACGACTTCGACGTCCAGCGCGGCGCCCGCCACCACGTGGCCTTCGGGTACGGGGTGCACCAGTGCCTCGGCCAGAACCTGGCGCGGGCCGAGCTGGAGATCGCGCTGCGCACGTTGTTCGAGCGGCTGCCCGGGCTGCGCGTCACGGCGCCGGAGGAGGAGCTCGGCCTGAAGTACGGCAAGGCCATCTTCGGGCTCACCAGGATGCCCGTCGCCTGGTGATCGTCAGGAAACAAAGGTGAGATCGTTCATCCGGTTCTCATGATGACGTCTTACCTTTGGTAAGTATGAGTGAGCCTGCACGTCTGCTGGTGGTCGACGACGAGCCCGCGTTGCGCGAGGCGCTGCAGTCGAGCCTGGAGTTCGAGGGCTACAAGGTCGCCACCGCCGACGACGGGCAGCAGGCACTCGACGCGCTGGCCGCGGAGACGTACGACGCGGTGCTGCTCGACGTGATGATGCCGCGGCTCGACGGGCTCACCGCGTGCCGCAGGCTGCGGTCGTCGGGCAACCCCGTGCCCGTCCTCATGCTCACCGCCCGCGACGCCGTCGGCGACCGGGTGTCCGGGCTCGACGCGGGCGCCGACGACTATCTGGTCAAGCCGTTCGAGCTGGACGAGCTGCTGGCCCGGGTGCGCGCGCTGCTGCGGCGGGCCGCGATCAGCACGGGCACGCCGGAAGGCGACACGCTCACCTACGGCGACCTGCGCATGGACCAGGCCACCAGAGAGGTCACCCGCGGCGAGCGCAGGCTCGACCTGACCCGCACCGAATACCTGCTGATGGAGCTGTTCCTCGCGCACCCACGCCAGGTGCTGACCCGCGACCAGATACTGAGCGAGGTGTGGGGCTTCGACTTCGAGCCGACCTCCAACTCGCTCGACGTCTACGTCATGTACCTGCGGCGCAAGACCGAGGCCGGCGGCGAGCCGCGAGTGATCCACACCGTGCGCGGGGTGGGGTACGTCCTGCGGAACTCCCCATGAGCAGGAGCATGAGCACGATGCGGTCACGTCTGGCCGCGCTCTCCAGGCAGGGCAGCCTGCGCACGCGGCTGACGCTGCTCGTCACGGTCGCCGTGGCGGTGGCCATCGCGACGTGCGCCGGCCTTTCCTACTACATCGTGCAGCAGCGGCTGCGCAGCAACCTCGACATGAGCATCGTGGAGTCGCTGAAGGACAGCGACCGCGACTACCTCAAGCACCACTGCACCGAGCAGGGCACGCAGGGCATGTTCGACGGCATGGCGACGCTGCTGCACTCCGACGGCACCACCTGCTCGATCGGGCCGCCCATCGTGCCCGTGTACGACAAGGACTCCGAGGCGTTCGAGCCGTGCGAGCCGGTCTACCGCGACGGCCACACCAGCGACGGCACGCCGGTCCGGGTGGTGGCGCTCAACTTCGACAAGGGCGTGGCCGTGATGGAGGCCAGGCCGATGTGGTGGGTGAGCAACACGCTGCGGCGCTCGGCGCTCATGCTGAGCGGCATCACCGCGCTCGGCGTCATCGGCGCGGCCTGGGCCGGGCTCGTGATCTCGCGGGCCGCGCTGCGCCCGGTCGGCGAGCTGACCAAGGCGGTCGAGCACATCGCCCAGACCGAGGACCTCGGCACCCGCATCCCCGTCACCGGCAACGACGAGATCGCCCGCCTGTCGTCGTCGTTCAACGCCATGACGGCCGCGCTGGCCGGGTCGAGAGAGCGGCAGAAGCAGCTCGTCGCCGACGCGGGCCACGAGCTGCGCACGCCGCTCACGACCCTGCGCACCAACATCGACCTGCTGCTGCGCAGCGAGCAGACCGGCCGCAGCCTCGACCCGGCCGCCAAGGAACGCCTGCTGGTCAACGTCAAGGCGCAGTTCGCCGAGCTGTCCACACTGGTCGCCGACCTGCTCCAGCTCGCCAGGGGCGACAACGACCACGAGCCGCACGTCGAGCTGGCCCTGCACGAGGTGGTCACCGCGGCGGTCGAGCGGGCCAGGCTGCGCGGCGCCGAGGTCAGCACCGACCTGCGGCCCTGGTATCTCGTGGGCAACGCCGCCTCTCTGGAACGTGCCGTGCTCAACCTCATGGACAACGCGGCGAAGTTCAGCCCCGGCGGCCAGATCGAGGTGCGGCTGCTCGACGGCCGGCTGACCGTCCGCGACCACGGGCCGGGCTTGCCGGAGGAGGAGCTGCCGCACGTCTTCGAACGTTTCTGGCGCTCGCCCTCCGCCCGCGGCCTGCCCGGCTCGGGGCTGGGCCTCGCGATCGTCAAGCAGGCCGTGGAGGAGGCGGGCGGTACGGTACGCCTGGGCAACGCGCCCGGTGGCGGCGCGATCGCGATCATGGAGCTGCCCGGGAGTCACGTACGCCAGTCCGCGCCCTGAAACGTCGACCAGCCCGACGTGCAGAAGGTGCTCCACAACAAGGCCGGGTGCTGAGCGCGGGCCGGCCGGACGCGGTGGTCAGGCGCGGTGGTCAGGCGCGGTGGTCAGGCGGGGAGGGCGGCGAGGAGGAAGGCGAGGCGGGCGGCGGCCGACTCGACGTCGTCGGTGGTGCCCAGGCGGTAGCCCCAGGAGGTGATGAACGCGCCCTCGTCGGAGCAGGTGACGGTCTCGGCGAGGGTGGCGGAGAACCGGTTGCGGACCGACACGTACGCCGGGTCACAGGCCAGCGCGATGCTCTGGACGGACAGGTCAGCGTGACGACCCGCGTGCCAGGCGAAGCGCTCAAGGCTGAGCGCGGTATCGAGCATCATGCGTCACCTCCGCAACGTCTCGCGACAGAATTGCACGATCTTGGCGGAGGAGGCAAGCAATTGCTGCGGTTAATGTGGAGTTTGTTTCCGGTATTCGTGAAGAACGGAGATGATGACCTCCCGTCCGGTCTCATCGAACTCCGCCACCTTCACGTAATCGTCGAAGGCCCGTACGTAAAAGGCGATGTCGTCGGGGTCGCGCAGGATGAGGTCCTTCGTCATGGTGGCGACCGCGACCATGGCCTCGTTGAAGATCCAGAAGCCGTTGATCGGGCTGGACGGCAGCTCGGTGCCGAACGGGATGACGCCGAACTCCACGTTCGGCAGTGTGCTGACCGCGAGCAGGCGGTCGAGCTGGCCGCGCATCACCTCAGGCGGGGCCAGCGCCGAGCGCAGCGCGGCCTCGGTGACGACGAACCTGAACGTGCGCGTGCGGTCGTACAGGATCTCCTGGCGCTGCATGCGCACCCGGACCGCCACGTCGATCTGGTCGGCGGCGCTGTAGAGGCGCTTGACCTTGCGGAAGACGTGCCTGGCGTACTCGGAGGTCTGCAGCAGGCCCACGATGATGCCGGGCTCGAAGACGCGGAACAACTTCGTGCGCGCCTCCAGGTCGCGGATGTCCTCCTGAAGTGCGGCAAGGCCGCTGCGGTGGCGCTGTTTCCAGTCGTCGTGCCGTTCGAGCAGCGCGATCGACTGCCGGATGAGCTCGTCGGTCGTGTCGGGCGAGGCGTTGACGGCCTGCGCCCACACGACGACGTCATCCTCGGTCGCGGTCTGCCGGGCGTTCTCGAGGCGGGAGACCTTGGAGGGTTGCCAGCGCAACCGCTCGGCCAGCTCCTTGCCCGACAGATGGGCCGCCTCGCGCAATTGGCGTAACTGGCTGCCGAGATCGATGCGCGCCTGCTGAAAGGACGTCACGCGGCAAGAGGCTAGCTCCGGTCACGCCGATCATGCCAGGGCCCTCCGCAAATGTGATCAAGCGGTTGCCGTGGGTGTCCCTTCGCTGGTCGGGAAAGCGGTTACCGTCCCATTCCGATCATCGGGCAGGACGCGGCGGGCGATGTCGGTGAGCAGTTCGCGGGGCACTTCGACCGCTGTCTCGCCGTCGAGGACGTCGCGGAGGTCCGCGAGCGCCTCCGCGTCGGTGACTTGCAGGCCCTGCACGACGATGGTGCCGCGATCGGTCTCGTACAGGGTGGGGCAGGCGCCCGCCTCCGAGGTGGAGCCGAGAAACCGCATGCGCATGACGATCCTTCCCCGATGATTGATGCAATTGCGCGCAATTGTACGGGCCGGGGGTAAGCATGTGATCGTTTTTCCGGAAATCGTGATATAAGGCCGGGTGCGGATACGTGCCTTTTATGGCGATTTATGGTGGCTATGTGTGGATTCGGGGTGTTCGACCGCTCAGGAGAGCGCGCCGCCCATGAACTCCCGCGCCCGCTCGAACAGGCTCAGCGTCGTCGCGTGCAGCAGGTCGCCGATGTCCTTGGGCGCCTTGCCGGCGCACGCCCGCGCGTGGGTGCCTTCGAGCACGATGCCCAGCTTGAAGCAGGCCATGACCGCGTACCACTCGACGGCCGACATGTCGCGCTCCGACAGCTCGCCGTAGTAGGCGACGATCTCCTGCGGCGCGGGCAGGCCGGGCACGTGCCCGGCGCTCGACGGCCAGGTGGCCAGCAGCCAGCCCAGGTCGAGCAGCGGGTCGCCGATCGTGCACATCTCCCAGTCGACGATCGCCGCCACGCGCGGGCCGTCGCAGGCGAACATCAGGTTCGCGAAGTGGTAGTCGCCGTGCATGATGCCCGGCGTGAAGGTGCGGGGCAGGTGCCGGGTCAGCCACGCGGCGGTCTCGCGCAGGCCGGGGATGTCGGGGCCGGGATAGCCTCCGAGCTCCCCGTACGAGTCGAGCTCCTTGAGCCAGCGCGGCACCTGCCGCTCCAGGAAGCCGTCGGGCCGCCCGAACCCCGGCAGCACGCCAGGATCGACCCGCCCCAGCTCGGCCAGCGCCGCGGCGGCCTCCAGGCCCATGCGGTGCCTGATCGCCGGATCGGAGGCGTGCGGCTCCGGCAGCCCCGTCGAGGGGTTGAACCCGTTCACCGGCTCCATGAGGTAGAACACCGGCTCGCGCAGCGTCTGCGCGGCCACCAGCCGGGGCGCGGGGACCTGCGTGCCGCGCAGCGCCGCCAGCACGCGCGCCTCGCGGCGCAGCACCTCGTTGCTCTTGCTGCGGGCGTGGACGGGCGGACGGCGCAGGATGTACGGGCGGCCGCCGCGCTCGAAGCGGACCATGACGTTCTGCGTGCCGCCGAGCACCGGCGCGCGGCCGGTGATGGGGCCGCCGGGCAGGCCCTGGGCGTCCATCCACGCGCCGAGCGCGTCGAAGTCGATCGTGCCGACGTCGATGTGGGTGGAGGTCATGGGCCGCCCCTCGACAGAACGATATTCTGGTGCCCGACCTTACGAGAGCGGCTCCCGGCCGGTCAACCATGGGGCTGTGAAAGGATGCCGCGGGTGACGTACGTGGCCGCGATCGACGTCGGCGGCACCACCATGAAGGGCGGGCTCGTCGCCCGCGACGGGACGATCCTCCACCTCGAACGCCGGCCCACGCCGCGCGCCGAGGGGCCGGAGCGCGTGATCGCGGCGATCTCCCGCTTCGCCGCCGACCTCACCCGGCCCTGGGACGGCTCAAGAACACCCTCACCGGTTGAGGAGGGGGCGCGGCCGGTGGCGCTGGGGCTGGCCGTGCCGGGGCTCGTCAGCCCTGCGCATGCCGTCTTCTCCGCCGCCTTCGGCTGGCGTGACGTGCCCGCCACCGCGTTCGCCGACGTGGACCTGCCCGTCGCACTCGGCCACGACGTGCGGTCGGCGGGGGAGGCCGAGCTGGCGTACGGGGGCGGCGAAGCACACGCGCTCTACCTGCCGATCGGCACGGGCATCGCGGGAGCCGTGGTGCCGTCGCGCGCGCTCTACGGCGGCGCGGGCGGCTGGGCCGGGCAGATCGGGCACGTCCCCGTGTGGCCCGACGGGCTCGCGTGCGGGTGCGGGCAGTCGGGGTGCCTGGCGGCGTACGCGTCGGGGTCGGCCGCGTTCGGCAAGCGGGCGTCAGTGCTGGACGGCCCTCGTTCGAAGGACCTTCGTCC
>NZ_JBEXLH010000060.1:0-53824 GCF_040609855.1 Nonomuraea sp. NPDC004580 | reverse complement strand
CGCGCCGTTCCTGAAGGTGAACGGGTTCGACGAGTGGAAGACCAAGGTCGCCACGCCGGTGCTGCAGGAGTACTTCGCCAACAAGATCTCCCTCGCGTCGGCCGCCGCGCGGGCCTCGTCGGCCACCGCCTTGGCCTCCTCGACGGCGGCCTGCGCCCCGGCCAGCTCGTCGGCCAGCCCGGGATCGACGGCAGGCTCCTCCAGCCGCTGCGCCTCCAGATCCTCCCTGGCGCGGCGCTCACGCTCGGCGGCGTCGGCCACGGCCTGGCGCAGGCGGCCGATCTCCTCCTCTGCCGCCCGCGCGCGGCTGCGTACGGAGTCGGCCTGGCCGCGCAGCTTGGCCAGGCCCTCGCGGCGGTCGGCGGCGGCCCTGGCGGCCAGCGCGAGCCGCTGCTCCTCGGCGCCCAGCTCGGCCTCGGCCGCGGCCCGCCGCTGGACGGCGTCGTCGAGCAGCTCCTGGGCCTGCTCCAGCTCGGCCCGCAGCAGCTGCTCGCGCTCGCGCACCTCTGCGGCCTCGCGCTCCAGATCTTCGGGGTCGCGCCCGCGCCGCTCGATGGCGGCGGCGTCGAGTGCGTGGCGGTGGCGCTCGGCGGCCAGCTGCTCGAGGCCGGTGGTGCGCTCGCGCAGCGAGGAGAGCCTGAAGAAGGTCTCCTGGGCGGCGGCCAGCCGCGGCTGGGTCTCGGCCTCGGCCGCCTCCAGCGCCGCCTCGCGCTGCTGCGCCTCGGCCAGCTCGGTCTCGACCTGCTGCCGCCTGGCCATGATCGCGGCCTCGTCGGCGGCCTCGCGCTCAAGAGTGGCGCGCAGGATGCAGACGTCGTCGGCCAGCAGCCTGAGCCTGGCGTCGCGCAGGTCGGCCTGGATGACGGCGGCCTTGCGGGCGATCTCGGCCTGCCGGCCCAGGGGCTTGAGCTGGCGGCGCAGCTCGGTGGCGAGGTCCTGGACGCGCGTCAGGTTGGCCTGCATCGCGTCGAGCTTGCGCAGCGCCTTCTCTTTGCGCTTGCGGTGCTTGAGCACCCCCGCGGCCTCTTCGATGAACGCCCGGCGATCTTCGGGGCCCGCGTGCAGCACGGCGTCGAGCTGGCCCTGGCCGACGATGACGTGCATCTCGCGGCCGATGCCGGAGTCGGACAGCAGCTCCTGGATGTCGAGCAGGCGGCAGGTGTCGCCGTTGATGGCGTATTCGCTCTGCCCCGACCTGAACATCAGCCGGCTGATCGTGACCTCGGTGTAGTCGATCGGCAGGGCGCCGTCGCTGTTGTCGATGGTCAGCGTGACCTCGGCGCGGCCGAGCGGCGGCCGGTTGGCCGTGCCGGCGAAGATGACGTCCTCCATCTTGCCGCCGCGCAGCGACTTGGCGCTGTGCTCGCCCATGACCCAGGCCAGGGCGTCGACGACGTTGGACTTGCCCGAGCCGTTGGGGCCGACCACGCAGGTGATGCCGGGCTCGAAGCGCAGGGCGGTCGCCGAGGCGAAGGACTTGAAGCCGCGCAGGGTGAGGGTCTTCAGGTACACGAGCGCGACCCCCTCTCCCCGGAACGGACTCGGAAAAGCCTACTGGTCCCGGCCGTCGCGGGTGGGCATCTACCGCAGGGACCGCACTTGACCTCGCAGCCGTGGGTTCAGGGCAAATAACAAGGGACGCCTCTTCGAGACGTCCCTGGGTCTTGCGCTCCGATCACTCTCAGGTGAGTGCCGGCTCGCGCTCCTGCATGCGGCTGAGTGCCTCGTCGCGGGTTTGCGCCGCAAGAGCGTCATTCGTGGCCTGAAGTCGGATGAGTTCTGCCTCCAGATCCCGGATACGCTGCTGCAGGCGGCGCATCTCCGAGACCATCCGAGGGTCAGGACCGCCGACGTGGCCGAGTAGAGCCTTCGCCATGGTAAAGGGTCCTCCACGCTGAGTGACCAGACTGGTTCGCGCACTTCTATTCCGCGGGAGGGGTGCGCGTGGTACCTAACAAGAGTCGCACCGGCAGTGTGGGCGGTCAAGTCGATCGAACCGCTGAGCCCTACTGATGGGCACTCCCGACATACAACTATACCCTATTTGGGCGGTTTAGCGAAACGAGCTACCTTTCCACAAACCCCCCCAAACTACCTCGGGGTTCGCTCCAGCGTTCCACTACTCCATCCACTCTGCCCGGCGTGTCGCAACCTCTGAGCAGCTCCAGGAGCTTGACGCACGCCTCGCGCGGCCCCTCCGCGACCACCTCCACGCGGCCGTCGTCGGTGTTGCGCGCCCACCCGGTCAGACCGAGCTCCAGCGCCCGCGAACGGGTCCACCAGCGAAAGCCCACACCCTGCACCCGGCCGCGCACCCAGGCGGTCAGCCGGGCATCGGCACCGCTGTCAGGCATCCGCACTCCTCCATGCCGTGTGTCGCCTCAGGCCACCAGGGCGGGCGCCGCGTTCGCGTGGGCGACCGCGGCCTCGTTGAACGCCCTGACGGCGGCCGTCTCGCCCGCCTTCGGCCAGGCCAGGCCGAAGATCGAGGCGGACAGCCCGGTGACCGGCACGAAAGCGACGTCGGGCCTGGCGTGCTGGGCCGCCGTGGGCGTGCAGAAGAGCATGCCGCCCCGGTCGAGTGCCACCTGGGTCAGGCCCTCCTGCGTGGTCGCCACCTTACCGGCCGGCGCGATCGTCCGGCCTGACGGGGTGCTCGAAGGCGCGATGCGCTCGTGCCAGGCGCGCGGTGCCGGGCCGTCGAGCCCGATCAGCGGCACCGAGGCCAGCTCCTCCGCCTCGATGACCGTCCTGCTCGCCATCGGGTGGCGTACGGACAGGCCCAGCCGGTAGGAGACCCGGTTGAGCGGCTCGCCGGTGGCCAGGTCGGGCTCGTCCACGGGCAGCAGCGTGAACGCGACGTCCACCTCGCCGGCCCGCAGCCTGCCGAAGGGGTCGGACAGCGGGATCTCGATCAGCTCGACCTCGCTGCCCGGGTTGCGCCGCTCGAACGCGCGCACGCTGCCCGTCACCACGTCGGTCGGCGTGGCCAGGAACCCCACCCTGAGCACTCCCGTCACTCCCCTGGCCGCCGCCCTGGCCCGCTGCACGGCCTGGGAGAGACCGTCGTAGGAGGGCCGCAGGTCGGCCAGGAACCGCTCGCCGAGCGGCGTCAGGCGGACGCGCCTGCTGGTCCGCTCGAACAGCCGGCCGCCGATCCTGCTCTCCAGCGAGCGCACGAGCTGGCTCACCCGGCCCGGCGACAGGTAGAGCCGCTCGGCCGTACGCGCGAAGTGCATCTCCTCGCTGAGGACGACGAAGCACTCCAGCTCCCTGAACTCCATCGGCGCCTCCACACCCGGATCGCTTAGCCTGCCTAAACCAAGCCTTCGGGCTTCGTCATTGTTCCCGCTCCCGGGCCGCACGAGGCTGAGCGGCATGACGATGACCGATGTTCCGAGCGCCGTACGCGCGCGCTGGCTCGCCGTGACCTCGGTCGCGGTGGGCACCTTCACCGTGGTGACCAGCGAGATGCTGCCCGTCGGGCTGCTCACCTCCATCGCCGCCGACCTCGGGGTCTCGGCGGGCACGGCGGGCCTGGCGATGACGGCTCCCGGGCTGGTGGCCGCCGTCGCCGCGCCCGCGCTGGCGTTCACCACGCGCCGCATGGACCGGCGGCTGCTCCTCATGGGGCTGATGGCGCTGCTCGGGGTGGCGAACCTGGTGGCCGCCGCCGCGCCCGACAACGCCGTCATGCTGGCCGCCAGGGTGCTCACGGGGGTGAGCATCGGCGGGTTCTGGGCGTTCGCCGCCGCTCTGGGGTCGCGGCTGGTGCCGGAACGCTCCGTGGGACGGGCCACCTCGATCATCCTGGGCGGGGTGTCGGTGGCGTCGGTGCTGGGAGTTCCCGCGGCGACGTTCGTGTCGTCGTTCGCGGGGTGGCGCAGCGCCTTCGTCGCCGCGGGCGTGCTGGCGCTCGCGTTGCTCGCGGTCCTGGCCGCGACGCTGCCGCCGTTGCGTCCCCCGGCCGGGGAATCGGAGCCCGCGACGCGAGGGAAGCGCTTCTCGTGGCTCTCAGGGCCGCTCATCCTCGTCCTGGTGCTCACCGCCCTGACCATCTCGGGGCACTTCGCGGCCTACACCTATGTACGCCCGTTCCTGGAGCAGGTCTCAGGCGCCGGCCCCGCCCTCGTCGGCACCGCGCTCCTCCTGTACGGCGCCGCCGGCGTGGCGGGCAACTTCGCCGCGGGCGCCCGCGCGGCCAGGAACCCCAAGTCCACCTTCATCGTGCTGGTCGTCCTGATGGCCGTGGCCATGCCGGCGCTCCTGCTGACCGGCGTGCCGCCGCTGGCCGCACTGGTCGTCTGGGGGCTCGGCTACGGCGGTCTCGGCGTCGCCCTGCAGCTCTGGCTCATGCGCGAGGGCGGCGGCGAGCTCGGCACGGCACTCTACGTCAGCTCGTTCAACGTCTCCATCGCCCTCGGCGCCCTGGCCGGCGGCCGGATCACGGACGCGGCGTCGGTGCCCGCCGTGATGGGGGCGGGCGCCACGCTCACCGTGGTCAGCGTGGTCGTCGCTGGCATCTGGGGCAGGAATAGGACGACCGGTTCATGAACGCCTCACGCCTGATGACCGTGCCGCAGCGGGAGCAGGGCAGGTCGCGGCGGCCGTACACCTCGAGCGAGCGCTCGAAGTAGCCGCTCTCGCCGTTGACGTTGACGTACAGGCTGTCGAACGAGGTGCCGCCCTGCTCCAGCGCCGCGCCCATCACGGTGCGTACGGCGGACACCAGCTCGGCGATCTTGGGCCGGGTGAGCGTCTGGGTGGGCCTGGCCCAGTGCAGCCTCGCGATCCACAGGGCCTCGTCGGCGTAGATGTTGCCGACGCCGCTGATCAGCGACTGGTCGAGCAGGGCCCGCTTGATCTCGGTGCGCCTGGCCCGCAGCCTGCGTGCGAACTCGGCCTCGTCGAACGCCGGCTCGAACGGGTCGGGGGCGATGTGCGCGATCGGCGCGGGCACCCCGTCCACCAGCGGCGTCAGCATCACGTGGCCGAACGTGCGCTGGTCGACGAAGCGCAGGTCGGGACCGCCGTCCTCGAAGCGCAGGCGGACCCGCAGGTGCTTCTCAGGCGGCGACTCCGGATCGACGACGAGGAGCTGGCCGCTCATCCCCAGGTGGGCGAGCAGCGCCTCCTCGGCTCCCGACAGCGGCAGCCACAGGTATTTGCCGCGGCGCTCGGCCGACAGCAGCGTACGGCCCTTGAGCCGGGCGGCGAACTCGTCGGCGCCCGGCACGTGCCGCCTGATCGCGCGCGGATGCAGCACCTCTGCGGCGGCGATCTCGCGCCCGGTCACCCATTGCGCGAGGCCGCGCCTGACGACCTCGACCTCCGGCAGCTCAGGCACCTCGAACCTCGTCCTTCGACATCGGGGGGAACGTAAGTCTCACCCTCCGGACAACATCGGACGCCTCCCCGGCCCTTCCCGGCGCCCTGCTCCCGGCCACCCGCATCAAGCACACCATCGTCCGGCATACCGGCTCTCCGCCGGAAGCCCTCCAGCCCCAGAGCCCCCGACCGAAATCCTGCCAGTGACCCGAATCCGATGTTCCGGCCACGCGGAGACCACCGCCCACGGCGGCCGAAACCCCGAAGCGTGGGTCAGCCGGTGGGCTGGCTTTCGCGTTGTTCGCGGCGGGCGCGGATGCGGGTCCAGGCCGCCTCGGCGGCCTGCTGCTCGGCTTCCTTCTTGCTGCGGCCGGTGCCCGAGCCGTAGGACTCGCCCCCGACCCGCACCATGGCCGTGAACGACTTGGCGTGGTCGGGCCCGCTCTCCTCGACGTGGTATTCGGGCACGCCGAGCGCCTCGGAGGCGGTCAGCTCCTGCAGGGAGGTCTTCCAGTCGAGCCCGGCGCCGAGCGAGGCAGAGCGCACGATCAGCGGGTCGAACAGCAGGTGCACGACCCGGAACGCCTCGTCAAGGCCCTTGTCGACGTAGATGGCGCCAATGAGCGCCTCAAGGGTGTCGGCCAGGATCGACGACTTGTCGCGCCCGCCGGTGCCCTCCTCGCCCCTGCCGAGCCGCAGGAACCGGCCGAGGCCGAGCCCTCTCGCGACGTCGGCCAGCGCGCGCATGTTGACCACCGCGGCCCTCAGCTTGGCCAGCTGGCCCTCGGGCAGATCGGGGTGGTTGCGGTAGAGCGTGTCGGTGACGACCAGGCCCAGCACGGAGTCGCCCAGGAACTCCAGGCGCTCGTTGGTGGGCAGCCCACCGTTCTCGTACGCGTAGGAGCGGTGCGTCAGCGCCCGCTCGAGAATGCCGCTGCCCAGCGCGACGGAAAGGACCCGCTCCAGCTCGTCTCTGGCGACCTCCACGGCCACCGGCTTAGGACCTGCGCCCACGTGCTTCCTCCTCGGACATCTTCACATGGCGCGCCGACTGCGGAAGATGCCCGAAAACGTGGTGGGCGTCGGGGTAACGCGTTAGCCCCGGCGTCCACCACGGCCGCGGGCGAACCGCCGCCGCACGCATCTGAGACGGTAACGCCGACCGAGGCACAATGGCACTCGGTCGGCATCACGTCAACTGCTGGCGGATCAGGCGGACGGCTCGACGACCTGACGGCGGTTGTAGGTGCCGCAGGTGGGGCACGCGATGTGCGGCTGCTTCGGCGAACGGCACTGCGGGCAGCTCACCAGGGCGACAGCAGTCGTCTTCCACTGGGAGCGACGGGCGCGGGTGTTGCTCCGCGACATCTTTCGCTTCGGGACGGCCACGTCACTTCTCCTGATCGTTATCTTTGTCGGTAATCAGACCCTGCAACGACGCCCAGCGGGCGTCGATCTTCTCGTGCCCGTGGTCATCGCCGGCCTCGGCCAGCTTGACCCCGCACTCCGCACAGAGCCCTGGGCAGTCCTCACGGCACACCGGGCTCAGCGGCAGTGCGAGCACCACCGCGTCGCGGAACGTCGGCTCGAGGTCGAGCAGCTCACCGTCGAGCAGTGAGTCCTCCTCCGAGGCGTCCTCGTCGGAGTAGAAGAACAGCTCCTGCAGATCGACCTGGATCTCCGAGGAGACCGGGTCGAGACACCGCGCGCACTCCCCGGCGAGCGGGGCCTGCGCCGTGCCTGACACGAGCACGCCTTCCATCACTGCCTCGAGCCGGAGATCCAGCTCGACTTCGGCGTCCTTGGGAACGCCGATCATGTCGACGCCGAGATCCACCGGTGCCGGGAGGACCAGGGTCATCTGCCGCATCGTGCCCGGCCGCTTCCCCAGGTCATGTGTGGAGATCACCCACGGGGAGCGGGGGTCGAGGTGCTGAGTCATCCTGCTCTCGCTAGGCATGGCGAAAAGCATCGCCGTCGTACAAGGCCGAAAAGTAAGGATAGCAGCTTGCGACTAGCCTCTGAGCCGCTCGATGAGCAGCTGGTGGACCAGGTCGGGCACGAGACCCGAGACGTCACCACCATACCGGGCGATCTCCTTCACCCGGGACGATGACAGGAACGAGTACTCGGGATTGGTGGGCATGAACAGCGTCTCGACCCCGGACATCCGGTAGTTGAGCTGAGCCATCTGCAGCTCGTAGTCGAAGTCGCTGACCACCCTGATGCCCTTGACGATGGCGGGGATGTCGTTCTGCTTGCAGAAGTCGACGAGCAGGCCGTGGAACTTGCGCACCTTGACGTTCGGATATTCCTTGGTCACGGTCTGCAGGATCTCGATGCGTTCGTCGACCGTGAACAGGCTGGATTTCTCGACGTTGATGAGGACTGCCACGGTCACCTCGTCGTACAACCGCGCGGAGCGGCCGATGATGTCGAGGTGGCCATTGGTGATGGGGTCGAACGACCCCGGGCAGACTACGCGGCGCAAGACGCCTCCCAGGTCTACGGGTTCCCGGCGGCGCGACCGTACCAAACGGACGCTTCGCCATATCTACGGACCCTCTCCTCAACGTACCCCTTTGGCCACATCAGCGGCCCTCCCCGGCTTTCTCTCTCGAAAGCCACCAGTCCCTCTTCGACCAGCCAGCCGTTGTGCCGCAGCAGCTCAAGCACCGTCCGCACCTCGTCGTCCGGCACCGCGTAGGGGGGATCGGCGAAGACGATGTCGTACGGCGTGTCGGCTTGCCTGCCAAGCACCCGCTGCACCTTGTCGGCCACCACCCGCGCCCCGGCGAGTCCGAGCGAGGCGACGTTGGCCTTGATCGTGCGCACCGCCTTGGGGTCGGACTCCACCAGCACCGCCTCGGCCGCGCCCCGCGACAGCGCCTCCAGCCCGACCGCGCCGGAGCCGGCGTAGAGGTCGAGGACGCGGGCGTCGCGCAGGCCGTAGAGGGAGTCGAGCGTCAAGAGGATGCCTTCTCTGGCCCTGTCGCTGGTCGGCCGCGTGCCGCGCCCCGGCGGCACCGCCAGCCGCCGCCCACCCGCCGTGCCTGCGATGATCCGCGTCATGTCACCCATTGTCCCGCATGTTCACGCAGGTCAAGAGTGGACAAGTGTCGGCCTCGACTGCGCAAGGGTGATTCACATCGGGCCGGGCGGCCCGCATGATGATTCTGCGGCCTTCAAGGTGACCCACATGAAGGCCGACCGGCGTGATCGTGAGCCCTTCCGCACGCCGGTTCCCTCGGCACCTGACCCGAGGGTGGGCCCAGCCGGGGACGGCATTCGGGGGGAGGCCGTCCCCGGCGGCTGGGCCTGAAATCGCCTCACGAACACCCGGCCACCGACCCCCCGTGCACCCCCACCACTCCGGCCGTCTCCACGCCCCCACCGCCCAGCCTCCGCGACCGCCGGCTGCCAGGCCCTCCACACGCGCCTACCGGCCGACCGGCCTTCACGGCCCCCGCCCACGGGCAGGCCCACAACGCGCGCCCTCCGCAGTCAGACGGGTTCATCGGGCCGTCAGGTCTTCTCCAGGTATTCGGCCTTCTCGTCGGCCAGCAGCCGGTCTATCTCCGCGCGCAGGCCGGCGTGCCTGGTCAGGTCGGGGTCGTCGGCCAGCAGGGCGGCGGCCTCGTCGCGGGCGGTGGCGATGACGTCCTCGTCGCGGAGCAGCTGCAGCAGCTTCAGCGACGTCCGCTTGCCCGACTGCGCCGCGCCCAGCACGTCGCCCTCACGCCGCTGCTCCAGGTCGACCCGCGACAGCTCGAACCCGTCGAGCGTGGCCGCCACCGCGTCGAGGCGGGCGCGGGCCGGTGTGCCCTCGGGGAAGTCGGTGACCAGCAGGCAGAGCCCGGGCAGCCCGCCCCGGCCGACCCGGCCCCTGAGCTGGTGGAGCTGGGAGACGCCGAAGCGGTCGGCGTCCATGATGATCATGACGGACGAGTTGGGCACGTCGACGCCGACCTCGATGACCGTCGTCGCCACCAGCACGTCGAGCTCGCCCCGCGTGAAGGCGCGCATGATCGCGTCCTTCTCCTCCGGCGGGAGCTTGCCGTGCAGCGTGCCCACCCGCAGGTCGTGGAAGGGCCCCTCGGTGAGCATCTCGGCCACGTCGAGGACCGCGAGCGGCGGCCGCCGCTCGTCGTCGGACGCCGCCATGTCGCCCTCGTCGCCCTCGAGGTCGCCGATGCGCGGGCACACGATGTACGCCTGCCGCCCCAGCGTCACCTCCTCCTTGACCCGCTGCCAGGTGCGCTCGAGGTAGTGGGGCTTCTCGGCGGCCGGCACGACGTGGGTGGTGATCGGCGCGCGGCCGGACGGGAGCTGCGACAGCGTCGAGACCTCGAGGTCGCCGAAGACGGTCATGGCGACCGTACGCGGGATCGGGGTGGCGGTCATGACCAGCACGTGCGGCCTGGCGTCACCCGCCTTCTCGCGCAGCGCGTCACGCTGCTCCACCCCGAACCGATGCTGCTCGTCCACCACGACCAGCCCCAGGTCGGCGAACTGCACGTGCTCCTGCAGCAGCGCGTGGGTGCCGACGACGATGCCGGCCGTGCCCGAGGCCGCGTCGAGCAGCGCGGAGCGCCGCGCGGCGGCCCCCATCGAGCCGGTCAGCAGCGTGACCGCGGTGCCGCCGAACATGCCGCCCTGCGCCAGGTCGCCCAGCATCGTGGTGATCGAACGATGGTGCTGCTGGGCCAGCACCTCGGTGGGCGCCAGCAGCGCCGCCTGCCCGCCGGCGTCGACCACCTGCAGCATCGCCCGCAGCGCCACCACCGTCTTGCCCGCGCCAACCTCGCCCTGCAGCAGCCGGTGCATCGGGTGCGCGGTCGCCAGGTCGGCGGCGATCTCCTCGCCCACCTGGGCCTGCCCCTCGGTCAGCGCGAACGGCAGCCGCCCGTCGAAGTCGGCGAGCATGCCGTCGGAGCGCCGGGGCCGCGGCCTGGCCGGCCACGCGGTCGCCGCCTGGCGCCGCTGGAGCAGCACGGCCTGCAGCACGAACGCCTCATCGAACTTCAGCCTGTTACGCGCCCGCCCGACCTCCGCGAAGTCCTTCGGCCGGTGGATCGCCACCAGCGCGTCGCCGAGGTCCTGCAGGCCGTGGCGGGAGCGCAGCGCGGCGGGCAGCGGGTCGTCGAGCGGGCCCAGCGTGTCGAGCACGACGCCGACCGCCCGCCTGATCGCCCACGGCGTGAGGTCCTTGCCCGCCGGATAGATCGGCACCGGCGCCGCCGCGAACTCCTCGGCGCTCGCCTCGCCCTCCTCGAACAGCTCGAACTCCGGGTGCGCGAGCTGCCAGCGCGGCTTCGACCGCGCGCCGAACAGCCCCACCTTGCCGGCGAACATGCCGCGCCTGCCCGGCTTGAGCCGCGACTCGGCCACGTGGGAGCCCTTGCCGAAGAACGACAGATAGATCCTGTTGCCGTTGCCGTCGACGACCTCGACCTCCAGCCAGGTGCCGCCGCGGTTGCGCATCGGCTTGCGCATGAGCCTGGTCACCTCGCCCACCACGGTGACGTGCTCGTCGACCTCAAGCGCGTCGAGCGAGGTCAGCTCGCCGCGCTCGGCGTAGCGTCGCGGATAGTGGCGCAGCAGGTCGCCGACCGTCTCCAGGCCGAGCACGCTGTGCAGCAGCTTGGCGGTCTTCGGGTCGAGCGCCTTCGTCAGAGGCTCGTCGAAACGGCTCACGGCAATAAGTTCTACCGCCTGCGGCCGACAGGAATCCCCAGCGACGCCGGGGATCACTCCCGCCGTCGTGGCGGGGGGCCGTGCGAGGGCCCGCGATCACTCCACGCCGATGAGGAGCGGGTAGCCGCCCTGCTCGCCGTCGTACACGACGAGGTCCACGTCGGGCCGCGTACCCGCGACGTGCCGCTCGACCTCGGACGCCGCCTCCCCCGCGCCCTCGCCGGTGACCAGCGTGACCAGCTCGCCGCCGCCCGCCAGCATGCGGTCCACCACCGTGGCGGCCACGCCGGCGACCGATCGGCCGATCACGGCCACGTCCCCGCCGATCAGGCCCAGGACGTCGCCCGGCCGGCACATCCCGGCGCTCGTGAACGCCTCCTTGTCCGCCACCGTCACGTGCCCGCAGCGGGTGTGCCCTGCGGCGTCGGTCATCGCCACCACGTCGTCGTCGAAGCGCCGCAGCGGATCGTGCACGGCCAGCGCGGCCAGCCCCTGCACGGTCGCCTCCGTGGGCAGCACGCTGACCGTCACGCCCTCCTCGCGGGCGATCTCGGCGGCAGCGGCGGCGACCGCGCGTACGCCGTCGTCGTTCGGCAGCACGGCGACCTTGTCACCGGCCCGCCTGATCGCGGCCAGCAGCGCGGGCAGGGTGGGACGGGTGCCCGGCGCGCGGCGTACGACGATCGCGCCGCACTCCTCGAACAGCGCCGCGATGCCGTCGCCCGCCGCGACCGCCACCACGCCGCTGCCACTGCCGCCTTTATGGGTGCGTTCGGCCAGGTACGTGATCCTGATCCGGTACGGCCGCCCCGCCCTGATCCCCGCCTCCACCGCGGGACCGGCCTCGGGGACGTGGACGTGCACGTTCCACAGCCCGTCGCCGCCCACCACGACCAGCGAGTCGCCCATGGCGTCGAGCTCTTCGCGCAGCGCGGCCACCGCCCGGTCGCCGGCGTCCAGCAGGTACATCACCTCATAGCCCGCCCCCGCCTCCGTCATCGGCGTCACCCGGGAGGTCGGCGCGGGCACCTCGTAGTGCTCGGCCGCGCCGCCCGTGACCACCGTGGCCAGCGTCTCCAGCACGATCGCCGCCCCCGCGCCGCCCGCGTCCACCACGCCGCTGCGTGCCAGCACGTCGAGCTGCTCAGGCGTACGGCCGAGCGCCGCCCGCGCCTCACCCGCCGCCTGCCGCGCCACCTCGGGCAGGTCGCCCTCCACCTCCTGGACGGCCCGCGCCGCCGACTCCAGCACGCTGAGCACCGTGCCCTCGACCGGCCTGGCCACCGCCTCCCTGGCGAGCACCGCCGCTCTGAGCAGCCCCGCCCGCAGGTCGGAGCCGTCCTTCAGCACCTCGGCGAGGCCGCGCAGCGCCTGGCTGACGATCACCCCCGAGTTGCCGCGCGCCCCCATCAGCGCGCCGTAGGAGAGGGTCTGCCAGACCACGGCGGCGTCCACGTCCTCGGGCAGCGACTCGACGGCCTCGGCCGCCGACAGCATGGTGAGGTGCAGGTTGGTGCCGGTGTCGCCGTCGGCCACCGGGAACACGTTGAGCGCGTCGATCTCGGTACTGGCCTGGCCCAGCGCGTCGGCGGCCAGGCGGGCCCAGCGGCGTACGGCGGGCGGGTCGAGGATCTTCATCTGGTGCCTCCGGCTACGTCCCCCGACCTACTGCCCTGACAGCCCGGCCCCGATGACCGACGCCGATGACCGGCGCCGATGACCGACGCCGATGACCGACGCCGATGGTCCGGCACTGATGGTCCGGCACCGGCCGAGCGAACCGCCTGGATGCGCTACGGTTGTGCGAGGAGAATATCGCCGCCCGGGATCCGGCCCAGATGCTCTGGTTCGCGCCCATCGGCGTGGATCGGATATTCTCTTCTGGCTGGCCGGTCGTCCCGGCATGCCCTCCGCCCGGAAAGCATCAGCGGACAGGGCTACATCGACTGTTTTAAGGAGCGATACCGTGGCTTCCGTCTGCGATGTCTGCCGCAAGGGCCCGACCTTCGGCAACAACGTTTCCCACTCTCACCGCCGCACCCGCCGTCGCTGGAACCCCAACATCCAGACGGTCCGCGCGGTCGTCGGCGGCACGCCGAAGAAGCTGAACGTGTGCACCTCGTGCATCAAGGCGGGCAAGGTCACCCGCTAGTTCATCTTTCGAAGGGCCCGCCTCCCGCTCAGGGAGCCGCGGGCCTTCGCCATGTCCGGCCCCCTTTTTCACGAGGTGCCGCCGGAAGGGCCCTCAGCGCCGCCTCCAGAAACTGGAGGCGGCGTCGTCGGTTCCAGGAGCCGTCGTCGCCCGCACGCGCCGAGGAGAACGCCACTCAGGGACGCGCGGACGGGTCCTGCCCCGCGGAGAGGCCGTCACCGCACAGCGATGGAGCCGCCGACCCACCAGGTGGTGAGATCGGCGGCTCCAGGAGGCCGGTGCCCGCCCGGAGGGCGGGCGGCTGGGCAGGGGTCAGCTGATGGCGCACTGGCCGGCGACCACGCCGCAGTTCCTGGCCTTGCTGCCGCGGCCGGTGGCGGTGAAGGAGACCTCGATCGAGTCGCCGGAGGCGAGCGTCGTGGAGACGTCGAGGATAAGCAGGTCGCCGTCCTGCGTCCACCTGGCGCCCTCCACCTTCACGACCTTGCCGTCCACCGGGACGGAGACCGTCGGGCTCCTGAGGGGCTGCACGGAGTCGTTGGAAAGGGTCAGGTTCGCCTGGTACGTGGTCAGCCGCTGCTTGATCGTCTGCCGGACGTTGAGCGCGCCGGTGTTCGTCAGCGGCGAGTCGATCCCCGAGTCGTTCGCCGGCGGGGTGGACTCGTCGGGGACGACCCCGGTGCCGGTGTCGGCGTCGTCCAGCGTGGACGGCTGCTCGCTCGGCGCCTCGGAGACGGTCTCCTCGGCCTCGGCCGACCGGTCGGCGGCCGGCTCGTCCACCGGCTTCTCCTGCTTCTTCACCCTCGTCTTGGTGGGCGTCGGCGTGGGAGTGGCGGTGCGGCGCGGCGCTCCCGCGTTGTAGGTGGCCGTCGGCGTCGGCCTGCTCGACGGCTCCTCGTCGGCCGCCGTCTCCTCCTCCACCGGCTCGTCCTCGGGCTCGGGCTCGCTCCCCTCGTCCACGGGTCCCGACCCGGCGGGCGCCGGCTCTTGGCTCGGAGCCTGTACGGCGGCGCAGGACGTACCCTCGCACTTGACCGGGTCGTCGCCGGAGCTCATGAACTTGACGCCCGCCACCGTGCCGCCGAGCACGACGGCCACGGCCGCCACCGACAGCAGCGCCACGCGGCCCTTGCCGGCGCCGGACGGAGCCGCGGCGAGCACGTCGTCGTCACCGCCGCCACCGCCACCGCCACCGCCACCGCGGCCCTTGCGGCGCCCGCGGCGGGCGCGCGGCTCGTCGGCGTCGTCCGGCCAGCCTGAGCCGTCGTCGGGGCCGAGGAAGCCGGTTTCGGCGTTCGCCCACGCGGGGGCCAGCATGGCGGTCGGCTCGCCGGCCACCTTGACGTCGCCCGGCTCGGGCGGGACGCCGGGGCCGGCGGGCGGGTCGAACCGCGCGGTACGGCTGTCGGGCGCGTCGTCGAAGGGCGCAGAGCCGAAGGGGTCGTGGGGATCAGCCGGCCCGTCGAAGGGACCGCGCTGATCGTTGAACGGCCCGAGCTGGTCCCCGTGCCCGTCGAACGGGCCACGCTGCTCGGGCCCGTTGAAAGGCCCCTGAGGGCCCGCGGGATCGTCGAACCGATCCCGCTCATCCTCGAACTGCATCCGCCGGCCGTCGAAGGGCTCACGATGATCGTCGAAGGCGCCCGGCCGGTCGTCGAAGGAGCCCCGCCGGCCCCCCGGTGGGTCGAAGAGCCCGCGCTGCTCAGCGGGCGGATCGAACAGCGCGTCACCCTGCCCGGGGAACTGCTGCGCGCCCCCGGGGCCGCCGAAGACGGCCGTCTGGTCGGGGGGCTGGTTCCACTCCTGCGGACGGGCGAACGCCCCCGTCGTCTCGAACGGCCCTGCGTCATCCGTGCCCGGGTCCATGCCCGGGGCCATGCCCGGGTCCATCCTGGGGTCACGCCCAGGCTGCTGCGGGTAGGCGCCCGCCGGGTCGTTCGTGGGCACGGCGAAGGCCCCGGTGGTCTCGAACGGCTCCGACTGCGGCGCGCGCGGAGGCGGCCCGTCGGCGCGCCTCGGCATCGGGGCCCACTGCCCCGTCACCTCGGGCTGGTCCGGGAGCGACGGCCAGCCCGGCGGCTCGGCCTGCTCGTCAGGACCCCAAAAAGCGCTGTGCCCCCGTTCGTCCCCGTCTTCGGATCCACCTGTGCCGTGGCGGCCCATGGCTGCCCTTTCTTCCCGGTTACAGTGGCCGCCAATCTTCATAACACCTTTGCTACGCCGTTGTCACAGCAATCCCGCTAGTCATACCCCAAAACAGGAAAATTTCACGTAAATCGGGACATCTCATCACCGAAAGTGATCCCACCCGCGATGCCCGATCTCCCGCCCGCGCACCACCACGCCGGAACCCTCGGCGACCCGGCCCACGACCTGCCACGACTCCGGCAACGACACCTCGGAAGGGAACACCGCCGCCAGCGCGTGATCCTCGCCACCCGACAGCACCCACTCCAGCGGATCGGCCCCCAGCTCCTTGGCCGCCGCCGCCACCGGCTCAGCCGTGGTGAACACGGTGAAGGCCGCGGGATCGAGCTCGATCCGTACGCCACTGGCCCTGGCGACGTGCCCCAGATCCTGCAGCAGCCCGTCGCTGACGTCCAGCATGGCGCTCGCGCCCAGTTCGGCCGCCTCGACCCCGCTCGCGTACGGCGGGCACGGCCGCCGATGCCCCGCCACGGCCGCCCGCAACCCGGGCGTGTCCACGCAGACGCCCGCCTCCAGCAGCGCCCACCCGGCGGCGGCGCGGCCGAGCCGCCCGGCCACCGCCACCACGTGCCCCGGCCTGGCCCCCGACCGCAGGACGGGAGCGCGCCCGCCGAGGTCGCCCAGCGCGGTCACGCCGAGGACGACCAGGTCGCAGCGGGTCACGTCGCCGCCCGCCACGCTCGCCCCCACGACCCCGCACTCGTCGGCGAACCCGGCGGTCAGCTCGTCGAGCCAGCTCACCGGCAGGTCGGCGGGCAGGCCCAGGCCGACCACGAGCGAGGTGGGACGGGCGCCCATGGCGGCCACGTCGGCGAGGTTCTGGGCGGCGGCCTTGCGGCCCACGTCGTAGCCGCGCGACCAGTCGCGCCTGAAGTGGCGGCCTTCGATCAGCAGGTCCGTCGAGACCGCGACACGCCCGTCGGGGGCGCCGATGACGGCGGCGTCGTCACCCGGGCCGAGCATCACCGCGTCACCCTGGGGCAGTTGTGCGGTAATGCGATTTACCACACCGAATTCGCCGAGATCTCCGACTGTGATGACGCACCTCCTGACGCACACAGGGTACGGTGGCCCTTCGGCGTGATCCAATCGCCCGGGAGGACGTGATGGTGCAGGCCTACATCCTTATCCAGACCGAAGTCGGCAAGGCCGCCGCCGTGGCTCGCGAGATCTCCGGGATCCCGGGGGTCACCCGGGCCGAGGACGTGACGGGCCCCTACGACGTGATCGTGCGCGCGGAGGCCAACAACGTCGATGAGCTGGGCAAGCTCGTCGTCGCCCAGATTCAGGCGGTGGAGGGCATCACGCGTACGCTGACGTGTCCGATCGTCCATATCTGAGGTCCCTCATGCGTGTCGCCGCCGTCCTGCTCGTTCTCCTGACACTCGCCGGCTGCGGCGGCGCCGTTCAGGTCGAGCCGCCGCGTCCTGCGGGCGAGGCGGCGGCGGCCTGCGACCGGCTGGCCCCGCTGCTGCCCAAGACGCTCGACGGCGAGGAGCGCGGCACGTCCGAGCCCGCGTCCCCCTACGTCGCCGTCTGGGGCTCGGGCGTCATCGCGCTGCGCTGCGGCGTGCCGCGGCCGGTCAGGATGGCGCCGACCGACCAGCTGCAGGAGATCGAGGGCGTGGGCTGGTTCGCCGACCCGGAGAAGCCGGCGTTGTTCACCGCCGTGACCGACACCGCGTACGTCGAGGTCACGGTCGGCGGCGAGCACGTGGCGGCCGAGCTGCTCGCCGACCTGTCGGGGCCGATCGCCCAGGCCACCACGCCCCGGGCCTGATCAGCGCAGTCCTGGCCTGCGCCGCAGGGCGAGCTGGATGAGCCGCTCGACCAGCTCCGGGTAGGACAGCCCAGAGGCGGCCCAGAGCTGCGGCGCCACCGACAGCGAGGTGAACCCTGGCATGGTGTTGATCTCGTTGAAGATCAGCTTGCCGTCGGGGGTGTAGAAGAAGTCGACCCTGGCGAGCCCCTCGCAGTCGAGCGCCTCGAACGCCCGCACCGCCATCTCCCGGAGCTCCTCGGCCGTCTCCTGCGGGATGTCGGCGGGCACCGCGAGCGACATCTGGTCGGGGTAGTACTTCGCCGCGAAGTCGAAGAACTCCTGCCCGCCCTCGACCTTCACCTCACCCGGCATCGACGCGGCGGCCCGCTCGTCGCCGGGCGACTGCAGCACCGCGCACTCGATCTCGCGGCCGACGATGGCCGCCTCGACGAGGACCTTGGGGTCGTGTTCCCTGGCCAGCTCGATGGCCGCGGCCAGCTCCGCGCGGTCGCCCGCCTTGGAGATGCCCTGGGACGAGCCCGCCCTCGCCGGCTTGACGAAGACCGGGTAGCCGAGCTCCTCGGCCTCCTTGAGCACGGTCTCGCGGTCGAGCCGCCAGTCGCGCTCGCGGACGACGACGTAGCGGCCGATCGGCAGCCCGGCCGCGGCCATGACGGTCTTCATGTGGGCCTTGTCCATGCCGACCGCGCTGGCCAGCACGCCGGAGCCGACGTAGCGGACGCCGGCCATCTCCAGCAGGCCCTGGATGGTGCCGTCCTCGGCGAACGGGCCGTGCATCACGGGGAAGACCACGTCGACGGTGCCGAGCTCGACGGGGATCGCGCCGGGGTCGTACGCCACGAGGCCACCGCTCCCTGAGGGGAGCGCGAGCGCCGCGCCCGAGGTGTCGACGACCGGCAGCTCGCCGGACTCGATGGCGAACCGCTGGTCGGAAGCGGCCAGCACCCATCTGCCGTCCTGGGCGATCCCGATCGGGATCACCTCGTACTTGGTCCTGTCGATCGCCTCCAGCACGCTGCCCGCCCCCATCAGGGAGACGGCGTGCTCGGAATTGCGACCTCCGAAAACGACGGCGATGCGTGGCTTGCTCATGGTGTCCGAATCTACCGGGGTGTCCCTGTCACAGCGAGCCGAGCACGCCGTATTCAGGTCATTCTCACAGCCCGTACCGTTCAGGTTTCGGCGAGCGGGACATCAGCAGCATTCCGGCCTCGGCCGGCGACATGCCGTCGTGCACGACGCCGACGACGACCTCGGTGATCGGCATCTCCACGTCGTGCTTCCTCGCCAGCTCCAGCACCGACTCGCACGACTTGACGCCCTCGGCGGTCTGCTTGGTGGCGGCGACGACCTCATCCAGCGTCATGCCGCGGCCGAGGTTCTCGCCGAACGTGCGGTTGCGCGACAGCGGCGAGGTGCAGGTGGCGACCAGGTCGCCCATGCCGGCGAGCCCGGCGAAGGTGTGCGGGTCGGCGCCGAGCGCGGCCCCGAGCCGGGAGATCTCGGCCAGGCCGCGCGTGATGAGCATGGCGCTGACGTTGTCGCCCATGCCCATGCCGGCGGAGACGCCGACGGCGAGGGCGATGACGTTCTTGACCGCCCCGCCCAGCTCGACACCGACGACGTCGGGGTTGGTGTAGGGGCGGAACCACGGCGGCAGGTGGCAGATCGCCTGCAGGCGCTCGGCCACGCTCTCGTCGGTGCAGGCCACGACGGTCGCGGCGGGCTGGCGGTGGGCGATCTCCATGGCCAGGTTGGGCCCGGAGACGACGGCCACCCGCTCGTCGGGCACCTCGGCGACCTCGCGGATCACCTCGCTCATCCGCTTGGTGGTGCCCAGCTCGATGCCCTTCATCAGGCTCACCAGCACGGCGTGCGGCGGAATGTACGGCTTCCAGGCCGCCAGGTTGGCCCGCAGCCGCTGGGACGGCACCGCGAGCACCACGAAGTCGGCCCCGGCGAGCGCCCGCTCGGGGTCGGTGGTGGCCCGCAGCGAGGGCGGGAGCGGCACGCCCGGCAGGTAGTCGGGGTTGACGTGGTCGCGGTCGATCACGTCGACCAGCTCCTGCCTGCGGCCCCAGAGCGTGACCTCGTTGCCCGCCTCGGCGAGGAGCATCGCGAACGTGGTGCCCCACGATCCCGTGCCGAACACGGCTGCCTTCGTCATGCGCTCACCGCCTGGTCGGATCGTAGGGGGTCTCCGGTGCCTTCTCGCCGCGCAGCTCGGCGAGCTGGGCGGTGACCGCGGCCATGATGTCGGCCGTGGCCTCGCGCAGCACGTCGGCGTGCGCCGGCCGGCCCGCGTACTTCGACAGGTCGACCGGCGGGCCCACCGTCACGCGGAACGTCTTGCGGGGGAACAGCCTGGGCTTCTTCGCGCCGTACGGCAGCAGCTCGTGCGCCCCCCAGTGGGCCACCGGGATCACCGGGGCGCCGCTCTCCAGAGCCAGCCGGGCCGCGCCCGTCTTGCCGGTCATCGGCCACAGGCCGGGATCGCGGGTGCAGGTGCCCTCGGGGTAGAACAGGATCGCGCAACCGTCGGCCAGCCGCTCCTCCGAGATGCGCAGCGACCTCGCGGCCTCGCTGCTGCCCCGCTCGACCGGGATGGCGCGCAGCGCGGCGACGGCGTGGCCCAGGAACGGCACCTTGAACAATCCCGACTTGGCCAGGATGACCGGCCAGCGGCCGTGGTTGTAGAGGAAGTGCGACAGCAGCACCGGGTCGGCCCACGACAGGTGGTTGGCCGCGATGATCACGCCGCCCGTCCTCGGCATGCGATCGCCGTTACGCCAGTCTTTCTTGACCAAAAGCCAGGACAGCGGTTTCACCACGACGACTGCCAGGGTTTCCCAGAAACGCGATGGTCTCGTGGGGCGGCTCATGGTCTCCTCCAAGACGTACGGGATGCGCCCCAAGTCTCCCGGTTGGCGGCGTGGGATGTCGAGGCGCGATGCTTACCCTATGAGCATCCGCTGGTCCCTGGTCATTCCGGTGAAGACGCTGGTCGCGGCGAAGACCCGGCTGGCCGCCGCGACGGGGCCGCACCGCACGCGGCTGGCCGTGGCCGTGGCCTGCGACACCGTGGCCGCCGCGCTGTCCTGCCCGCCCGTCGCCCGGGTCATCGTGGTGACGGCCGATCCCGCCGCCGCGGGGCCGCTCGCCGCGCTGGGCGCCGACGTGGTGCACGACCCCGATCGGGGGCTGAACACGGCGCTGCGTACGGGCGCCGCCCACGCCGTACGCGTCGCGCCCGATGACGCGGTGGGCGCCCTCCAGGCCGACCTGCCCGCGCTGCGGCCCGCCGAGCTGGCGGTGGCGCTGGAGGCGGCGGCCGAGTTCGACCAGGCGTTCGTGCCCGACGCGCTCGACGTCGGCACCACCTTCTACGGGGTGCGCCCAGGCCGGCCCTTCACGCCGCGGTTCGGCGGCGAGTCGCGGGCCAAGCACCTGGCCGGCGGCGCCAAGGAGCTGTGCGTGCCCGGCATCGACTCGGTAAGGCGCGACGTGGACACCCCCGACGACCTGCGTGCGGCGATCGCGCTCGGGCTGGGCGGGCACACGGCCGCGGTGGTGGCCGAGCTGTGGCCGGTTGATCGGGAAGGGTGAGCGCTTAAGCTGGTGGCGTGCAGGCGACCGTACGCAGTTTCGACGAGGCCACCCGTTCCGGCACGGTCTTCCTCGACGACGGTGCCGTGCTCCCCTTCGGCACCGCCGCCTTCGACGCGGGCCCGCTGCGGCTGCTCCGCTCCGGTCAGCGGGTCAATCTCGGCATGAGCGGCGGCGAGATCGGCTACATCACGCTGTCCACCTTCCCGGTGCCCGACGCCTACAAGCCCTGATCCCGACACGCGGACGCCCGGGCCGAGATGGCCCGGGCGTTCGGCGGTCCGCTGTGTTTACTTCTTCTTGCCGATTTTCTTGCCGCCCTCGTTCACCAGTTCTTTGAAATCAGAACCGGGACGGAACTTGGGCGCCCAGCTCTCGGCCACGTTGATTTCCGCGCCGGTGGACGGATTGCGCGCCGTGCGGGCGGGCTTGTTCACCATCTCGAACGCGCCGAAGCCCGTGATCGAGACCTTGTCGCCGCCGGCCACGGCCTTCTGGATGGCGTCGATGACCGCGTTGACGGCCTCCGTGGCCGTCTTCCTGTCGCCCACCCGATCCGCGATGGCCTCGACGAGTTCTCGCTTGTTCATGAAAGTCCTGCTCCCCCAGTTACGGCTCGGGGTTCCAGCTCACGAGTTCGACGTAGAAACCCCTTACGGGCTCTGAAAGTAGGCGGGATCGCCGATGAACTCAATCACCTGGCGGATTTTCTTCACTACGTGGCGTGTCGAAAGCCGCGTCAAGGGCCCGCAGAAACGCCCCGAGGCGCAGCGCCGCCCTTTCCCTGTCGTGCTTCGCCAGGTCACAGATCGCGAGATAGCGGCGCCCGAGGCGTTCCCTGCGGTCGGCGGGCAGCATGCGGACGCGGCGGTGCGCCTCGCGCAACCGCCGCGCCAGTTCGTCGTCTTCTAGACGGTCGTCGGCAGCCATGGCTGCCGACCATTCTCGTACGCCGCCACTTCGCCCTCGTGACGCAGGGTCAGCCCGATGTCGTCGAGCCCCTCCATCAGCCGCCAGCGGGTGTAGTCGTCGATCTCGAACGGGACGGCCTCGCCGGCCCAGCGGACCTGGCGTTCGACCAGGTCGACGGTCACTTCGAGCGTGGGCTCCGCCTCGACGGCGGCCTGCAGCTCCTCGACCTTCTCGCCCGGCAGGACGACGGGGAGCAGGCCCATCTTGGTGGAGTTGTTGCGGAAGATGTCGCCGAAGCGGGCGGCGATCACGACGCGGAACCCGTACTGCTGCAGCGCCCAGACGGCGTGCTCGCGGGAGGAGCCGGTGCCGAAGTCGGGGCCGGAGACCAGGATCGAGCCGCCCTCGTAGGAGGGGTCGTTGAGCACGAACGTCGGGTCCTCGCGCCAGGCGGCGAACAGGCCCTTCTCGAAGCCGGTGCGGCTGACCTGCTTGAGCCAGACGGCCGGGATGATCTGGTCGGTGTCGACGTTGCTGCGGCGCAGCGGCACCGCCGTACCGGTGTGGGTGGTGAAGGCTTCCATGGAACGTGGTCTCCCTTACAGGTCGGCGGGGGCGGTGAGGCGGCCGGTGACGGCGGTCGCGGCGGCGACCTGCGGCGACACCAGGTGGGTGCGGCCACCCTTGCCCTGGCGGCCCTCGAAGTTGCGGTTGGAGGTGGAGGCGCTGCGCTCGCCCGGCTTGAGCGTGTCGGGGTTCATGCCGAGACACATCGAGCAGCCGGCCTCGCGCCACTCGGCGCCCGCGGCCTTGAACACCTCGTGCAGGCCCTCCTCCTCGGCCTGCTTCTTGACCATCATCGAGCCGGGCACGATGAGCGTGCGGGTCTTGACCTGGCGGCCGCGCAGGATCTCGGCGGCCGAGCGGAGGTCCTCGATGCGGCCGTTGGTGCACGAGCCGACGAACACGGTGTCGACCTCGATCTCGCGCAGCGGCGTGCCGGCGCTCAGCCCCATGTACTCCAGCGCCCGCTCGGCGGCCGAGCGCGCCACCGGGTCGTCGAAGCTCTCCGGCGCGGGCACGGACTCGCCCAGCGGCAGGCCCTGGCCCGGGTTGGTGCCCCACGTGACGTAGGGGGTCAGCGTGGAGGCGTCGATCTCCACGACCTTGTCGAAGACGGCGTCGTCGTCGGTGCGCAGCGACTTCCAGTATTCGACCGCCTGGTCCCACGCCTCGCCCTTCGGCGCGTGGGCGCGGCCTTTCAGGTACGCGAACGTGGTCTCGTCGGGGGCGATCATGCCGGCCCGCGCGCCCGCCTCGATCGACATGTTGCAGATCGTCATGCGGCCCTCCATGGAGAGCTTGCGCACGGCCTCGCCGCGGTATTCGACGATGTAGCCCTGGCCGCCGCCGGTGCCGATCTTGGCGATGATGGCCAGGATCAGGTCCTTGGCGGTGACGCCGACCGGCAGCTCGCCGCTGACCTCGATGGCCATCGTCTTGGGGCGGTAGGCGGGCAGCGTCTGCGTGGCCAGCACGTGCTCGACCTCGGAGGTGCCGATGCCGAACGCGATGCCGCCGAACGCGCCGTGCGTGGAGGTGTGGGAGTCGCCGCACACGATGGTCATGCCGGGCTGGGTGAGACCGAACTGCGGGCCGATGATGTGCACCACGCCCTGCCCCGCGTCGCCCATCGGATGCAGGCGGATGCCGAACTCGGCGGCGTTCTTGCGCAGCGTCTCGACCTGGGTCTTGGACACCGGGTCGGCGATGGGGCCGAGCACGGTCGGCACGTTGTGGTCCTCGGTGGCGATGGTGAGATCGGGCCGCCGCACCTTGCGGCCGGCGAGCCTGAGCCCGTCGAACGCCTGCGGGCTGGTCACCTCGTGGATGAGGTGCAGGTCGATATAGAGCAGGTCCGGTTCGCCCTCCGCGCGACGGACTACGTGTTGCTCCCAGACCTTCTCGGCCAGTGTGCGGCCCATGATCTCCTCCTTGAGAATCATCCGACTTGCTTTCTCATATGTCGAGACTGCAGTATCGGTGTATGGACAACTCTAGCGGAGTCGGAGTACTCGACAAGGCGGTTCTTGTACTCAATGCCCTCGAAGCGGGACCTGCTTCACTGGCCCAGCTCGTCCAGGCCACCGGCCTGGCCCGCCCCACCGCCCACCGGCTGGCTGTCGCCCTTGAGCACCACCGCATCGTGAGCCGCGACACACAGGGCCGTTTCGTGCTCGGCCCCAGGCTGTCGGAGTTGTCCACCGCGGCCGGCGAGGACCGGCTGCTGGCGGTCGCCGCGCCCGTTTTGATGCACCTTCGTGACCTGACCGGGGAGAGCGCGCAGCTGTACCGCCGTCAGGGCGACGAACGCGTGTGCGTGGCCGCCGCCGAGCGCGCCAGCGGCCTGCGCGACACCGTGCCCGTCGGGTCCGCGCTGCCCATGACGGCAGGCTCCGCAGCGCAGATCCTGCTGGCCTGGGAGGAGCCCGACCGGCTGCACCGCGGGTTGCGCGGGGCCAAGTTCACCGCCGCCACGCTGGCCTCCGTACGCCGCCGTGGGTGGGCTCACAGCGTCGGCGAGCGCGAGCAGGGGGTGGCCAGCGTCTCCGCTCCCATAAGGGGCAGCGGCGGCAAGGTGATCGCGGCGGTGTCGGTCTCCGGCCCCATCGAACGCCTCACGAGAGCGCCAGGACGGCTCCACGCGGTGCCGGTCATGGCCGCCGCCGAGCGGATCACCGAGGCCATGCGCCGGACATCATGATCAGCGAAAGGCGTTATTTCGGGAGCCGACAGCCTCGCGGGCACACTAGCCTGAGTGCGTGACAGATCGCATCGAGGTAGCCGCCACTGAGCTGCGACCCCTGCTCGAAGAGTTCATCATGTGGGCGCGTGCGAACGCCCCCGGGAGCGACCCCGAGCTCGTGGGGCCCGCCGCGCTGTGGCACCGGCTCGCCTTCTCGCAGGACCTCGGCACGTGGAAGCGCGCCGACCTGCGTAACCTGCTGCTCGACCGCATGCCGAAGGTCGTGGAGGATCCCGACGCCGCCGCCGACGGGATGCTCCCGGCCGTCGACGCCTACCTGACCTTCCTCGACAGCACCGGCCGGCTGGGCAAGGGCTCCGACTCCCTCGCCGATCTGCAGGCCGAGCTCGACGACGTCGAGGACGAGTTCGTCGACCTGATGGAAGAGCTGCTCGACGAGAGCGAGGGCGAGGAGGACGACGACGACGCCGGCGACCTCGGCGACTTCGAGCCGTTCGCCGACGAGCTGTCCGAGCTCGACACGGTCAGGCTGCGCCCTGACTCCGAGCTGGCCGCCGCCGCCCGCCAGGCGCCCCTGGTCGCCAAGGCCCGCGATCTGGCCGTGTGGGTGGGCACAGGGCGCAAGGTGGGCGAGGAGACCTTGCTCACAGACGCGGAGGTCGAAGAGGCGCTGGAGGCCGTCGGCCTGCCCAGGCCCGAGACCGAAGGGCCCGTCAGCGAGGCCGTGCCCCAGCTGTGGAACATCTGGAACCTCGCCGTCGACCTCGAGTTCCTCGAGCCGGGCGAGGGCGGCACCGTCACCGTCCAGGACGACACCGCCGAGTGGCCGTTCGACGACGACGAGGACGTGCTCGACGCGTGGATGCTCGGCCTCCACTCCGTCGACTACGGCGATCCCGAGCTCGACGACGACGACCTCACCATGGCGCTGGCCGGGCTGACCAGGGGCGTGCTCGTCCGGCTGCTGCTGGCCGGCGGCTCGCGCGAGGTCGACGGGCTCGCCCGTGAGCTGGGCGAGGCCGCCGCGGACCTCGACGAGCTGGGCGGCGACGCCTGGGAGGCGGCCGGCGACGACCCGCTGGCGTCCTCCATCGAGTGGCTGACCGGCTACGGCATGGTCGAGCGCGACGGCGACGTGCTGCGTCTCACCCCGCTCGGCACCGAGGGCGTCGTCCACCTCATCGACGACGCCGACATCGAGGTCGACGCCCGCCCGGCGATCGACTCCATGAGCGCCCACGAGCTGCTCGCGCTCAGCGCCGAGCTGCCCGAGGAGGAGGCCGACGCCGAGTTCGCGGCCTGGATGCGGCTGCGCGAGCCCGCCAAGGCCGCCGAGGAGCTGCTGGCCGCCGCGGCCGAGGACGACAGCGACGCGCTCATCAGGGTGCAGGCCGCGAGCGTGGTCGGCACGCTGGGCGAGGCCGCCGTGCCGGCCTGGCGGGCGGCGCTCGACCACCCCTCGCTGCGCCCCTACGCGGCCACCCACCTCAGCCAGCTGGAGGTCGAGGACGCGCCGGAGCCGACGCCCGACGACACCCACTGGCTCATCCTCGACATGTGGACGATCTCGGCCGGTCTCGGCCGCTCCGAGTTCGTCAGCAGCCTGCGCGACATCGGGCCCGACATGGTCAACGACCTGCTCGAGGTGATCTGGAAGATCCCGCACGCGCACGTGGAGGAGCTGCTCGACCTGATCTCCCAGGTGCACCCCGACAAACAGGTGGCCAAGGCCGCGCGGCGCGCGCTCTTCAAGGCCCGCTCGAAGTAGGTTCCGCCGGGTGCCGCCGCGAGGCGGCACCCGGTTTCTTTTCGCGCGTACGGAAAACAAAAAAGCTCCGGGCTTTGAGCACCGGAGCTGATGTTGCAGACGTAGTCCCGACCGGATTCGAACCGGCGCTACCGCCTTGAGAGGGCGGCGTCCTGGGCCACTAGACGACGGGACCTTCGCGGGCTTGTGACAAGTGGTAGTCCCGACCGGATTCGAACCGGCGCTACCGCCTTGAGAGGGCGGCGTCCTGGGCCACTAGACGACGGGACCCTGTCCACAAGCTGCTGTGCCGGGGGCTTCCCCGGCGACGCAGGTAACTCTACCGCACCTGGAAGACCACACCAAACCGCTTAAGGGCCCATCAGATCGGGCCTGTAGCGCCGGACCCAGTCGCCCATCGGGCCGCGCTGCCACACCGGGTCGAACTCGCCCAGCGGGATCGTCACCTCCGGCCTGCCCGTCGCCGGGTCCACCGGGACGCGCGCCAGGCGCTCCCGCATCCAGGCGGGGATGCGCGGCGGCACCGCGCGCTCGCCCCAGCCGATGAGCCCGACCGAGCGCAGCGCCTGCACCCCGGCCCTCGCTCCCCCCGGCCGCCCCATCCTGCGGGGGTCGGCGAGCTGGGTGTCCACGACGTCGATGCGGGTGACGTCGCGCCAGCGCAGCCGCACCCTGAACCCCATCCGGTCGACCAGCTCGACGCCCTCGGGCGAGAAGCGTGCCACGGTGCCCTGGGTGAGACGGCGGTGCTTGACGACCAGGACGCCCACCAGCACGCCGGTCGCGATCGCGCCGATCAGGACGCCCAGTGGGGTGCTGTTGGTGAAGATCGCGCCCAGGAGGAGCAGAACGAAGAAGAAGAGGATGAGCGGGGCGATGAACGGAGCGAGGAAACGCGGGAAACCCCCCGCACGGGGCCGAAACTCAACCATAGGACGCCCAACCCTACCGAAATGCCACCGCATGATCACATCCTGCGACCAATCCATGTCCAGTGCCCCATCGGGAGGCGGGGGTAGGCGACCGCCTGGCGAGAGGCCGGGGCATCGGCGGGCGTGGTTCGCGGCCGTCCCCGGCGGTGTCAGTGGGGCAGGAGGCCGCGGCGGTAGGCTTCGCCGACCGCGGCGGCGCGGTCGCGGACGTCGAGTTTGGCGTAGATGTGCAGCAGGTGCGTTTTGATGCTGGCCTCGCTGATGAACAGGCTTGCCGCTGCTTCCTTGTTCGTGGCGCCTGCGGCCACCAGGCGCAAGACCTCCAGCTCTCGCGGGCTCAGTTGCCCCCTCGCGGGGCGGCGGACCTGGTCGGCGAGGCGGCCGGCCACGGCGGGCGCCAGGACGGTCTCGCCGCGGCTGGTGGCGAGGACGGCGCGGGCCAGGTCGGCGGGCGGGGCGTCCTTGAGGAGGTAGCCGGTGGCGCCCGCTTCCAGCGCGGGCAGGACGTCGGTGTCGAACGTGGTCAGCACCAGCACCCGGGGGCCCGTCCCGGCCAGGCGGCGGATGGCGGTCATGCCGTCCATGCCGGGCATGCGCAGGTCCATCAGGATGACGTCCGGCGCCAGCTCCCCGGCCAGGCGTACGGCCTCCTCGCCGTCGCCCGCCTCCCCCACCACGACGATCTCGCTCTCGGGGTCACGGGTGAGGGCGGCGCGCAGGCCGTCGCGCACGATCGGGTGATCGTCGGCTATCAGCACCCGCACGGACATGACCGCTCCCCCTCGTCGGCTATCAGCACCCGCACGGACATGGCCGCTCCCCCTCATCGGCTTGCCGGCACTCGCTCGGGCATGGCCGCTCCCTCTGACGCGGTACAGCGTCTCATCGGCGCCGGTCTGACGTGGTGGGCGGGATCGCGGGGACGGCGGCGGCGACGGCGGTGCCACGGCCTGGCTCGGATTCGACGGTCAGGGTTCCGCCCAGGGCGCCGGCGCGCCGGCGCATGCTGTCCAGGCCGAAGCCGTCAGTCGGCCGCTGCGGCGGGAAACCGAGGCCGTCGTCTCGGATGTCCAGGAGGATGAGTTCGTCGGTGTACGTCAGGGTGAGGCCCGTCCTGGTGGCGTTGGCGTGCTTGGCGACATTGGCCAGGGCCTCCTGGGCGATGCGGAACAGGGCGGACTCCACGTCGGCGGCCAGCGCGACCGGCGTGCCGGTGATCTCGAAGCGCAGGTCGACGCCCGCCGTCTCGGCCCACGACCTGGCCATGTGGTGCAGCGCCTGGGGCAGGTCGGTGCGTTCGAGTGGCTCGGGGCGCAGGGCGGTGATCGAGCGGCGGGTCTCTGCCAGGCCGCGCCGGGCCAGCGCGGCGGCCCTGTCGAGGTGCTCGCGGGCCGGCCCGCGAGCGGTGTGACCGGCGGCGTCGAGCTGGCCGATGAGGGCCACGAGGTCCTGGGCGAGCGTGTCGTGGATCTCGCCGGCCACGCGGTGCCGCTCGTCCGCGACGCCCGCCCGCCTGGCCTGGTCGAGGAGGCGGGCGTTCAGTTCGGCGTTCTCTTCCATGGCGGCACGCAGGCGCTGGACGAGGCGGCGGCGCTTGTCGTGCTCGGCGGAGACGTACCAGCCGGCGGCCACCAGCGGCAGGGCCACGCCGGCGAGCACCGCGAGCAGGGTGTCACGCGCGCCTGGCCCGGCCTGTACGGCGACGTTGACCAGCGCCGTCAGCGTGACGCCCGCCATCACCAGCCGGGCCGGGAACATGGCGATCGTCAGCGGGTAGCCGATCGAGGCGAACACGATGAACGCCGGCGCCTTGAGCGTCAGCCCGGCGGCGATGGCCAGCAGGACGAGGACGTGGCCGACGACGAGCGCCCGCTGCCGCTCCCGTACGGGATGGAGCCACGCGACCGGCGCCAGCCACACCGCCGCCACCACCGCCAGGAACGGCCACGGCACGCTCCCCCACACCGCCTCCACGCTGCTCAGAGGCCCCTGAGCCGTCCCAGCCGCGAGGGGACCGGCCAGCCAGGAAGGAAGCCCCAGGGTGGTGCCGGCGTCGGCGTCGGGGGCTCCCCCTGGTTCGGCGAGGGCGGTCACCAGTGAGCTGACGGCGAGCAGCGCATAGGCCAGCGCGGCGAACACCCACCGCTCACGCCCCTGCCCACCGGCGGGCGGCCTCCGCGACTCGGAGCCGCCACCCGGGGGTGGTGTCCGCGACTCGAAGCCGCCACCGGCGAGCGTCGTCCGCGGCTCGGAGCCGCCGCCCAGGGGCGGTGTCCGCGGCTGGGGGCCGTCAGGCGGTGTCCGCGGGCCGGGGGCGTCGGGGCTGGTCATGGGGTTGAGCTTGGCATGGCATCGACCGATCGGTTGATGGCCGGCGTCCACCGGTTCTCTGGCCGGGTGGGCGATGTGGGGACACGGGCGCCGGCGCGAGCATCGAAGGCATGAACACGACGCGCAGAACCGCTCTTCAGCTCGCCGCCGCCGGCGCCCTCGCCTCCACGGCGGTGGTCAAACCCAGGAAGGACGTCACCACGTACGTCTTCGTCTCCGGCTCGAACGGGGTGGCCACGGCCGACCCCGAGCTGACGTCGCGCGGGCACCGCTCCATCGGGGTGGGGCTGCCGGGGCACGGCCCCGAGGAGCAGTTCGTCCGCGCCTACCAGGCGCCGCAGGACCTGGCGGCGCTGGCCACGCTCAAGTCGCCGGTCGCGGGGGTGACGCTCGACGACTACGTGGACGCGACGGTCAAGGTGGTGCGCCAGGTGGCGGAGCACGGGCCGGTGATCCTGGTGGGCGGCAGCCTGGGCGGCGCGACGATCACGAAGGTGGCCGACGCGGTGCCGCACCTGATCGACACCCTCGTGTACGACGCCGCGTACTGCTGCACCCGGCTGCGCTCCCCCAACGACTACACCGCCACCCCGGAGGGCAAGACCAGCCTGGCGGCCAGCCTGGCGAGCGGCATCGTGGCCGACCCCGCGGTGATCGGGGCGCTGCGCGTCAACTGGCGCACCAACGACCCGGAGTTCCTGGCCGCGGCCAGGAAGACGTTCATGGCGGACGGCACCGAGGGCGAGTTCCTGGCCCTGCTGAACACCCTGCTGCCGGACGAGAGCATGCAGGTGTCGTCCGCCGACTCCAGAGGCCGCAAGGAGCGGTGGGGCAGGGTGCGCCGGGTCTACATCAGGCACACGAAGGACCGGATGATCCCGCTCGCGCTGCAGGACCGGATGATCAGGGAGGCGGACGCGGCCACGCCGGGCAACCGGTTCGAGGTTTTCTCGGTGGCCGCCACGCACGCGCCGACCGCTCGGGCGTACCAGGAGATCTCGGAGATTCTGCATCGGCTGGCGAAATGAAAAAACGGACGCCTCACCGGGGAGACATCCGTTCATATGCTGGGGTACCAGGACTCGAACCTAGACTAACTGAACCAGAATCAGTCGTGCTGCCAATTACACCATACCCCACCGCTGCGATCTCCTCGCGGAGCGCTTTGGCGACGTCCGAAAGAATAGCCCAGCTCCGGGGCTAAGACCAAAACGAATGTCCCGGCCCTCCTCCGCTGCTCCCACCGGGTCCCCGTCCGTGCCAAGCTGAAGGGGACAAAACACCACGTGGAGGAGCCCAAGCGTTGGCCGAGAATCCGTTCTTCGCCCCTAGCGATCTGCCGTACGAGCTGCCGCCCTTCGCCGCGATCCGGGAAGAGCACTACCTGCCCGCGTTCGAGCGCGGCATGGCCGAGCAGCTCGCGGAGGTCGAAGCCATCGCCGGCAGCAGCGAGCCGCCGACGTTCGACAACACGATCGCCGCTCTCGAACGGTCGGGCAGGATCCTCGACCGTACGGCCACGGTCTTCTTCAGCGTCGCCGCGTCCAACACCACGGACGGCATCATGGAGATCGAGAAGCAGATCTCCCCGCGACTGACCCGGCACAGTGACGCGATCCGGCTCAACCGGCCGCTGTGGGCCCGCATCAAGCAGGTCGCCACGGAGGACCCCGAGGAGTCGTGGCTGCTGGAGAAGTACCGCCAGGACTTCGTCAGGGCCGGCGCCGACCTGTCCGAGCCCGAGCAGGAGCGCCTGCGCGCGCTCAACGAGGAGCTGTCGCGGCTGTCCACCGAGTTCGCGCAGAGCCTGCTCAAGGCGACCACGGAGTCGGCGCTGGTCGTGACGGACCCGAAGGAGCTCGACGGGTTCGACGAGGCCAAGATCGCCTCGCTGCGCCAGGACGACGGCACGTACGTCCTGCCGCTGCTGAACTTCACCGCCCAGCCGAGCCTGTCCCAGCTGACCGACCGTGACGTGCGCCGCCGCCTGTACGAGCTGAGCGTCGGCCGCGCCCCCGGCAACTTCGAGCTGGCGGCCAGGATGGCGGCGCTGCGGGGGGAGCGGGCGCAGCTGCTCGGGTTCCCGACGCACGCCGCGTACACGGTGGCCGACCAGACCGCCAAGACCGTCGAGGCGGTCGAGGAGATGCTCGGCCAGCTCGTCGGCCCCGCCGTGCGCAACGCCGAGAAGGAGGCCGAGGCGCTGGCGGAGCAGGCCGGGTTCCCGATCGAGCCGTGGGACTGGCCCTACTACTCCGAGAAGGTGCGCCAGGCGCGCTACGAGTTCGACGGCGCGGCCATGCGGCCGTACTTCGAGCTCAACAGGGTCTACCGCGACGGCGTGTTCTTCGCGGCGACCAAGCTGTACGGCATCACCTTCGCCGAGCGGCCCGACCTGGGCGGCTACCACGAGGACGTGAGCGTGTTCGAGGTGTCGGACGAGGACGGCGGCCCGCTCGGGCTGTTCGTGCTCGACCCGTACGCGCGGCCGAACAAGCGCGGCGGCGCGTGGATGAACAACCTGGTCGACCAGTCGTTCCTGTTCGGGCTGAAGCCGGTCGTCATCAACAACCTCAACGTCACCAAGCCGGCCTCGGGGCCGACGCTGCTGACGTACGACGAGGTCAGCACCGCCTTCCACGAGTTCGGCCACGCGCTGCACGGGTTGTTCTCGCAGGTGCGCTTCCCCCGCGTGTCGGGTACGAGCGTGCCGCGCGACTTCGTGGAGTACCCGTCGCAGGTCAACGAGATGTGGGTGACCTGGCCCGAGGTGCTGGCCAACTACGCCAAGCACTACGAGACGGGCGAGCCGATGCCGGCGGAGCTGGTGGCCAAGCTGGAGGCGGCCGAGAAGTTCAACCAGGGCTTCCAGACCGTCGAATATCTGGCCGCCACGCTGCTCGACTGGGCCTGGCACAAGCTGGCGCCCGGCGAGACGGTGGAGGACCCGGAGGCGTTCGAGGCCGCCGCGCTGAAGGCGGCGGGGATCGCGTTCCCGCTGGTCCGGCCGCGTTACCGGACCAACTACTTCGCGCACATCTTCTCGGGCGGCTACGCGGCCGGCTATTACTCCTACATCTGGAGCGAGGTGCTGGACGCGGAGAGCGTGGAGTGGTTCAAGGAGAACGGCGGGCTCACCAGGGCGAACGGTGACCACTTCCGCCGCGAGCTGCTGTCGCGGGGCGGCAGCATCGATCCGCTGACGGCGTTCAGGAACTTCAGGGGGCGCGAGGCCGGCATCGGGCCGCTGCTGGCCCGCCGCGGCCTCGTCTGACGTCCGCTCTTCCGCCACCTGGGCCTTCGCCTTACAGCGACGGCCCAGATGGCGGAATGGCTCCTAGCCGCGCAGGCGGGCCAGGGCGGCGCGCAGGCGCTCCTGCGTGCGCTCGCGGCCCAGCACCTCGATCGATTCGAACAGCGGAAGCCCGACCGTACGGCCGGTGACGGCCACCCGGACCGGGGCCTGCGCCTTGCCCAGCTTGAGCCCGTGGGCCGTGCCGACCTCTTCGAGCGCCTGCTTGAGCGACTCGGGGTCCCAGCTCACGCTCTCAAGACGGTCGAGGTAGCCGGTGAGGATCTCCTCAGGGGAGTTCTTCATCGCCTTGTCCCACGACGCCTGGTCGAAGACGGGCTCGTCGAGGAAGAGGAAGTCGACGTTCTGCCGGATCTCCGACAGCACCGCGATGCGGGTCTGGGCCAGCCCGGCGACCTTGCTGAACAGCTCGCGGTCCCACGACGGGTCGAGGTAGGGGGCGCAGCGCTCCTCGAACGTCTCCAGCGGCAGCGCCCGGATGTACTCGCCGTTGAACGCGCGCAGCTTCTTCTCGTCGAAGAACGCGCTGGCGGAGTTGACGTCCTCCAGCCGGAACAGCGGGACCATCTCCGACCACGGCATGATCTCGCGGTCTTCGCCGGGGCCCCAGCCGAGCAGCATGAGGTAGTTGACCATCGCCTCGGCGAGGTAGCCCTCGTCGCGGTAGCTCTCCAGGGCGACCTTGTCGCGGCGCTTGGACAGCTTTTTCCGCTGCTCGTTGACGATGACCGGCAGGTGGGCCCAGACCGGCGGGTTGGCGCCCAGGGCGGGCCAGAGCAGCATCTGCTTGGCGGCGTTGCCGAGGTGCTCCTCGCCGCGTACGACGTGGGTGATGTTCTGGGTGATGTCGTCGACCGCGTTGGCCAGCACGTAGAGGGGCGAGCCGTCGGTGCGGGCGATGACGAAGTCTTCCTGCGCCTCGTTGGGGAACTCGACGTTGCCGCGGATGCGGTCGGCCACCACCGTGACGCCCTCGTCGGGCGTGCGGAAGCGGACGGCGCCCTGCGTCAGGCCGCGCTCGCGGCAGAAGCCGTCGTAGCCGCGGTGCTCGGAGCCGGTGCGGGCGACCAGCGTCTCGCGGGTGCAGTCGCAGTAGTAGGCCCGGCCGTCGGCCAGCAGCTTGGCCACCGCCTCGCGGTGCTGCGGCTCGTAGGCCGACTGGAAGTAGGGGCCTTCGAAGACGGGGTTGGTGCCGTTGATGCCGATCCAGTCGAGGGCGGAGATGATGCCCTCGGTCCACTCGGGGCGGTTCCTCGACGCGTCGGTGTCCTCGATGCGCAGCACGAAACGGCCGCCCGACTGCACGGCCAGCGCCCAGTTGAACAGCGCGGTGCGGGCGCCGCCCACGTGAAACATGCCGGTTGGGGACGGGGCGAACCGCACCCGTACTTCAGTCACGGGAGACCACCTTGTTCGTGAGTGTGCCGATGCCTTCGATGCCGACGCTGACCTCGTCACCGATCTCGAGGGGGCCGACGCCCGCCGGGGTGCCGGTCAGGATGACGTCGCCGGGGATCAGCGTCATGACCGCGCTGACGTAGGCGACCAGCGCCGGGATGTCGTTGATGAGCTGGCTTGTGCGGCCGCTCTGCCGGATCTCGCCGTTGACCGTGGTGGTCAGCGCCAGGTCGCTCGCGTCGAGATCGGTCTGGATCCACGGCCCGAGCGGGCAGAACGTGTCGAACCCCTTGGCCCGGGTGAACTGCACGTCCTTCTTCTGCAGGTCGCGGGCGGTGACGTCGTTGGCGCAGGTGTAGCCGAAGATGACGTCCTTGACCCGCTCGACCGGGACCTCGCGGCAGAGGCGGCCGATGACGACGGCCAGCTCGCCTTCGTAGTCGACGCGGTCGGACAGCGACGTGGGGTAGGCGATGTTCTCGCCGTGGCCGATGACCGTGGTGGACGGCTTGATGAAGATGAGCGGCTCTTCCGGCACCTCGTTGCCCAGCTCGGCCGCGTGCTCGGCGTAGTTTCTGCCGATGGCGACCACCTTGCTCGGCAGCATCGGGGCCAGCAGTTTCACCTGGGACAGCGGGAACCGCTCGCCGGTGAACTGCACCTGACCGAACGGGTGACCGGAGATCGCGGAGACGAACTCCTCGCCGGGACCGCCCTCGACCACGCCGAACGAGACGCCTTCGCCTGTGGAGAACCTCGCTATACGCACCCGTCAAGGCTATCGCCGCCGCCGGCGGGGTCCGCCCACCTCGGGATCGGCCTGCCCACGACGGGTCACGAACTGTCCATTTATAAGCCCCAAGTCCGTCTTATCAGGCTTCGGTCATACAGGGGGGGTTATGTCGCTGTATGAGAGATAACACCTTTTTTGGGGGTGACGGATCGTGTCTGACACGATGTCCGGCCGGCCGGGTACGGCCGGCGGCGCGGCGACGGTTCCGCGGGCCAGGACGCAGGAGAGCGTGCCGGGCGGTGCGACCTCGCTGGTCACGGAGAAGGGCACCACGAGCATCGACGACGGGGTCGTCGCCAAGATCGCCGGGCTCGCCGCCCGGGAGGTGTCGGGCGTGCACGCCATGGGCGCGGGCGCGGCACGGGCGTTCGGCAGCGTACGGGGGATCGTCGGCGGGGACCCGAACGTCTCCCAGGGCGTGTCGGTCGAGGTGGGCGAGCGCCAGGCGGCCGTCGACCTCGATCTGGTCGCCGAGTACGGAACCGCGATCCCTGAGCTGGCGGCGGCCGTCCGCAAGAACGTGATCGGGGCCGTCGAGCGGATGTGCGGCCTCGAGGTGACGGAGGTGAACATCAGGGTGGACGACGTCCACCTCCCCGACCAGGACCGAGGCAGAGACACCGGCCGCTCACAGGACCGCGGCAGCGACGCGGACCAGGAACCCCGCGTCCGATGATCCCGTCCCCACCCGGCTCGGCACCGGACCCGGCGGAGGCGGCCGGCTCCGCGTCCGGTCCGGCGGGCGCGGCCGGTGCTGTGGGGACGGCGGGGGGTGGCGGGACGGACCTCTCCTCCCCATCTGGCTCTGCGGCTGCGGGAGCGGCGCGCGAGGCCGATGAGAAGGAGGTCGCGCGGGACCTAGCGGAGCGGGTTCGTGCCTGTGACGGGGTGGTCCGGTTGTCCGGGGGGTCGTTCGGGACGGTGGCGACGTATCTGCCGGGCGAGCGGCTCGTCGGCGTGTCGGTGCGGGAGCGGGCGGTCGAGGTCGCCATCGTCGCCACGCTGGACAGGCCGCTGCCCGAGACCGCCGACGAGGTGCGGCGGGCCGTCGCGGACCTGGCCGGTGACCGTCCCGTGCACGTGCGGGTGGACGACATCGTCGTGGAGGGAACATGAACAACAGTCAGTTGACGCCGCTCGTCGGCATGGCGGTCGGCATCGCGCTCGGGTTCGCGGGGGCGTTCGGGGGGCTGGGCGCGTTCCTGCTCGTCCTGGTGCTCGGCGCGATCGGGTTCCTGGTCGGCCGGATCATCGAGACCGGCGAGATCAACCTGTCGGGTCCGACGGTGAAGCGGAAATGACCGTACTGTCCACCGTTCCCGCGCAGCGTCCCGCTCCCCCGCCGGCTCCCGAGCTGCGCGGGCGCACGGAGATCTCCGACCGGGTGGTCACCAAGATCGCGTGCATGGCGGCCAGGGAGGTGCCCGGGGTGCGTGACGTGCAGCTCCGTACGCTGCCGTGGGCGCGCCCGTCCGGCGGAGAGGTCCACAAGGGGCAGACCACGCTGCGGCTCTCGGTCAGCGTCGCCTACCCGGCGCCGCTGCACGCGGTGGCGGCCCGGCTCAGGGAGCACGTGACCCGCCGCGTCGCCGCCCAGACCGGCCTGAACGTCGCCCGCCTCGACATCACGATGACCGACCTGGGCGGTGACCTGCCATGAGCGGCTCGGACCCGGAAATCTGCGCCATCCCACCCGACCCACCCGGAAAGGGCCACAATTCCGGACGGCCCAGCGAGCAGGGGCCCGTTGGTGATGGGGGCCCCAGCGCCGTGCCGGCGGGCGCGCATCGGGCGGGGGCCGAGGCGCCTGCGTCGAAGGCCGCTGATAGGGCGGCGGTGCGGGCGTTTCGGCCGGCCCGCAGGGTTCCCGCCGTCGTGGTGGCCGCCCTGCTGGCGGTGGGCAGTCTGCTCCTGCTGCTGGAGATCGTCTCTGGGCTGGTCGGGAGGCCGTTGCGGTGGATTCCGTACGACAGGATGCTTGCCTGGGCGTCCACCACCTCATGGTCGGATCCGCTGGTTCTGCTCGGTGCGGCGGTGGTGACGTTGATCGGCGTCGCGCTGCTGTTGTCGGCGCTGGTGCCGGGGCGGCCACGCATGGTGCCGGTGCGCAGCGGTGACCCTGATCTGATCATCGGGCTGCGGCCCAGGAGCGTGGCCCGGGCCCTGGCGCATGCGGCGGAGCAGGTGCCAGGGGTGCGGTCGGCGCGGGGGAGACTGCGCGGGCAGACGTTCGCGGTCACGCCCACCACGTACGGCGGTGACGTCGATCAGGACGTGCGCGGCGCCGTGCTGAGCAGGCTCGCCGGGTACGACCTGGTTCATCCCTACCGGGTCGCGGTCAGGGGGCGAAGATGAACGCGCGGACCCGGCGCGGCAACCGGCTCGGCCTCGGGCTGGTGGGGCTGGTGCTGACGCTGCTCGGCGGCGCGGCGCTGGCCCGTGGGCTGGGCGTGTTCCCGCAGGACTTGGCTCCGGCGCGGACGCCGATCGTCGACGGCTACGTGACGGGGTTCTTCGCCCGTGGCGGCCCGGCGCTGTGGTGGCTGGCCGCGCTGGCGTCGCTGGTCGTGGCGGTGCTGGCGGTGCGCTGGCTGCTCGTGCAGGGCCGCAGGCAGACCCACCGTACGCTGCGCATCGAGGACGGCCCCAGCGGCGTCACCGAGATCTCGGCGGGAGGGATGGCGCAGGCGGTGGCGGCGGACGTGGCGTCCAGCCCCGCCGTGCTGAGCGCCGACGCGAACCTGGTGGGCCCGCCCACCAGGCCCGAGGTACGCCTGCGGGTCGTCGCCGACGAGTCGGTGCCGATCGCCGAGCTGAGCCGGCACCTGTCGGCCGTGGCGCTGCCGCACATGCGCGACGCGCTGGACCGAGATCGGGTTCCGGCGGTGGCCCGCGTTAGCCTGGAGCCCTCACCCGCGCCACACCGTGACGTGCGCTGACGAGAGGGGTCCTGCGATGTCCGTCGTGAAGATCAACGTGCTGACCGTGCCGGCCGAGATGCGCGAAGAGCTCGAACGCCGCTTCGCCGGCCGCGCCGGGATGGTGGAGGCGGCCGAGGGGTTCGAGTGGTTCGAGCTGCTGCGTCCGGTGGACGGGACCGAGCGCTACCTGGTCTACACCCGCTGGCGCAGCGAGGAGGACTTCCAGAAGTGGCAGCAGGGCGAGGCGTTCCAGCGCGGCCACGCCCAGGCCGCCGGCGAACGCCCCACCGGCCCCGCCGCCCAGGCGTCCGCCCAGGCACAGGCACAGGCCCAGGGACAGGGCCACGGTCACGGGCACGGCGGCCCGGCCGCGACCGGCTCCGAGGTGTGGACCTTCGAGGTGGCCGAGAGCGCCGGTCCCAAGGCCTAGCGCAGACACTTCCGCGCGAGCCCCGCGCCGGGGGGCGCGGGGCTCGCGCGTCAGCCGTCCAACGGGTTGTGGATGATGCGGTCGACGATGCCGTTGCGGAGGAAGCGGGCCGCGAAGCTGGACGGTTTGCGGGCGCCCTGGTCGGCGATGCAGACGCTGAACTCCTTGGCGATCTCCAGCCGCGGATGGCGCTCCAGCACCTCCTGCCGCACGAGGGCGGGGATCGCGGAGGTATCGCGGCCCGAGATGTCCATGCCGGTGGACAGTTCGAGCAGGTGTCCCTCGGGGTCCTCGTCCACGGGCACCTCGTCCCACATGTGCCGGACGATCACCTCGGCGGCCCGGTCGCGCCGCTCGGGCGACCAGCCGGCCCCCGCGCAGAACGCCCAGGCCACGTGGCCGCCGGCCTCCTCGTACGGGACGGTGTGGCTGTCGTACTCGGCGACCAGGCCGATGTCGTGCAGCATGGCGGCCACGTACAGCAGCTCCGCGTCGAAGGCGATGCCGTTGTCCTGCGCGTACGCCGCCGCCCACAGGTAGGCCCGGATGGAGTGGTTGAGCAGGGAGGGCGAGTGGTAGCGGGTGGCCACTTCGAGCGCGCCCCGGCAGGCGGGCGTATCGGGTATCACCAGGTCGTCGAGTTTCACATGCACCAGCATGCCGTGCCGGGCGATGCCGGTGGAGCATCGGGCGGCTAACAAATGGGGCATTCGGCTTGACCCTATGATCGTCGGTTCGAAAGCATGTCCCGCCCTCATCGTTTTGTCCCGGAAGGAACTGGCGTGCGCCGGCTCGCGATACCCCTTGCCCTCACGCTCGCATCAGGAGCCTCTGCAGGCCCTGCTCAAGCCGCCGAGACGGTGCAGGACACGGTGCAGGACACGGTGAGGGACACGGTGAGGGACAAGGTGACTCGGACGGCCGAGTGCCAGGGCGACTGGCTGCCCGCCACGCCGACCGCCGAGGACGTCATGAAGGGCGAGATCTCGCTGGTCGGCCTGCCGGCGTACAAGCTGGGCAAGAAGATCAGGTGGACGGCGAGCCCGTACCGCAACCGCTCTTGGGAGTACGTCTTCCAGTCGCTGCGCTGGATGGGCACCCTCGTCGTCCAGTACGAGAACACCGGCGAGCAGCGTTACCTCGACCGCGCCGTCGAGATCGCCGAGGACTGGGTGGCGGGCAACAAGTACGGCGCCAGCGGCACCCCCTCGTACGTGTGGAAGGACCACCCGGTCTCGCTGCGCACCCAGCCGCTGCTCTGCCTGAGCAGGCACGTGAACGCGAAGTGGCTCAAGGACAGCCTGGCCGTGCACGCCAAGCTGCTGGCGAACCCGCGGCTGTACAAGAAGGGCCACAACCACGGCATCGACCAGGACATCGCGCTCATGGGCATCGGCTGCCGCTTCGGCCGCAAGGACTGGGCCGACCTGGCCGCCAAGCGCCTGACCGGCACCGTGAAGCTCGACGTGGACGCGCAGGGCGCGCTGATGGAGCAGGCGCCGCGCTACGCCGTCTACGTCTACGGCCGCCTCCAGGTCGCGATGACGAACATGAAGGCGTGCAAGCGCAAGGTGCCGGGCGAGATCTCCCGGCGGACCGAGGCGCTGAAGGACTTCATCGCCCACGCCACGATGCCCAACGGCTACATGGCCCCGCTCGGCGACGGCAGCGCGGAGACCGAGCCCAAGATGGAGACGGGCACGCCGAAGCAGGAGGTCAAGACCTACAGGGCCGGGTACGTCTTCGGCCGCACGAAGTGGGACGACCCTGAGTCGGCGTACTACTCGATCAGGTTCGGCCCCGGCATGAAGTTCCACGGCCACGAGGACCACCTGGGCGTCACCTATTACGCGCAGGGCCGCGACATCCTCATGGACGGCGGCTTCCACTCCTACGAGAAGAGCTCCTACCGCTATTGGACGCTCTCCCCCGAGGCGCACAACGTCCCGACGGTGGTGGGCGCCCGCTTCCGCCCGCGCACGGCCAGCAGGCTCGCCAAGACGTCGTACGGCAAGGACCGCCAGGCGTTCCGGCTGACCGACAAGGCGTACGGGGTCAGCCGTACCAGGTCGGTGCTGGTCGACCACGGGGACGACCTGATGGCGGTGTACGACACGGCCTCGGGCGGCAAGAAGGTGCGCAACATCTGGCGCTTCGCGCCCTCGCTCAAGCTCATCTCGAAGGGCGGCGGCAAGGTGGTGCTGGGTGACGGCAAGTTCAGGGTGACGCTGCTGCAGCTCGGCTCGTCGTGCTCCCCGGTCGGGGGGCAGAAGGTCGAGCGGGGCGGCAAGCTCGGCTGGGTGTCGCCGGCGTACCTGTCGAAGCAGCGGACCAACGTCGTCGTCTCACCGGCCGCGAAGTCGCTGCTGACGGTGATCGTGCCGGGCACCGACTCGCCGAAGGTGTCGTGCTCGGGCGGCAAGGTCAAGGTGAACGGGGTGTCGTTCGCGGCCAAGGTGCTCTGAGCGCCGGGCCCCTTCCGCAGGGGCCCGGCCTCGGTCAGCAGTCGTGGCCGGCCCGCAGCAGGCCGTACGTGACCGCCTGCTCCAGCGCCTGCCAGGAGGCGTCGATGATGTTCTCCGCCACCCCGACCGTGGCCCAGTCGGCGGTGTCGTCGCTGGAGGTGATGAGCACCCGGGTGACGGCGTCGGTGCCGTGGGCGCCCTCCAGGATGCGGACCTTGTAGTCGACCAGGGCGAGCTTGGCCAGCTCGGGGTAGAGCCGCTCCAGCGCGAGCCGGACGGCCTTGTCGAGGGCGTTGACGGGGCCGTTGCCCTCGCCGGTGGCGACGATGCGCTCGCCCTTGGCGTGCAGCTTGACGGTGGCCTCGCTGACCAGTTCGCCGCCCTTGGCGCGTTCGACGATGACCCGCCATGACTCGACCTCGAAGTGGCGCTTGCGCTCGCCTTCGACGGTGTCGCGCAGCAGCAGCTCGAAGGAGGCGTCGGCGGCCTCGAAGGTGAAGCCCTGCGACTCGAGGTCCTTGACCCGCTCGACGAGCGTCTTGGTGTGCTCGGGGGTCAGCTCGTAGCCCAGCTCGCGGCCCTTGAGCTCGACGGAGGCGCGGCCGGCCATGTCGGAGACGAGCATGCGCATGTCGTTGCCGACCTGTGCGGGGTCGATGTGCTGGTAGAGGTTGGGGTCGACCTTGATGGCGCTGGCGTGCAGGCCGGCCTTGTGGGCGAAGGCGGAGGCGCCGACGTAGGGGGCGTGGGAGTTGGGGGTGACGTTGGTGACCTCGGTGATCGCGTGCGCGATGCGGGTCATGTCGGCCAGCGACTGCTCGGGCACGAGGTCGAAGCCGCGCTTGAGCTGGAGGTTGGCGACGACGGTGAAGAGGTTGGCGTTGCCCGAGCGCTCGCCGTAGCCGTTGGCGCAGCCCTGCACGTGGGTGGCGCCGGCCTTGACCGCGGCCAGCGTGTTGGCGACGGCGCAGCCGGTGTCGTCGTGGCAGTGGATGCCGACGCGGGCGCTCGTACGGACGGCCTCCTGGACGATCTCGGCCAGCTCGTCGGGCAGCATGCCGCCGTTGGTGTCGCACAGGGCGATGACGTCGGCCCCCGCCTCGGCGGCGGTCCTGACGACCTCCAGCGCGTACGCCGGGTTGGACCGGTAGCCGTCGAAGAAGTGCTCGGCGTCGAGGAAGACGCGCTGGCCCTCCGCACGCAGGTGGGAGACCGTGTCGCGGATCATCGCGAGGTTCTCCTGGAGAGTCGTGCGGAGAGCCAGCTCCACGTGCCGGTCGTGGCTCTTGGCGACAAGGGTCACGACCGGCGCGCCGGATTCGCGCAAGGCGGCCACCAGGGGGTCGTCGGCGGCCTGCACACCTGCCCGGCGGGTCGCGCCGAACGCGGCGAGTTGCGCGTGCTTCAGGTCGAGCTCTGTTCGGGCCAGCCTGAAGAACTCGGTGTCCTTGGGGTTGGCGCCGGGCCAGCCCCCCTCGATGAAGCCGACGCCCAGGCCGTCCAGGTGACGAGCGACGGCGAGCTTGTCGGCGACGGTGAGGTTGAGCCCCTCCTGTTGCGCGCCGTCGCGTAGCGTCGTGTCGTAGACGTGGAAGCGGTCGTCGGCCATGAGTCTCTCTTCTCTGCGGAAGCTTCTCTGCGAAGGACGGTTCTCGGGAGAACCCGGGAAAACAAAAAGACCCCTCACGGACGTGAGAGGTCTGCGCGCTGGCGGTGTCCCGGTATCAGCCAGCGCGCCTGCCGATAATGAGCAGACCGTAGAACATGGTGCCGCCCAGTCTGCCACACGGATTCACCATCTGGCACACCGGTCTCACTCCCTGGGACACGGCACGGTGGGGACGGTCACACCTGGACGCCGATGCCTCCGGTGATCAGGCGCTCGATCGCGGCGGCGTCGAACACCTCGCCGCCCAGCATCTGGCCGTCGAGCAGCACGGTCGGCGTGCCCTCCAGCGAGATCCCGGCCGTCTGCGCCAGGTGCGCCTCCGCGTACGTCTGCGACTTCACGCACTCGTCCACCGACGCGCCGGCCTTCCTGGCCGCCGCCGACAACTCCTCGACCGTGAAGCCCGAGGCCACGCCGTGCGGGGCGGGCTGCATGGCGTACACGGCATCCCTGAAGGCCAGCCAGTTCTCCTCCGGTACGCAGCGCGCGGCCGCGGCGGCGCGGACGGAGTTGGAGCGCATGGGCTCGTCCCGGAAGATCGTGACGGTGTGGAAGACGACCTTCACCTTGCCCTCCTTGGCCAGGCGCTGGATCGTCGCGTCGACCTTGCTGTGCATGTCCTTGCACACCGGACAGTCGAAGTCCTCGAACACGTCGAGCACCGGAGCGTCGCTGCCCAGGTCGGCAAGGATCATCGACCCGTCCGCCTGCCTGCTCAGCTGCACCCCGTCGGACGACGCGCCGGGCTGGGAGAACGCCAGCACCCCGAGTACGGTGATCGCCGCGAAGGCCGCCACGACCGCCATCAACCGCTTCTTCATGAGCCCACTCTCACCTTTATCGATCGCGCAGACCCTATCGGAAGCGGCGACAACGGCCATCACACGCGTACGCCCCCGGCGCGCCGGGCAGGTTCGTCTGCGGGGATGAAGGGGGATCAGCCATGCGATACGTGACACTGGGCCGCGAAGGCCCGACGGTCTCGGCCCTGGGGTTCGGCGCGATGACGCTGGCGCCCAGGGTGTACGGCGACGTGAGCGAGCCGGAGGCGACGCAGGCGCTCCTGGCGGCGCTGGACGCGGGCGTCACGTTCGTCGACACCGCCGACATCTACGGCGCCGGGCACAGCGAGACCCTGATCGGGCGGGTGCTGCGGGGCCACAGGGACGAGGTGGTGCTGGCCACGAAGTTCGGCGGGAACTCCGATGATCAGGGCAGGCTGGTGCCGGGCATGGGCCGGCCCGAGTACGTCCGCAGGGCCCTGGAGGCCAGCCTCGACCGCCTGCGTACGGACCGGGTGGACCTCTACTACCTGCACAGGCTCGACCCCACGACGCCCATCGAGGAGACGATGGGCGCGCTGGCCGAGCTGGTCCAGGCCGGGGACATCCGGTACGTCGGTCTGTCGGAGGTGTCGGCGGCGACGCTGCGGCGGGCCTGCGCGGTCCACCCGGTGACCGCCCTGCAGACCGAGTACTCGCTCTTCCACCGCTACCCGGAGCAGGACGTGCGCCCGGCCTGCGACGAGCTGGGCGTCGGGTTCGTGGCCTACAGCCCGCTCGGGCGCGGCCTGCTCGGCGGCACGATCAGGGGCAGGGGGTCGCTGGAGGAGGGCGACTGGCGCCGGGGCAACCCGCGCTTCCAGGAGGGCAACCTGGATCGCAACGTGGAGCTGGCCGACGCCGTGGCGGGCCTGGCCGGCGAGGTGGGGCTGCCGGTGGCGCAGCTCGCGCTGGCCTGGCTCGTGCACCGCGGCGCCGTGCCCATCCCGGGGACGCGCCGGGCCGAGAACGCGCGGGCCAACGCCGCGGCCGCCGACGTCACCCTCGACGAGGAGACGGTAGGGCGGCTCGAGGCGCTGGTGCCGCCCGGCGCGGTGGCCGGCGAGCGCGGCAACGCCGCCTACCTGGCCAACCTCGACACCTGAGCGGACGCGGGGGCCGGAGCGGGCTGGGGCGGCTTTCGCGCACCCCGGGGTGGGCGTGAGGCGCCCTCCGCCCCCGCGTGCGGGCGTCAGGCGATCTTGTGGACCCAGTCGTGGGTGTCGGGGCGGGCGCCGTACTGGATGCCGACCAGTTCCTCGCGCACCCGCATCGTGACCGGGCCAGGCGTGCCGTCGCCGACCGTCCACGAGCGGTCGGCGCCCTTGACCGTGCCGACCGGCGTCACCACGGCCGCGGTGCCGCACGCGAACACCTCGGTCAGCTCGCCGCTCTCGCAGCCGGCCTGCCACTCGTCCACGCTGATCAGCCGTTCCTCGGTCTCCAGCCCGAGGTCGCCGGCCAGCTCCAGGATCGAGTCGCGGGTGATGCCGGGCAGCAGCGTGCCGGTGAGCGCGGGGGTGACGAGCTTGCCGCCGAGGACGAAGAACAGGTTCATCCCGCCCATCTCCTCGACGTAGCGGTGCTCGTGCGCGTCGAGCCAGACAACCTGGTCGCAGCCGTTCTCGACGGCCTGCCGCTGCGCCACGAAGGCCGCGGCGTAGTTGCCGCCGCACTTGGCGAACCCGGTGCCGCCGGGCGCGGCCCGCGTGTACTCGGTGGACAGCCAGACGGAGACGGGCTTGATGCCGCCGGTGAAGTAGGAGGCCGCCGGAGAGGCGATCACCATGTACCGGTACGTCTTCGACGGGTAGTTGACCCCGAGCCCCGCCTGCGTGGCGATCATGAAGGGCCGCAGGTAGAGGCTGTGCCCCTCGGTGGTAGGCACGTACTCCTTGTCGGTGGTGACGAGCAGTTCGAGCGACTCGACGAAGGTCTCCTCGGGCAGCTCCGGCATGGCCATGCGCTGGGCGGAGCGGTTGAAGCGGGCGGCGTTGGCGTAGGGGCGGAACGTCACGATCGAGCCGTTGGCCTGCCGGTACGCCTTGAGCCCCTCGAAGAGCTCCTGGGCGTAGTGGAAGACCGCGGTGGCCGGGTCGAGGACGAGCGGCCCGTACGCCTCGAGACGCGCGTCGTGCCAGCCCTTGCCCTCGGTGAAGTCGATCGAGATCATGTGATCGGTGAAGACCTGCCCGAACCCGGGGGTCGCCAGTACCTGCTCCCGCTCGGCCGCGGTGCGAGCATGGTCGGATAGCTGCACGTCGAAGCTGAGCTTCTGAGCGATGGTCATGACGTCGGTCCTTCTCTCTGCGATCTACCGAAAACTACCGGAAGCTGCCCGCTGTCTGCGGTTCTGCGACTGCCGCGAGAGGCGGCCGCGCCGGGAGGCAGTCCGTACTTCCTATTGTCTCGCTATATGGGATGGCAAGGGGTCAACGGGGGATATAGCCCCCATTTCTCCCTACAGGGACACGAAAAAGCGCCCGGCAGTCCGCTCAGGGCCGCCGGGCGCTCGTGATCGGGCTAGGCGGTCCTAGCCGGATACTCGCGCGGTGATGTCGTCGCCGATCTGCTGCGTGCCGCGCGGGGCGGAGCCCGCGACGCGCGCCGCGATGTCGTCGGCGACGGCCTGCTCCACCCTGGCCGCCTCGGCGCTCAGGCCGAGGTGGTCGAGGAGCATGGCGACGGAGAGGATGGTCGCGGTCGGGTCGGCCTTGCCCTGGCCCGCGATGTCGGGCGCGCTGCCGTGGACCGGCTCGAACATGCTGGGCGCGGCGCCGTCGGGGTTGATGTTGCCGCTGGCGGCCAGGCCGATGCCGCCCGCGATGGCGGCTCCGAGGTCGGTGATGATGTCGCCGAAGAGGTTGTCGGTGACCACCACGTCGAAGCGCTCGGGCTGGGTGACGAAGAACATCGAGGCCGCGTCGATGTGGGAGTAGTCGACGGCGATCTCGGGGTAGTCGGCGGCGACCCGGTTGACGGTGCGCTGCCACAGGTCGCCCGCGAAGGTCAGGACGTTCGTCTTGTGGACGAGCGTGAGCTTCTTGCGCGGGCGCGACTGAGCTTTCTCGAAGGCGTAGCGGACCACGCGCTCGACGCCGTGTGCGGTGTTGAGCGACTCCTGCGTGGCGATCTCGTGCGGGGTGCCGCGCCGCATGGCGCCGCCGGTGCCGGCGTAGAGGCCCTCGGTGCCCTCGCGGACGACGATCATGTCGATCTTCTCGGGCGGGGTGTCGGCCAGCGGGGTGCGCACGCCGGGGAACAGCTTGACCGGGCGCAGGTTGACGTAGTGGTCGAACTCGAACCGCAGCCGCAGCAGCAGGTCGCGCTCCAGGACGCCGGGCGGCACGCTGGGGTCTCCGACGGCGCCGAGCAGGATGGCGTCGTAGCCGCGCAGCTCGTGGAGCACCGAGTCGGGCAACGTCTCGCCGGTGCGGTGATAGCGCGCGGCGCCCAGGTCGTAGTGGGTGGGCTCGATCTTGGTGCCCACGGCCTCCAGGACCTTGAGCCCCTCTGCGACGACCTCGGTGCCGATGCCGTCACCGGGGATGACAGCCAGGCGGATGTTACGCGACTCCATGGGCGGTACCTTACCGGCTCGTCTCGACTGACGAACACATCATCTCATTTTCCGGACGTCCGATTTTGTATGTATTGCGACCTTTTGACCGATTCGTTAGAGTCCGTCAGGCCTAATCCACGCAGCAGGTGCGTGGAGCCGGGGACCCACCTCTCCCCCAGGGGCGAATCGGCTTCGCCGTAGGGCTGTCTTCCAGGCCCGAGCCCGTCAGCTAACCCGGCCGGCCGCATGGAAGGACAGACCCCTGTCTCGCATCGCCATCGCCCTGGCGGGTGTCGCCGCCGGGCTCCTCGTGTGCCCCCCTCCGGCCTCCGCCGCGCCGACGCCCGTCGGCCCCGGCGAAAGCCGTCACTCCCCCGACGCGAACTCCGACCCCGACGCGAACTCCGACCCCGGCACGAACTCCGACGCCGGCACGAACTCCGGCCGCGACACGGACTCCGATCCCGGCACGAACGCGGCCGGCTCGATCACTCTGACCGGCCCCGAGGTCAAGCGCATCCAGCAGAAGCGCGCGCCCAAGCCGGCCTGGAAGACCGCCCTCAGGTTCGCGATGCACCAGCGCGGCATCCCGTACGTGTGGGGCGGCACCAGCCGCAGCGGGTACGACTGCTCCGGGCTCATGCTCAGGGCGTACCAGAAGGCGGGGATCCACCTGCCGCGCACCGCCGCCGAGCAGTACAACGCGTTCTCCCGGAAAATCAGCTGGAACCATCTCAAGCCCGGTGACCTGGTCTTCTTCAGCGGACTCGGTCACGTGGGCATGATCTCCAAGCCCGGCTACATGGTGCACGCGCCGCGCTCGGGCGACGTGGTGAAGGAGGAGAAGCTCTCCGACTGGCGCCGGCAGGCGTTCGTCGGAGCGGTCAGGCCCGACCGCAAGGGCGTCCGTGAGTGGCGCGAACTGCAGGAACGGCGCGATGACCCCGCTCCGTCGATGCTGACCGCGACCCTCTGACCTGACACCACCCGGACGAGCGGCCCCGTGCGAACGAGCGCGGGGCCGTTCTGGGCTCACCTGCTCTGGGGGGCTCCGCCGTTGTCACGCCGGTCGAGGGCCATCTGGACGGCCTCGGCCGCCTCGTCCTCTTGGTCCTCGGCACGGTTGTAGGCATACATCTCGTACATGTGGCTCATCTCGCTTCGCGGACGTGTTCCTGAGAAGGGGGGAAGCCGGACTCCGGTCGCGAGCCCGACCGGGCCTGAATCTCGTGGTCCGGGTCACGGACCGGACGAAGGGACTTGACGGCCGACGCATACGCCGCTCACCGCGGCGGGTCGTCGACCTGCCCTAACAGGCCCCGCCGCGGCAGGTAATGAGTACGAGAACCTGGCGCATCAACGGCTACAGTACCCGAGGACAGTGCTTGGATGTCCTACTATCTCGCATCCTGAGACGCAAAAGGGCCGCCACCCGAAACGGGTGACGGCCCTGCGCAGGTCAGAGGGTCAGTCCTCCAGGTCGACCGAGCGGCCGCTCTCAGCGCCGATCTCGGCGCCGATCTGCTCGACCACCTCGGCCGGGATCGCCGAGTCGACGGTCAGCGCGATGAGCGCCTTACCGCCCTTGACGTCGCGGGCCACCTGCATCGAGGCGATGTTGATGCCGTGCTCGCCGAGCAGCCGGCCGACCACGCCGACGACGCCGGGGCGGTCGGTGTAGGTGTAGAAGCACAGGTGGGCCGTCGGCTCGATCTCCATCTCGAAGCCGTTGACCTCGACGATCTTGGTGATCTGGCGCGGCCCGGACAGCGTGCCCGACACCGAGACCGTGCGGCCGTCGGCCAGCACGCCGCGCACGGTCACCAGGTTGCGCCAGTCGGGGCTCTCGGAGCTGGTGACCAGCTCGACCGTGATGCCGCGGTCCTTGGCCAGCAGCGGCGCGTTGACGTAGGTGACCTGCTCCTCGACCACGTCGGCGAAGACGCCCTTGAGCGCGGCCAGCTCGATCACCCGCACGTCCTGGGCGGCGATCTCGCCGCGCACCTCGACGTCGAGCTTGGTGGCCACCTCGCCGGCCAGCGCGGTGAAGACCCGGCCCAGCTTCTCGGCCAGCGGCAGGCCCGGCTTGACGTCCTCGGCCACGGCGCCGCCCTGGACGTTGACCGCGTCGGGCACGAACTCGCCCGCCAGCGCCAGCTTCACGCTGCGCGCGACCTGCGTGCCGGCCTTCTCCTGGGCCTCGTGGGTGGAGGCGCCGAGGTGGGGCGTGACGACGACCTGGTCGAGCTCGAACAGCGGGCTGTCGGTGCACGGCTCCTTGGCGAAGACGTCCAGGCCGGCTCCCGCGACCCGGCCCTCCTTGATCGCGGCGTAGAGCGCCCCCTCGTCGACGATGCCACCGCGCGCGACGTTGACGATCCGCACGTTGGGCTTGACCTGGTGCAGCTCACGGTCGCCGATGAGCCCGACCGTCTCCTTGGACTTGGGCAGGTGGACGGTGATGAAGTCGGCCTGCTTGAGCACCTCGTCGAGGCTGACCAGCCGGACGCCCATCTGCGCGGCGCGGGCCGGCGGCAGGTAGGGGTCGTAGGCGATCAGCTCGACCCCGAACGGCGCCAGCCGCTGGGCCACGAGCTGGCCGATCTTGCCGAGGCCGAGGATGCCGACGACCTTCTCGTCGAGCTCGACACCGGTGTACTTCGAGCGCTTCCACTCACCGTTCTTCAGCGCGGCGTGGGCCTGGGCCGTGTTGCGCGCGCTGGCCAGGATGAGCGCGACGGTCTGCTCGGCGGCGCTGGTGATGTTGGAGGTCGGAGCGTTGACGACCATGACGCCGGCCTTGGTGGCCGCCTCGACGTCGACGTTGTCGAGGCCGACCCCCGCACGGGCGACCACCCGCAGCTTCGGCGCGGCGGCGATGGCCTCGGCGTCGACCTGCGTGGCGGAGCGGACGATGAGCGCGTCAACGTCGGCGAGGGCGGGCAGCAGCTGGGAACGGTCGGCGCCGTCGGTGTGGCGGACCTCGAAATCAGCGCCGAGTACGGCGAGACCGGCCTCGGACAGCTCCTCTGCGACCAGAACGACGGGCTTGTTCACTGGTGTGGATCCTTAAGGCAGGGCGGGCTTGGGAGGGACACGTCCACGGATCCCCCCGGCGGTCCCACAGAGTCTATCGGGCGCTTGTGAACGCGTTCACGAGGGACTCACGATGTGAGACGGGAGGCCCTGTACCCAGCAGAGTGGAAAGTCATCCACGCCGCTCCCATCTTTGTCTTGATCGGGAGATTTATTCGCCATTAGCCTGATAAGCCGTGGCCGACTACCTATGGTTCGTCATATGAGCATCGGGAATCCTGCGCTTGCCGACGTGCTCGCCCAGCATGGCACTCCGCACCGCCTGCTGGGCGCTCTTGCCGACGGTGGAGTCCTGGTGGCAGTGCGACCAGATCGCTCCGTGGTCCTCGGGACCACTCAAGTAGGTGACCGGGTGCTGCTGGGCTACACCAGCGCCGCCACCTACGCCCGGCACCGCGGAAGCCATTCGCTGTCGGCCTGCGACGCCGACACCATCCTGGACATCCAGCGCGTCACCGGAGTACGCGAGATCGTCATCGACGCGGCGGGCCCGGCCGCCGCGGCCGTGCCCATCGACGATCTCCAACGTTTCCTCACCACGACGCGCACGGGGCCCACGCCCGTGCTGTCGGGGGCGGCGCCCGCCGCCTACGCCACGGGTGCGATGGCCACCGTGTCACGCGGCGCCGCGCTCGCGCAGGTGGCTCCCCCGTCGCCCGAGGCCCCCGCGCTGCCGTGGGTGCCCGCGCCGCGGCCGCACCTGTCGGGGCCGATGCAGCAGGTGGACCCCGGCTACCGGCGGTGCACACATCCGATCCTGCCCGCGCTGCGGCAGGCCATCGCGTACCTGCTGATGGACTTCCCGCTCGTGCACCACGTCTGGATCAGCGAGGCGCGCACGGCGTCCGGCGCACCCGGGATCATGCTGCACGTCAAGGTGCACATGTCCGCGGCCGAGGACGTCGTACGCGACCTGCACCGCCTCGTCCGCGCCCGGCTGCCGCAGTTCGCCGCCTCAGGGGCGCCGATCCTGATGGCCAGGGTCGCCGACGCGCGCAGCGAGCGCCGGATGATCGAGATCGGCGCGCACGTGGTCTGCGCCAGCGTGAACGACTGAGCGGCGGAGGGCCCGCGAAAGTGGGCCCTCCCCAACAAGCCCTCGCTCGGTTTCAATGAGGTCATGATCACACCGGGGGCAGGCACGGCCACCGTCCCGAAAGGCGTGCGGTTCGGCTATGGGATCGGGTCGTTCTGCACCTCGACCGTCAACGCGGTGCCCGGCCTGCTGCTGCTGTTCTACATGACGAACTTCCTCGCGGTGCCCGCATGGCTGGCCGGTGTGGTGGTGAGCGCGCCCAAGATCTGGGACCTGATCATCAACCCGCTCGTCGGGCGCTGGTCTGACCGGACCGTCTCGCGCTGGGGGCCGCGCCGGCCCTGGCTGCTCGCCGGGGCGTGCACGCTGCCGGTCGCCTTCTTCCTGGTGTTCGCCGGGCCGCCGCTGACCGGGGTGCCCGCCGCGCTGTACGTCGGCGCCTGCTTCATGGCCACGGCGACCGCGTACGCGCTGTTCGAGGTGCCGTACAAGGCGATGCCCGGCGAGATGACGCACGACTACCACGAGCGCACGGCGCTGCTGCAGTGGCGGATGGTCTTCATCGGCGCGGCCACCGCGATCAGCGGCGTGCTGGCGCCGGCCATCGCCACCGGCGACGGCGAGCACGGCACGCTGAGCAGCTACCGGACGATGGGCCTGACGATCGCGGTCATCCTGCTCGTCGCCATGCTCGCCTCTTTCCTCGGCACCGCCCGCGCCCCCATGACGGGAGCGCCGGAGCCGGACCGCGGCGGGTGGCGCGAGCAGTTCGCGGCGATCAAGGGGAACCCTGCGTTCATCTGGCTGACCGTGCTGGCCTGCACGCAGATGCTGGCCGTCAGCATGATGCTGGCCGCCGCGCCCTACTTCGCGACGTACACGCTCGGCTCCTCGGGGGCCACCCAGACGCTCTTCGCCGCCCTCGTCGGGCCGATCCTGCTGACCATGCCGCTGTGGGTGCGGCTGGCCAGGCGCCTCGACAAGCGCGGCGCGATGGTGCTGGCCACGGTGATGTTCGGCGGCGGCACCACGGCCGCGATCGCCACGCCGCTGTTCGGCTCGGTGTGGGCGCACCTGTGGATCCTGCTGGTCGGCGTCGGCTACGCCGGGGTGCAGCTGCTGCAGTTCTCGATGCTGGCGGACGTCATCGCGGCCGACGCGGCGGAGACCGGCAAGCGGCGGGCCGGCGTGCTGACCGGGCTGTGGACGGCCATCGAGAGCGGGGTGAGCGCGTTCGGCGCGCTGATCTTCGGCGTGGTGCTGTCGATCGGCGGGTTCATCGAGTCCGAGCCGAGCCGGCCGGTCGAGCAGCCGGAGAGCGCGGTGACCGCCGTCCTCATCGGGCAGACCGTGATCCCCGCGCTGATCATCTTCTCCTCGGTGCTGATGGTCATGAAGTACCGGCTCAAGGCGCCCGCCGCGCCGGCCCCTGCCGGCGCCGAGTGACCGCCGTCAGGTCCTCCCCTTCGCCACGGCCTCGCAGTGGTCGAGCCAGCGCAGCTCCGCCTCGGCCTTGAAGATCAGCGAGTCGAGGACCAGGCGCTGCGCGAGGCCCTCGCCCGCCCTGTGCTTGGCCCTCGTGTGCTCCTGCAGGGCGCGCATGGTGGCCTCCCGCTGGGTGTGGAGGACGGCGGCGACGTCCACGCCGCCGGCCACCGCCATGGCGATCTTGATGGTCAGCTCGTCCCTGGGGCGGTCGGTCGGGGCGACCGGGGTGCCGTACCAGTGCTCCAGCTCGCGCCGGCCCTGCTCGGTGATCGTGTAGATCGCGCGGCCCTGGTCGTCGGAGCCACCCGGGGCGACCAGCCCGTCGCGCTCCAGCCGGGCCAGCGTCGTGTAGACCTGGCCGATGTTGAGCGGCCACGTGCCCCCCGTGGACGCCTCGAACTCCACCCTGAGCTGGTAGCCGTAGCGGGGTCCGCCACTGAGCAGGGCGAGCAGTCCGTGCCTGATCGACATGGATACTGACTATGCATACTGAGTATGCTTATCGCAACTGATCCCCGTATTCTGGACAGCGACCGAGGTTCAGGCCGATACTCGCTCTATGAGCTCCACTCATCCGCCCTTTCGCGCCTCAGACGGGGAACGTGACCGTGCGATCGATGAGCTCAGAGACCGCGCCGTCGAGGGCCGCATCTCCCATGACACCTTCGTGGGCCGGGTCGACCAGGCGCTGCGGGCGCGCAGCAGGCACGAGCTCGACGAGCTCGTGGCCGACCTGCCCCGGCGGCCCACCCTCCGGCAGCGGCTGACCGACGCCGTCGCCTCCGTTTCGGAGTTCACCACCCGCCTCCAGGCCGCCTGGCGGCGGCCCAGGCTGCCCCGGCTCGCGCTGCCCGACGACGACCGGCTGCGGTACGTGGTCGGGCGCGGGTCCGCGTGCGACCTCGTCCTGTCCGATCTGACCGTCTCCCGGGTGCACGCCGAGCTGCGGCGGGAGAGCGACGGCGAGTGGATGCTGGTCGACCTCGGCTCGCTCAACGGCACCCGGCTCAACGGCTGGCGCCTGGTGGGGCCCGCGCGCGTGAAGTCAGGCGACGAGGTCGCCTTCGGCGACTGCGGCTTCCTCGTCACCGCCCAGCAACCCGACTGACGCCCCGCGCACACGCCCGCCGGACGGCCGACGACCGGGCCGGATGAGCGAGGGACACCGGCGACCGGGCCGGCGACCGGGCCGGATGGGCGAGGGACACCGGGTCTCACCACCCCGGGCGCACGCCGTTCGGCCGCGAGCCGGCGGGTTAGTCTCCGATCTCCCTAGCGGGAGGCCCGTTCTGGGCTGAAAATCGGGAGTGGTTGCCCGCCGACGTCGTGTGTCCTTGGTCCGGTTGAG